>CAZRPT010000120.1:0-40053 GCA_964601985.1 uncultured Verrucomicrobiota bacterium
CGGTGACGGGCGCGGACCTGGTCGCGCCGGGCCAGCAGGGCGGCGAGGGATTCGTCGGGGCCCGCGGGAACGGCGGTTTTGCGCCAGAAGAAGATCCAGCGGCGCAGGAAGGCCAGGGCCTTGCGCCATTCTTCGCGGTCAACGTCAATGCGCCGCACGCCGACGTCGAACACGAAGGCGAGGATGGCGAACTTGAGGAGCCACTCCCAGAGGTCGCGCGGCTGGAAGGTCTTTTGGCGGTCGTGCAGGAAGGGGTTCAGCGTCCGGGGTTGCCGGATGTCGGGCAGCTCGCGGCCCTGGCCCGCCTCGGCCACGCGGCGGAGGAGGTTGAGGTTCGGGGTCGAGGCGTTGAATTCGGGGGAGTAGTTGACGCTGGCGCCGACCACCTGGGTGGCGGCGATTTGGCCGTCTTTCAGCTCGGCCACGTTGACCAGGTAGGCGCCGACTTCGGGGGTGTCGAAGACCGCCTCGTAGCGGCCGGGGCCGGTTTGTTCGAGGCGGACGGTTTGTTTCTTGCCGGACGGGCTGACCACGACGGCCTGGAGGTCGAGGAAGTTGCGGTAGTTCTGGTCGGCGTCGAGCGCCTCGACGCTGAGGAAGCCCCGGCCGCCCACGACGGCGACCTGGGGGTTGAGGTCGGCGGTGTCCACGCGGCGCAGGGCCCAGCGGACGAGCTGCGACCAGAACTGGCGGTATTTCGGCCAGCCCAGCCAGGCCACCGCCCAGCGGGCGCGGGCGTCGGAGGTGAAGGCCGCCACCCGGCCGAGGCCGTATTGCCAGTGGGCCAGGAGGGGGTCGCCCTTGTCGGTGAGGAGGGGGATTTCCGCGCGGCCCTTGGGGGTGGTGGCCACGTAGCCGCGCAACACGGGCAGCTCCGCCGCGCTGATGCCGCGCAGCACTTCGCTGTTGGCGGCCCAGACCGGGCGGAAGGGTTCCTCGAAGATGGCGGACTTGAGGATGACCATCGCCTCCTTGAGGAAGATCTGGGGCAACTGGGAGGGATCGCTCACGTTGTAGAAGCGGCCCCGGCCCTGGTCGGCCATGCGGATCATGGTTTCCGGGCCGGCGTGGCCGGAGATCAGCACGGTGCTGACGGTGATCCGGTCGTTGACGATGGCGTTCATCAGGTCGTCGGAAGGCGGGGCGGGATCGCCGTCGCTGAAGACGATGATGTGTTTCAGGTTGGCCTTGGAATCCTTGAGGCCGGGGTAGTTCGGGGCGCCCTGGTAGGCGAGGTACATGACGTTTTCGAAGGTGGGCAGGTCGCCCTGGTTCATGCCTTCGATGGCGCGGCCCTTTTCCTTGCGGTCGCCCACCGGGGAGAGCGGGAAGAGCCAGCGGTCCTTGCCGTCCCAGAGCACCACGCCCAATTCGTCCTGCGGACCGAGGGCGTCGAGGACGCCGAGGGCGCATTCGCGGGCGATCTGGTTGCCGTTGTTGAATTCCATGCCGTGCATGATCAGCACCACCGCGCCGCTGGGCAGGACCTTCTTGCTGCTGAGGTCCATGCTGACGGGGAGGACGGTTTCCAGCGGGGTGCCGCGGTAGCCGCCCGCCGCGAAGGCCTGATCGCCGCCCACGCAAACGAGGCCCACGCCGAAATCGCGCACGGCGCTTTCGAGCAGCCGCATCAGGTCCGTGCCCAGGTCGCCGGCGGCCACGTTGCAGAGGACGAGGGTGTCGTAGCTTTGCAGCTCGGCCAGGGTGGCGGGGAAGCCGCCCACGTCGGTGAGGCGGGCGCGCAATTCGGCGGATTTCAGGGCGGCGGCGAGCGGCGCGTCGGCGGCGGGATCGGAGGAGACGATCAACACCCGCGGTTCGCCCCGCACGGTGGCGAAGCTGGAGGCGCGGTTGTTCTGCGGGATGAGATCGCCGGGGACCTCGACCTGCACGTCGTAGCCGTAGAAGCCGGCCGCTTCGAGCTTCTGCGGGATGGCAAGCAGGTTCTTGCCGGGCGAGAGGTGGACCGGTTGCTCGCCCACGAAGCGGTCGTTTTGGAAGAGGCGCAGGACGGCGTCGCGTTCGCCGTCGGAGTTCACCAGCACGTTGACGTCGAACGGCTGGCCGGTCTTGAGGCGGGAGGGCACGCTGACCTTGCGCACCGCCACGTCGCCGCGCCGCGTCACCCCCATCGGGAGCACGTCAATGGTCACCCCGAGGGCCCGCGCGGCGGCCACGGCGCCCAGGGCGTCGCCGAGGTTTTCGTTGCCGTCGGAGAGGAGGACGAGGCGTTTCTGGCCGTTCTCGGGAAAGGCGGCGGTGCCGAGGCGGATGGCCCCGGCGATGTCCGTCCGCCCGCCGCCCACCACGGCGTGGATTTTCTCGAGCTGGACGTGCTCGTTCGGGTTCATCTCGATGCCCGCGCCGTCGCCGAACACGATCACGCCCGCGCGGTCGCCCTTCTTTTTTCCGGCGGCCAGCTCGTTGACCACCTTGAGGGCCGCTTCCTGCTGGTCGCCGGGCACGCTGTCCGAGCGGTCGAGGAGGAAGAAGACGTTCATCCCTTCGAGGGGCTTGAGCCATTGCAAACCGGCCAGGGCGAGACAGACGGCCAGCACCACGAGCAGGCGGATGATCAGGGCGGTCCAGCGTCGCCACGCCGCCACGCTCACGTCGGAACGGCGGAACAGCCAGAGCGTCCAGCCGAGGGCCACCGGCAGGAGCAACAACCACCAAGGATGGGTGAACTGGAAATTCATGACCGGAAAGCGAGCGGCGCAGGGAGCGGGCGGAAGGCAGCGGAGACCATGGGAAAGATGCCGCTGCGGGAAGCAAGGACGTGTTTCGCGGAGCGTGGCGGCCGCGGGATTCGGGCGCTTGGCCGACTGGAAGTCGGCGACACGGCAGGCTGGAAGCCTGCGCTACGGGGAGTTGCCGGATTTTTGAGTGGGCGGCTTGGTGTGCGGGGCTGTTGTGGTGGCCAGGCGGCGGGAGGGATGGACGCCTCGCAGCGTGCCACGCCGCGAAACGGCAGGCTGACAGTCTGCGCTACGAGGGGCGGATTGTTTTGCTGGCTCCGCGATTGGTTTCCGTCGCCATTTTTGCCCCACGCGATCATCTGAACGGGGGAGCACACGCGCCCTCGCGTGTGGGGTTCGGCGCCCCGCCGAACCCCGGAGAGCGCACGATGCGCCACGGGGGCGGGGTCTTCGGGGAAGATGCTGTTGCGGGGGGGAAAGGCGTGTTCCGCGGAGCGTGGCGGCCGCGGGATTCGGGCGCGGGGAGCGATTGGCGGGGGCGCCAATCGGCACACGCGGGGGCGCGTGTGCTCCCCTTCGGTTTCGGAGGCGTGGCGGGGGCGGCGGATGAGTTTTTGCACGCGGTGATTGGCGGCGTCAGCCACGTAGAGGTTGCCGGCGGAATCCATCGCCAGGCTCCACGGGTTGTTGAACTGGCCGGGCGCGAAACCGGGACCGCCGATGATTTCGAGGCTCCGGCCCTCCACGTCGAAGACCTGGATCCGGCTGTTGCCGAACTCGCAGACGAAGACGTGGCCCGCGGCGTCCACGCGGACGTCATACGGGTAGCTCAATTCGCCGGGCGCGGCGCCGGCGCGGCCGAATTGCCGGAGAAAGGTCCCGTCCGGGTTGAACACCTGGACGCGGTGGTTGCAGGAATCGGCCACGTACAGCCGGTCTTCGGCGTCCACGCACAGGCCCTCGGCCCGGTTGAATTCGCCGGGTCCCGCGCCGGCGTGACCGATCACGAACCGGACTTCCTTTCCGTCGGGCGAGAAGCGCTGCACCCGCTCGGCGCGGCTGTATTCGCTGAGGTAGAGATCGCCGTCGCGGGCCACGGCCACCGCGCGGGGGAAATTGATTTGGCCGACGTTGGTGCCGCGCGTGCCCCATTGGCGGACGAGCCGTCCGTCCGTCGTGAAGTGGTTGACGCGCGCGTAATGCGGCTCGACGACGATCAGGTTGCCGTCGCCGTCCAGCGCCATGCCCTTGGGCCGGCCCAGTTTCGTCTCCGGCATCTGCCAGGAGAGCAGGAACGCGCCATCGGGGCCGAACTTCTGGATGCGCCCGGTCAGGTCCACGACGAACAGGTGATCCCCGCGATCCACCGCCAGCGAGCGCGGCTTGTTGAATTCGCCCGGCCCGGCGCCCCGGCGTCCGAGCACCTCGACCCGGCTGAAGAAGCGGCTGTTCAAGGGGGCCGAAGCCGCGAAGTCGCCGGTCGGGGGCGCTTCGCCGCAGCCGGTCCCCAGGCCGACCCACGCCGCCGCCGCGAGCAGCGCGCCGACGGAGGCGCGGTTCCGGAGGACGCCCATCCGCCACAAGCCCCGGCCCGCCAGCCACAGGCCGCCGGGCAGCAGGGCCAGCCCCAGCAGGGTGAGGCAAAGCGCGTTCACCTGCGCGTTGTGGCCGTAGTGGAGCAGGTTGAACACCACCATCGGCAGCGTTTCGCCCCCGGGCGGCGTGAGCAGGATGACCGTTTCCACGTCGCCCAGGCAGAGCAGGTACACCACGTACCACGCGGCGGCGAGCGGGGCGGCCATTTGCGGCCCGCGCACCCGCCGCCAGAGGGCCAGCCGGGACGCGCCTTCGAGGCGGGCGGCGTCAATCAGGTCCGCGTCGCACGCCCGGGCGGCCAGCCACGCGCCGGTGAAACCCACGGCGAAATAGCGCAACCCGAGCGCCAGCAGCACGATGCCCGGCCCGCGCGCGAACGACAGGAAGGGCGGACGGTTCAGCGCCACGAGCAATCCCAGTCCGAGCAGGATGCCGGGCGTGAGCGTCAGCAGCCAGGCCGCCCAGCCGAACCGGCGGTGGCGCAACCACGTCCCGGCCAGCAGCACGCCGGTGGCCGCGCCGCCCGCGTAAAGGAGGGTGGCGCCCGCCGCCCGGCCGCCGGTGACGACGGCCGCCGCGAAGGCGCTCCACGTTTCGCGCCGGAACAGGATTTCGCCCACCGGCAGGAACAGGGCGAAAAAGAACACCGCCGCCGCGCCGACCAGGGCCGCCGGCCACATTCCGCCCAGCCGGCTTCGCAGGGCGGCGGACGGCAGGGCGCCCTCGCGCCGCGGCCAGCCCACCTCCCGTCGCCACAACCAGAGCAGCAGCAACAGCGGCGCGAGCGTCAGCGGAATCCCGGCCACGAATGCCCCGGCGGCGTCGAGGTGGGTGTTGAAGCGCAGCCAGACCTCGGCGGGCAGCACGCTCACCTGGAGCAGCACCGGCACGGCGAAATTGTTCAACGCCAGCACGCCGGTCAGCGCCCAGGCCGGGGCCAGCAACGGCCGCGCCGCCGGCCAGAGCAGGAAGCGGAAGAGACGCGCGCCGCGCAGGGCGGGCTCGGCCTCGAGGAGCGGCGCTTCCAGCCGCCGCCAGGCGGCCCACGCGGCGAAGGTGGTGAGGGGCCAGAGCATCAGCCCCAGCAGGAGCACCACGCCGGGGAGCGAGTAGAGATTCAGCGGCGCCCACGCGCGCCAGAGGCCGTTCAGCCCCAGCAGGGCCATCCAGCAGTTGGTGACCAGAAACGGCGGCAGCGCGAGCACCGTGGCCGCGCCGGCCAGCCCGACCCGCCGCCAGCGCGCCGGCAGCCCGAGCAGGGCCACCGCCACCAGCAGTCCCAGCGCGGCGGCCAGCAGCGTGGCCAGCCCGCCCACCAGGAGACTGTTCTGGAGCAACAACCCGCTCATGATCTCAACGCGCGAACCATTTTTGCAGTTGGGCGGTGGTGGATTCCAAGTCGCGGAGCAGCCGGTCCCAATCCGGCCGCAGCGTGGCCGCGCCCGCCTCGGCGGGGTTCACCCCCTCCAGCGCGCCGGCCTCGACCAGGGCGGCGACGACCCCGGGACCGGCCAGGTAATCGGCCAGACGACGGGCGGCCTCCGGGTGCGGGCCGTCGCGCACCACGCCGACGGTGTTCGGGATGAGGAGCGATTCCCCGTTCAGCGGCAGCATGATCACCGGGGCGCCCTGGGCTTGGACCACGCGGAAATCGTCCGAGTCGGTCAGCCCGATCCACGCTTCGCCGCGCGCGACCAGCCGGGCCACGACGGAATTGCCGTCCACCAGGTGGCAGTCGTTGGCGCGCATCGCCCGGCACCACGCGGCCCAGCGTTCGTCGCCCCAATGCTGGCGCAGGGCGGCCAGATGGGTGGCGGTGGTGCCGAACAGCGGATACGCCATCGCCACCCGCCCGCGCCAGACGGCGTTGGTCAGCTCCTCCAACGCGCGGGGGGCGTCGGCGGGGGCGACGTGGTTGGTGTTGACGATCACCCGCCGGCTGCGCCAGCCGAAGGCCCGCCAGCCGTTGGTGGCGGCGAACACGCCGGCGGCGGCCAGTTGGCGGGCGCGGAGTTCCTCGTTGCCCCAGAAGACGTCCGCCGCCGGATGTTCCCGCTCGGCCAGAAGCCGGTTGGCCAGGCCGACGGTCTTCACGGCCTCGTTGTCGTACACCGCGCCCACGCGCAGGCCGGTCCGCTGCTCGAAGGCGCGCAACAGCGGCTCCGCGTAGGTGCGGTCCTGCGCCGCGTACACGACCACGTCCGGCGCGCGCTTTCCGCAGCCCGCCAAGCCCGCCAGGGCGGTAAGCAGGCAAAGGAAGATGGGAAGCGGCAATTTCATTCAGGCAAAAACCGGCGGCGCGATTGTAGCGCAGGCTGGCAGCCTGCTGTTTCGCAGCTTGGCAAGCTGCGAGAGCGGGAGACGCGGAGGCCGGCTGTCGGCGGCGCGGCGCGAAGGCGATGACGGGGCGGGGTCATACGGTGCGTTTGTGGTACCACCACCATTCGAAGAGCAGGATCAGCAGGCCGACGGCCGCGATCCAGCGCCAGAGTTCGAGGTTGGCGGCGGCGGTCTCGACGGCTTCCACCCGGGCGTAGCGGCCGAGGTCGAGGCTTTCCGCCGGCTGGATGTCGGTCTCGCGCGGGTCGAGGAGATTGGCGGCGTACACCGTGGTGTTGGTGCCCACCCGCACGCGGTAAAGGCCGCGCCGCAGGGTGTCGCCGAAGACGAATTCCCGCCGGCCGGCTTCCACGGGGAACTCGCGGGTCGCGCCGTCCGGCAGGGTGACCGACACGCGGGCGGCGCCGTCCGGCAGCGGGACGCGGAGGGGCGTGCCGGGCTGGAGCTGGTACTGCTCCGCGAGCAGGGAGGCCGGATTGAGCCAGTCAATGGCGTTGGCGATGAAGATGGGGAACGACACGCGCAGCGGCCAGGTGCTCTGGAGCACGTCGAAGGCGCACCACACCACGCGGCGTTGATCCAGCTCGCCCGCCAGCAGGAGCGGGCTGTCGGTGGACTCGACCAACGGCGCGAGCAGCGGGGTGGCCCGGACCTTGAGGGCCTCGGCCACCGCCACGTTGTCGAAATTCACGAAGCGCAGCAGCGGGTGGGTGTTTTTCCAATCCACGATGGGCGGCCCTTCGAGGGCGCCGGTCACGGTCACCCAGTTGGTGGGCGCGCTGCGAAAGGCCAGCACGTTGCCGGAGGGCCAGACCGTGGGCTGGAGGTTGTCAATGACCGTGACGTCGAAGTCCACCGGGTCGCGGTCCAGGTCGGGGGTGGTGCTGAGCTCGACGTCGGGCAGGGTCAGCAGCGCCTTTTCCAGGAAACGGTTGCCGGCGGTGACCAGCAGCACCCGGGCGGGCCGGGGCAGCCGGGCGACCGCCCACGCGGTGTCGTCCACGGCCAGGTCGTCCTTGCCCACCACTTGCAGCTCGTACACCCCGTCCGTTTCCTGGGCGACGGTGAAGACCTGGGAGACGCTCTCGCGCGGGCCGAATTCGATGGCGCGGGTTTCGAGCATCTGTCCCTCGAAGCGCAGCTCGATCCGGGCGGTGGCGGGGTTCGACGAGACGTTCAGCACGGTGGCGAACACCGCCTGCTGTTGGCGGTTTTCCGGGTGCGCCCGGACGTCCATCGCCACGATGCCGCGATTGTCCGCCCGTTTGCCCACGCGGTGGTACACGAGGTTGAGCCCCTGGTTCTCGAACTCGTCCAGGCCGGTCAGGGCGCCGTCGCTGAAAAGGTGGATCGAGGCGTCCCGGCGGTCGCGGGTGAGGGATTGCGCCAGGCGCAGGGCCTCGACCATCCGGCCCGGGGCGTCGGTGACGGCGCACCCCCGCACGGCGCGGCGCAAGGCGGCGTGGCTGCTGGTGGGGGATTGCTTCACCTCGGTGGTCGCGCCCGCCAGCAGAACGGCCATCTGGTCGCGATCCGCGAGACCGTCCACCATCTGGAGGACTTCCTTCCGGGCCTGCTCGAAACGCGAGGGGGCGACGTCGGTGCTCTGCATCGAGGCGGAGGCGTCGAGGATGACCACCTGCAGGCCGCCGGTCTGGATTTCCCCGGCGAAGTAGGGCCGCGCCAGCGCGAAGATGATCAACGACAGCAGGAGCAGTTGCAGGATGAGCAGCCAGTTGTGGCGGAGTTTTTGGAAGGGCGCGCTGGCCTGGGTCTCGGCCAGAAACTTCTGCCACAACAACGTGCTCGAAATGAGCTTCACCACCCGCTTGCGCTTGAGCAGATAAAACAGCACCACCACCGGCAACACGGCGGCAAAAGCAAACGCGGCGGGAGCGAGGAAGTTCATGCGGGGAGGAAGCGGGAAGCGGGAAGCGGGAAGCGGGAAGGCAGGGCGGCGAGAATGGAGGAAGGAAGATGGAAGATGGAGCGGCGGCGCCCTGCGTTGGTGTTCAGGTGGGAGTTTCCGGGCAGAAGGTGTCGGCGCGCTCGATCATCCGCCGCAGCATGGCTCCCACCGATTGCCAGGCGCTGTCCAGTTCGCGATGCCGCGCCGCGCTGACGTAACCGCAATCCAAGGCGTGGTCGAGCCAGGCCTGGGTTTCCGAGGTTTCGCCCAACGCCTCGCTGATTTTGTTGATAAACACCGCCCGGTAACGACGTCGCGCCCACGCCTCGGCAATGAGCGCGTTGACCGCCCGGGACGATCGTCGCATCTGGTCCGTCAGGGAAAAGCGCTCTTCGCCGGGAAAGTGTCGCGTGATTTCGTAGAGGACTTTTGCCTCGCCGCGGGCGCGTTGATACACCTGCAGATCGCGAAAGCTCCGGATGACCGCCATTGTTCATCCTTTCCTTTGTCGTTTTGTTTTTGCCTGTTTGCTCCGTCCCGCGCGGCGGCAACCACGGCATCTCCCCACGGAGGGATCCATCCTCCATTCTCCCTCTTCCATGTTCGTTCCGCTTCCTCATCCCCACACCTCCGCTTCCCGGAGTTGGCGCAACAGGAGGTCGTCCAGCGGGGTGGCCGAGTTGGCGAGGAAGCCGTTGATGCCGCGGGCGGTGCAGAACTCGCGGAGTCGCTGGCAGAAGTTGCGCACGGTTTTTTGGTAAGCCGCCAGCCGGAACTTGCCGAAGGTCACCTCCTGCACCTGGCCGGTCTCGGAATCCACCAGCCGCAGGTCGCCGAAGGTCTTCGGCTCCAGCTCCTCGGGCGAGAGAATCTGGATGGCGGTCACCTGGAAGCCCCGGCCCAGCAGGGCCCGCAGCCCGGCCTCGTAACCGGCGGGGTCCAGAAAGTCGCTCAACACCACCGCCATGCCGGTCTGGCGCGCCTCGATGGCGCCCCGGCGCAGGGCGGCGTTCAGATCGGCGGGGCCGCCCGCCGTCAACGCGCTCAGGTGCCGGAAAAAGGTCGTGGCCGACCGGCGTCCGCGCACCGACCGCAACGCCCCGCGCACGGCGGCTTCTTCGGGGCGGTCGGGAAAGACGCTCACCGCCACCCGGTCGAAGCCGCACAAGGCCACGTACCCGATCGCCGCCGCCAGTTTGCGGGCGCAGTCGAACTTGGCCGGCTCGCCGAAGGTCATGGACTCGCTGGCGTCGAGGAAGACCCGCACCGGCAGCTCGCGCTCCTCCTCGTAGAGCTTGAGAAACAGCCGGTCCAAGCGGCCGAGCAGGTTCCAGTCGAGGTAGCGGAGATCGTCGCCGGGCACGTAATTCCGGTGATCGGCGAACTCGACCGACAACCCGCGCGCGCGGCTGCGACGCTCGCCCTTGAGCGCGCTCCGGGCCCGGCGCGCCGCCAGCAGCTCGAGCTGTTCGAGCCGGCGCAGGAGTTGGGGACTCAACAAGGCGTCAGGCATGGCGGAGGCGTTCCAGTTCGGCCTTCAGCGGCGCCCAATAACGGCGATCCGCTTCCTTTTCGGCGCGCTCTTCTTCCCACAACGCGGTTTCCAATGCAGGGGAATTTCCTGCCACCGCGTGTTCCAACAAAGGACGTTCCTCCCGCAGCTTCGCGGTCGGCTCCGGCCATCGTTTCACCGCTTCGATCAACAATTCCGGTGTTCGAAGCTCCCGGAGCCAAAAGCGAATTTGCGTCTCCGTGGGTTGCCGGTGATGGCGAAAATAGTGGGCTTCGAGCAGCCGTTGCAGCATGGGCCAATCTTTGCTGCGCTGGGTTTTTTTGGCTCGGACCAAATCCGGCAGGGAAAGCAGCTCATAGGTCCCGCCCTCCCCGTCTTCAAGGGTGGTTCGTCGTTCCCACAGCGCGGGAAACGCCTCCACTCCGCGCATCCGCGCCATCACATCCACCCGCAAACGCTCGACTTCCGGATGGAAACAGCGGAAGTGCACGGCATGTCCCCGGGCCAAATAGTCGGCTTCAAAAGGCGGAATCGCGATGCGTCGGGCCTGCAATTCCTTCAAGGCGGTTTCCAAGCGTTGGAGATTTTCGGACTCCAGCAAAATGGCGAGATCGGCATCCCGGCTAAACTCCGCCGCGCCGTAGAACACGCAGGCCTGTCCCCCCATCAGCAGGGCACGGACCTGGTGGCGTGCCATCGTAGAAAGGACTTTCCGTATCGGGTTCGGGATCAAGCGAACCTCCCATGCTCAGATACTGCGCCCACAACTTGCCGCTGGCTTCCCAGCGTTCGAGCGGCGTCATGCGATACCACTCCGCCCACTCCTCGCCCACCAAATCTTCCGGTCGAATCATGGTTTCCAACGATAAAAAGTGAATTTCCGACATTGGTTTCCGAACGCGGACGGATGGCGCGGACGGATCGTCTGCGGATTCGCGGTTTGGCCAGCCGGGATTGCGTTCGGGCGGGTTGCCGGCTGCCAGCCGGCGAAACGGCAGACTGGAAGTCCGCGCTACGGCGGGCGTCCCGCGCGCCGGTTTCCTTCCCGTCCCGGGGGGGGCGGGGAGCACACGCGCCCCCGCGTGTGGGGTTCGGCGCCCCGCCGAACCCGAAAAAGCGTCCGAGGCGGTCACTTGGCGGAAAATCAAGAGAACAGATCGCCGGGGGGCAAATGCTCAGCCGGATGTTCGTGCGGCGGCCGCGAAATCCGCACACAGGAAGCGATTGGCGAGGGCGCCAATCGCAACACGCGGGGGCGCGTGTGCTCCCCCTTTCGTCCCGTGTCGGCCTGCTGCGCCGGTCCCCCTTCATCGCGTCCAGTCGGGCTGCTCCGGTTCCGGTCACGCCTCGACGGCCCGGGCGTCCCTGGGGACCGTTTCGAGGATCTTCGTGATGATCTGGTCGGTGGTCACCGCCTCGGCTTCGGCCTCGAAGTTGCGGATCAGGCGGTGCCGCAGGGCCGGCAACGCGAGGGCCTCGATGTCCTCGAAGCTGACGTTCATCCGCCCGTGGGCCAGCGCCCGGACCTTGCCGGCGAGGATCAACGTCTGCGCGCCGCGCGGGCTGCTGCCGAACCGGAGGAACTGGTCGGCCACCGCCGCCGCGGTTTCGGCGCCGGGATGGCTGGCCTGCACCAGCCGCACGACGTAATCCTGCACGTGCGAGGCCACCGGCACCTCCCGGACGAAGCGTTGCAGCTCCAGCAGTTGCTCGCGACTGAGCACCCGCTCGGCGTGGGCGGTGTGGGTGCTGGTGGTGCGGTTCAACACCTCGGTCAGCTCCTCGGCGCTGGGATAGCCCACCACCACCTTGAAGAAGAAGCGGTCCAACTGCGCCTCCGGCAGCGGGTAGGTGCCTTCCTGGTCAATCGGGTTCTGGGTGGCCAGCACGAAGAACGGCTCCTCCAGCGGGCGCATCTGGCCGCCCGCCGTCACCCGGTGCTCCTGCATCGCTTCGAGCAGCGCCGACTGGGTCTTGGGCGTGGCGCGATTGATCTCGTCCGCCAGCACGAGGTGGGCGAAGACCGGCCCGTGCTGGAACTCGAAGCTCCGCCGGCCGTCCGGGTTTTCCATCACCAGATTCGTGCCCACGATGTCCGCCGGCATGAGGTCGGGCGTGAACTGGATGCGGCTGAACGAGAGGTCCAGCACCTCGCCCAGCGTCCGCACCAGCAGGGTCTTGCCCAGACCGGGCACGCCCTCCAACAGCACGTGGCCGCCGGCCAGCACGGCGATCAGGGTCGCCTCCACGATGGACTCCTGGCCCACGATCACTTTTCCGATCTCCCGCCGCAACGCCGTGTAATGTTCGCGGAAGGCTTCGATTTGTTGCTCCGTTGTCATGAGATGTCTGCCGTCAAAGGATCCCGGGGGCGGCGGTGGTCCGGCGGGGCGCCTTTTCCCGCCTCTTCGCGGCGACTCGCAAAGCTCCTCCGCCCATTCCTACTCCTTCAAATCGTCGAAATAATCCCGCACCGTGCCCTGGTAGGCCCGGGGAATGATGTCCTGGCTCAGGGCGCTCTGGGCCTCGCTCTGGGCGGCGGTCACCGCCTCCTGGAGCGCCGCGCGGCTCTGTCCCTTGATGCTCACCCCCTTGAGGGTGATGCTGGGCATCGGGCCGCCCGGCTTGAACTGCCCCTTGATCCGGGTCGGCATCAGGTCGTCGCGCGCGGTGCCGTCGCCCCGGTCGGTAAGGCCGCGCGGGTCCATGTCCGGTCGCTGGACGCCGGAATTGTCCCACCGCCCGCTGTTTTGGGGCGTCATGGTCAGGGAATCATCGCCCCACGTGCCCACGCCCTGCCCCGGTTTGGCGCCGGGTTTGAAACGCGGCTGGCCGGGCGTTTTGCACATGCCCCAGCTCTGGCAGTTGCCCACGCACATCTGGGCCTTCTTCAGCGCGCCCAAGGCGGCCTGAAGGCTTTGGGCGTCGGCCATCTGTTGCATCAATTTTTCAAGCTCGTTCGCGGCGGCGGCCAGTTGTTTTCCGGCCTCGCCGGGCTGGCGCGACTGCATCCGCTTCAGCCCTTTTTTCAACCGATCCTGCACCTTCCCGTACTGACCCGCCGGATCAATCGCCTGCGAGAGTTCCTGCATCATCTTGCGCAGCTCTTCGGGCGTCATCTGGCCGGACTGAAGCTTGCGCGCCATCTGGCGCAACCGCTGGGCGGCCAGCGCCGCCTGGCCGCGTTCCAACTGCTCCTTCAAGTTCTTTCCGATTTGGGCGGACTGCTGCTGCATCTGCTGGAGGGCCTTCGCCATGTTGAGCTGCTCCTGCAAATCCTCCGACGCGGCGTCCAGGTCTTTGAGCATCTGGTCAATCTGCCCCGCCTTGAGGGCCGCCAGGGCCGCCTCCAGGCTCGGCAGGGAAGCGCCCATCTGCCGGGCCTGCCGGGCCATCTGCGCCAGGGCCTGGGCGAGGTCCGCTTTCGCGGCCTCCCTGCCCTCGGAATGCTTCCCCATCGCGGCGGCGGCCTGTTGCGCCTTGCGGAGGGCATCGGACAATTTTTGCAACGCGTCCGCCTGTGGCGGTTTGCCGCCCATCTGTTTCTGCAGGGCCTCGATCTGCTTTTTCAACGCCTCGGCGGCGGACGGGGAGCGGGTCACGTCCGAGCGGGCGGCGCGTTCCAGCGATTTCATCGCCGGTTTTTTGTCGAGCGCGTCGAGCTTTTTGCCGACGTCTTCGGTCAGCTTCGCCAGCTCGCGCAGGGCCTCGTCGCGAGTGAGCGGCCGCCGGGCCAGCTTCTTGCCGAGCTGCTCGACGGCTTCCAGGGATTTGCGGGTGCTCTCGAGTTCCGGCTTGCGGCGGTCCAGCGAGCGACGGGTGATCTCGGCCAGCCGCTGGCCGGCCTCCTTGACGACCGCCTTTTCGCGTTGGGCCTCGCGGTAGGCTTCACTGCGGTATTCCGGCACGAACCCCAGCCCCGCCCCCAGCGCCAGCACCAGCAGCACGTGGCGCCAGACGGGCGGCAGATGCCACGGCAGAAGCTGGCGGAGATTCAGCCGCTCCAAATGCCGTCGCGCATCCGCCACGACCAGTTGTCCCCAGGAATCGTCGCGGGCGCGGGTTTGCAGCTCCACGGCGGTGCTGAGCCGCTCCTTGAGGCCCTGCTGCAAATCCAGCCAGCGGGCGGTGAGCAGGGGATCTTCCCGGCGGCTGAAGCCGATCACGAACCCCGCCACCGGCAGCAACGCCGCCACCACGCCGCCCCAGCTCAGCGTGGGAAGCATCGGCAGGGGCAGGACCTTGTAGAGCCCCAGCACCAGCACCCAGCAGAGGCCGCCGGCCAGCAATCCCCACCACAAGCCGCGCCACGCCCGTTGCCAGCGCCGCCGCCGGGCCGCGCGTCGCAGGACTTCCTCGATCTGTTCAAAGCCGGCCATGTGCTCCGTCGCAAAGTGCTTCACCCGGACGGGCTTGGCCAGTGAAAACCGGCCCGCCGCCCCGGAAACCCGGACTCACTGCCGCTCGTATTCCCCCTTGCTGACCCGCTTGAGCACCGTGAACCCCGCCTTTTTCGCGTCGGAGATCGAGAGGGGCTTGGTCAGCTTCGGCGTGTTGAAGGACGAAATCACCCGGCGCACCCGCTTCTTGCAGGCCGGACACCGGGTCAGCTCCGGCGCGGACAAAGGACGGCGCAGGGTGAAATGACCGCCGCACACCGCGCAGTCACCCTCGCCCTCGGCCAATTCATATTCGTACAATGGCATAGGCAGTTGTTCGTCGGGACATTGGACCGGCTCCGCCGGCAAAATGCACAAACTTTTTTCGCGAAAGCGCCCTTCTTTCGCCGCGCCCTCTTCCGAATGGCCCGTTCCATCAAGAACACGGCTTTCCCCCGTCCGGTTGCACGCGAATAACGAATGTTTCCCGAGCGCGTGGCGAATTCCGTCTTTTTCCGCCCGCGCGGAAGCCCGCGCCGGGCGAAGCTGTTTGAGGGGACGGGGGCGTGAAAGATCGCTTGCATCCGGCGCCGGGAGGGGCTTTCATTGAACCCGGTTGCCGGCGTGGCGGAATTGGCAGACGCGCCAGACTCAAAATCTGGTGGCCGCAAGGCCGTGTGGGTTCGACCCCCTCCGCCGGTACCACTCTTCTCCGGTTTCCCCCCGCGGTTCCACCCCCGGGCGGGAGGTGCCGTTTCGTGCCGCGCGCCGCGCGGAAAAGCGGCGCATCCCGCCGCGGGCGGGCGCGCGATTCCCCGGCGGCGCGGAACCTTTGATGGCGCTTGACCGGGCGGGGCGGATTTGCCAGAGAAAGGCATGGTTAATCTCCGTTTTTCGCTGGCCGGGGCGCTGTTACTGGCTTCCGGCGCGGGTTTGACGCTGACCGCGGCCACTCCCCGGTTCGAGCGCATCCGGTTGACTTCCGAGTTTTGGGGGGAGGGCGCGAACATCGGGGACTTCGACCGCGACGGCCACCTGGACGTGGTGTGCGGGCCGTTTTGGTACGCCGGGCCGGATTTTCGGACCCGGCACGCTTATGCCCCGGCGGAGGCCCGATTCACGGTGAAGCGTCCCGACGGCGGCACCCGCACGATTCCCGGGTACGAGGGCGCGCTGGGCGCGAAGAACGCCTATTCACAGTGCTTTTTTTGTTTCCCGGATGATTTCAACCAGGACGGCTGGACGGACGTGCTGGTGATCGGCATCCCCGGCGAACCGTGTCACTGGTTTGAAAACCCCGGCCAAAAGGGCGGGCTCTGGCCGAAGCATCGGGCGCTGGACGTGCCGGATGGGGAATCGCCGGCCTACGTGGATTTGAACGGCGACGGCCGACGCGAGCTGGTTTGCTGTTCAAAGGGCCGCATGGGGTTCGCGGAACCCGACTGGGCGCGCCCCGCCGAGCCGTGGACGTTTCATCCCCTCAGCCCGAAGGGGAAGTATCACCGCTTCAGCCACGGGCAGGGCGCGGGCGACGTGAACGGCGACGGCCGCCCCGACGTGCTGGAGTCGAACGGCTGGTACGAGCAGCCGCCCTCGCTGGCGGGGGACCCGCTCTGGAAGTTCCACCCGTTCGTGTTCTGTCCGCCCACCCTCAAGGGGGTTCCCGTGGGCGGCGCGCAACTGTTCGCCTACGACGTGAACGGGGACGGGTTGAATGACGTGATCACCGCCATCGCCTGTCACGGGTACGGTCTGGCGTGGTATGAACAGGTGCGCAAGGGCGACCAGATTGACTTTAAAAAGCACCTCTTCGTAAACCAGCGTCCGGAGGAGAATCCTTACGGCGTGGCATTTTCCCAGCCCCACGCGCTGGATTTGGCGGACATTGACGGCGACGGACTCAAGGACCTGATCACCGGCAAGCGTTTCTGGGCGCACGGCCCGAAGGGCGACGTCGAGCCAAACGCGCCGGCGGTGCTCTACTGGTTTCAACTGGTCCGGAAAGCGGGGAAGGCCGAATTCGTGCCACACTTGATTGATGACGATTCCGGCGTGGGCACCCAGGTGGTGGCGGCGGATGTCAACGGCGACCGCCTGCCCGACATCATCGTGGGCAACAAAAAAGGCGCGCACGTCTTTCTCCAACGGCGCTGATGACCTCCGCTCCGGACCGCGGGGGGAAAGGAAATCCGAAATCCGGGGGGGCGGGGACCGAAGGAGGCGGGGAAGACTTTGGCGGGACGCCGGAACCCCCCGCTTCACCTTGCCGCGCCGCATCGTTTTCGGTGAGGGCTTTATTCGCGGCGCAGCCACGCTTGGAAGGCGGCGTCATCCCCGATTTCACCGGCCAGTTGATGGTAGCCCTCGGTGAGAGGGTGGCTGGCGTCGGCGTATAAATTGCTGGGCAGCAGCGACGGCGCGACGACGGGCACGTTTTGTTCCCGCAGCCACGCCAGCATTTGCGCGCGTTCCTTCTGGAAAAGCGGGCGGTTGCCGGGGGCCATCAGGTGCTGGTTGAACGGGCCGACGATCACCAGCACGTCGTTGCCCCGCTCCCGCAGGCAACGCACCAGCCGCTGAAAGGCGCCCCATTGCAGGGACCGCTCCAGCGGCACCCAGTTGAACCGCTGCGTGCCCGGGCCGCCGTCTTTCGACCACGGGCGGTGACGCGGACTGGCCGGGCCGCGCTCGGGATCGGGGCGGGGTTCCCCGGGCACGCGGAGGGTGATTTGCCGCAGCGGATTGCGCCAGGCGTTGGGGTAATGCGGCGGATATTTCCCGTCGTCCGCCAGCGTCCAGGCCAGAAAGTTTTGCTGGCCGAAATAGGCGTTTTGCAGGTGCTTCACCCACGAGAGAAAATCGCTGGAGCGCCCGATGATCCGGCTCAAACGGGCATTGCCGTCGGCGCGGTAGCAGGGCAGGCGCGGATAAAACTGGGGCACCAGCCGCGCGTGATTGAAGGGGCGCTCCTTCGGGGTGGACAGGTCGGCCTCGGGGCTGCTCATCCACAGCAGGTTGCCGTGCAGGATCACCTTGCGATGCCGCAGCGCGCCGCCGTAATGGCGGATCAGCCCTTCCAGCGCGAGGGGGAACATCCCGTTGACGCCGGCGTTGACGAAACGGTCCGGCGCGCCGACGGCGGCGTTCAAGAAATGGCTCAACGTGCCGTCGCGCAAGACATATTCCCCCCAGATGACCGAGTCGCCGATGATCGGGATTTGCTCCGCCGTCAACCGGTTCAGCCGTTGTTCATACAGCCAGTAATCCTCGCTCAAGGCGTACGGCAGCCGGTAATCGGCGGGGGTGTCGAAGCGTTCCACCCGCGGCCAGAGCCGGGGCAGGCCCAGCATGACCGTCAGTGCGACCGCCAGCACCAGCAGCCACTGGCGCAGCGTGAGTTGGGGCGCGTTCGAGACGAACGGCCCGAGATCGGGTTCCAGCGCGGACGGAGAAGGAGTGGCGGGAGCGGGCATGGGTCAGAACTGGAAATAGATGAACGAACCTCCCTTGGCCGAGAAAAACAGGAGGTAGAGCAACATCGAGACGGCCAGCGCGATCCGGGTGAAGCGCCGTTCCAACACGCCGCGCCAGCGGGATTCCCACAGCAGTTGATACGCCCAGACGGACAGGATCAAGCCCAGCATGAGCGCCGGAAAACCCGGATTGGTCCACGGGGTGGTAAAGATGCGGTGCACGATGGTCCCGGCGTCCTCCAGCGAACCGGCGCGGAAAAAGATCCACGCGAAACCGGTGAAGAGAAACACGCCGGCGCGTTTGAAGAAACGCGGCACCTGTTCGCGGTACCAGGCGGAACGCTCGAACTCGCGGGTGGCCATGACGCCGAAGGCATGCAGCGCGCCCCAGATGACAAACGTCCAGGCCGCCCCGTGCCACAGGCCGGAGACAACAAAGGTGATGAACAGATTGACATACGTCCGCGCCACGCCGCGCCGGTTGCCGCCCAGCGGAATGTACACATAATCCCGGAACCAGGTGGACAAACTGATGTGCCAGCGCGACCAGAAATCGCCGAGGCTGGTGGCGGTGTAGGGATGGTTGAAATTGAGCATCAGGTGAAACCCGAAAATCCGGGCCACGCCCCGGGCCATGTCGGTGTAGCCGCTGAAGTCGCAATAAATCTGCCACGCAAAGGCGAAGGTGCCCAGCAACAACGCCGGGGCGTTGTGGCCGCCGGGGTTGTCATAAATACGCTCGACGTAGAGGGCGAGATAATCCGCCAGCGCCAGTTTTTTGAACAAGCCGACCAGAAACAGGGACAGCCCCTCGGTGAGATTTTCCCGGCGCAACGGAGGCGGGGTGTCAAATTGATGCAGCAGGTTTTTGGCCCGCTCGATGGGGCCCGCCACCAGTTGCGGAAAGAACGATACAAACGTGGCGTACCGCACGAAGCTGTTTTCACAACGCACGTTGCCACGGTAATAATCAATCGTATAGCTCAGGGATTGGAAGGTGTAAAAAGAAATGCCCACCGGCAGGAGGTATTCAAAGCCGAACGGCATGAACCGGGCCGCCTCCGGTATGGCCCATGACACGCCGAACCGCGCCAGCAGGGTGTTGCAGGATTGGGCGAGAAAGTCGGCGTATTTGAAAAAGGCCAGCACGCCGAGGCCGTTCACCAGGCTGGCGGCCAGCAGGACCTTGCGCCGGGCCGTGGCCACGCCGGCGGCCATCAGCGACAGCATCAGGCAAAACGCGATCAGGAAAGGCCGGAGGTTTTCCGGATTCACCACGGCGCCGATCAACGCCGCGCCCCAGACGGCGGCCAGAAATAAATAGGCGCGCCGCAGGACGGGATCGGAATAGCCCCGTCCCAGCAACCGCCGCCAGGAGAACGGCTCGGGCGGAGACGGGCAGCGGGCCATGAACCGGACCAGGACGAAGTCCGTGATCATGGTGTAGAAAATGAGCACCAAGTAGTAGGGATTCCACCAGCCGTAAAACACGCAGGAGGCCAGCAGCAGCCAGTGCCGCCAGAACGCGGTGCGGCGCAGCAACAGATAACCCGGCAGGACAATCGCCAGGAAGATCGCGAAGGGCCAGGTGTGAAACAGCATGCGGCGTCCCGGTCAGCGGGCCGGCGAGGCGGCGGGGGTGAGCAGCTTGCGGACCTCCTCCGGCGTGACGCGGCGCACGCAGCGGAACCCGCAAAAGTCCGTGGCGAAGCAGGCGTCGGTGTCGCCGGTCATCTGCCCCTGGCGAAAGGCGGCCCGGCACATCGAGGCGGTGGATTTCCAGTTGCCGCCGCGCAACACACGCTTGGCTCGGGCGCCGCTCGCTTCCGGGCCGGTGGGGTCCTGAACCGGGCTGCGGGCGTAATAATCCGCCGCATACACGTCCTGACACCACTCGGAGACGTTGCCGTATAAATCATAAAACCCCCAGCGATTGGGTTTCTTCGTGCCGACCGGATGGGTGCGCCGTTGCGAGTTTTCCGCGAACCAGGCGTATTGCTTGAGCTTGCCGGCCGCGCCGAAATCATACTCGCCGGTGGTCCCCGCCCGGCAGGCGTATTCCCATTCCGCCTCGGTCGGCAGCCGGTAGCCGTTGGCGGAAAAATCACAGGGCCAGCCGGGCCGGGTTTCGTCGTAGCAGGGGGTCAGGTTTTCCAGGAGCGAGCGTTCGTTGCAATATTGCTTGGCGTCGCGCCAGCGGATTTGTTCGACCGGCAGTTTCGGGTTGTCCTGCCAGTGGGACGGATCCGGCAGTTCCACCTTGGCCATCAGCTCGTGAGTGACTTCGAACTGGTCCAGCAAAAAAGCGCTGAGCTTGACCCGGTGGGGCGGCTGTTCGTCGGGGTTGCCTTTCTTGCTGCCCATCATGAATTCACCGGCCGGCACGTAGATCATCGGCACGCCGGAGGCCGTGGTGACGGGGCAGGGACGACTCAAATCCGGGCCGCCGTTTTGTGCCGGCGAGGAAGCGGTTGACCCGGAGTCACCCGCCGGACCGCAGCCGGTCGTCCCCCCCAATGATAAACAGCCGATGATGCAGGCGGAGATAAAGAGGCCGTCTCCCGGACGACGCAAATTGGCAAAGGAAAATTTCCCCATAACGCGACGGTGAACGTGATCTATTGAACCGGCGGCATCCAGTCCGATTCCTTGTTGCTGTGACCGTCGTGGGTCAGCTCGAGGAACCACTCCGGAGATGGTTTTTTCAGGTCCAATATGCCTTCGCGGGTGGCGTCCACCGCGATGATGTTCCAGCCCGGTGCATATACGCCCACGATTTCACACGCCGCGGTATAAGTGCCCGGCTTGCTCAGGTCGCCCTCACCATCGGGACCGCGGCTGATGCTGAGGAACTTTCCGTCCGGCGACCAGTCCACGTGATACACCTTGTTTTTCGCGTCGTGGACGCCCAGCCGCTTGGGCAGCAAGCGGGGCGGGGTGGCCGCCCAATCAAACTTCGCCACCTCGATTTCATGATCCGATCCGCCCCAGGCCAGTTCCCGTCCGTCCGGGCTGAAGCAGGGACGGCAGCCGTGGACGCCCAGGTTGATGATTTGGTCCCCCTGCGCCGCGATCAACAAAATGGCGTGCTTGAACCCCATGCCCGCGTGCACCGTGGCCACGATCCATTTTCCGTCCGGCGAAAAGTTGGGGTTGTAGAGATGATGCAGCTTGGCGCTGTTCGGATGCGGACGGGTTTTGCCGGTGTTCAGGTCGTGGTACATCAGCCCCTTGGTGAAATAATCCACGACGTTGAACTTGCGGTATTCCTGCGGCAGATAGGCGATGGTGTGGCTGTCCGGCAGCCAGCACGGCTGGCGGGCGTAATCGGCGATTTTCTTCCGGCCCGAGCCGTCCCGGTTCATCACCCACACGCTGCGCACGGTCTTCCGTCCCGCGCCCACGTCCGCCACGAACAGGATGCGCCGGCCGTCGGGGGAGACCTGCGGATACAACTCGTGCTGATCCGGCGTGCGGGTGAGGTTTTGCGGATGGGAGCCGTCGGCGCGCATGGTGAACAGCTCCCAGTTCTGATTCACGTAGGATTCGTAAACGATCTGAAACGGCGTGGCGGCGAGCCGTTCCGCCAGGGGAGCCGCGAGCGCGACGACCGACAGCAAGGCCCCGCCGAAAAGCCCTCCCATGACTTTCCCCATCCAACGCGGGCTTCGGTGAATATCAATCTTCATAATGCAACAGGTTGCCGCAGCTTGGTGAATTTCGCCCCGCCCGACAAGGCGATAATCGGCGGCCGTTCCTCGTTTCCCGGGCGTTCGCGGCTCCTTTTCGAATCCCCCCTCCGGGCATCCGGAAGACCGTGTCCACTCCGCTTCGCTTTTCCGGCGCGGTTGCGACAGGTTTGGGGCGGCGAACCGCTACCGACGCACGGCGGCGGGGATTTCCTCGGGCGGCAGCTCCCGTTCCTCGCGGGTGCGCAAATCCTTCAGCCAAGCCCGCGGCCGTCCGTCGGCGCCGGGCGCCAGGCGGACGGTGAAACGCGCGCCCAGCTCTCGCGCGCGCTTGAACTGCTTGTCCGACTTGGCGGGCTTGAGGGGGAAATCAACGGCCCGCCCCGCCTCGCGCAGGGCTTGGACCATTCCCAGCGAGGCGCCCCGCAATGCCTCGTCTTCGATCAGCACGAAGACGTCCAGGCCCGCCGGCTCCTCCCGCGACAGACCGCGGCGTTTGAGCAGCTCGGTCAGGACCACGTCGCCCATGCCGAAACCCAACGCCGGCAGGTCCACCCTGCCGCCGGAGATCAGCTTGAGCAGGTTGTCATAGCGTCCGCCGCCGGCGATGGCGCGGAATTCTCCCCGGCGGTCGAAGGCTTCAAACACCGGCCCGGTGTAATAGGCCAGCCCCCGGATGACGAGGTAGTCCACCTTCACGAAACGTCCCAGGCCGCGGGCTTCGAGTTGGTCCAGGATCGCGCGCAGGTCGGCGGTGGGTTCGGCGGCGGCGATGAAGGCCCGCACCTCGTCGAGCCGGAACCCCAGCCGGGCGAAACGGCGCTCGCTCTCCCCGGCCGGCGCCCGCTCCAGCTTGTCCACCACTTGGAAAAACTCGTACTCCTGCCCGGGGGAGGCCGCGCCGCGCGCGTGGAACTCCTGCCACGCCGCCCGGCTGCTGAGACGCACCACGAAATCCTCCTCGGTCAGCCCCAGATCCCGGAGGGTGTCAATCAGCAGGGCGATCAATTCCGCGTCCGCCGCCGGGTCCGCCTCGCCGATGAGATCGGCGTTGAACTGGAAATGCTCGCGGAGGCGGCCCTTCTGCTGGCGCTCGTAGCGGAAGAGCTGCGGGATGGCGAACCACTTGAGCGGCTTTTTGTACTGGCGCTCCGCCGCCGCCGCCATGCGGGCGAGGGTGGGGGTCATTTCCGGGCGCAGCGAGACCTCGCGTCCGCCCTTGTCGGTGAAATGGTAGAGCTGCCCCACGATTTCGTCGCCGCTCTTGGTGGTGAACAGCTCGAGGGGTTCGAGGGGCGGGCCGTCGTACTCGCGAAACCCGTAGCGCCGGGCGGTGGCGCGCCACCGGGCGAAGAGCCGTTGCCGGGCCTCGGCGCTCCACGCGTCCCGGAACGGGAGGGGCTCCGGATAGAAATCTCTGAATCCTGGCAGTCGTTCCATCTGGACAAAAACAAACGCCAACTCCGCCCTCGGAGTCGGCGCTCCGGAACTTGCCGCAAAACCGCGTCCGAACTCAAGCCTGCGTTTGCGCCGCGTCTTCCTCCGGGGAAAGCTTGATCACCCGCTCGCGCATGATCTTGCCGGGCTTGAACTTCACCACCGCCCGGGGCGGAATGCGCACGTCGCTGGCCGGCGCGTTGGGATTGCGACCAATCCGCGGCTTGCGCACGACCACCTCGAACACGCCGAAATTCCGCAGCTCCACCGTTTCCCCCCGGGCCATGGCGTCCGAGATCTCGTCCAAGGCGGCCTGAAGCACCTGGAGCACGTCCTGTTGACGCAGATGCGGCATTTGATTGCTGATACGCACCACCAAATCACGTTTTGTCATGGCACTAAGAATGGTTGTGAGGCGATGCCTCGCGGACAGGATGTCCCGTTTATAACATCTTCCGCCCGAAGGTCAAGCACCGATTTCACGGCCGGCCGAGGGCCGGTCTGAAAAGCGGGACGTCCCGCCGCGTGTGAGCACGCGGCCCGCCGGAAGGACGCCCCAATGCCCCTTGGCCGCAGGCGAGGGAGGCTCCCACCCGGCGTATTCCGAGCGGCTTCCAAAGGGGAATCGCCGCGCCTCGCGGCGTGTCCCGTCGCGAGGCCGCGGCCAGGGAAGGAGGCGCTTCCGCCCCGTCACCTCGACGGCCGCGAAAGCGCGCGCTTTTTCCGGATTTTTCCCCGACGCCCGGTTCGCGGTTCGTCGTCGCGGGGCTGCGCTTGCCAAAATGGCGGCGGGAGTTCTACGCTGCGGGCATGAAACGAGTTGCAGTCATTCTCAGCGGTTGCGGCGTGTTCGACGGCGCGGAAATTCACGAATCCGTGTTGACCCTGCTGGCCCTCGACCGGGCCAACGCCCAGATCATTTGCGCCGCTCCGGACGTGCCCCAGCACCACGTCATCAACCACTACACCAAGGAACCCTCGCCGGGAGAGACGCGCAACGTGCTGGTCGAGTCCGCCCGCATCGCCCGGGGTGACATCCGCCCGCTGAGCGAGCTGCGGGTCGAGGACGTGGACGCCGCCATCGTGCCCGGCGGCTTCGGCGCGGCCAAGAACCTCTGCACCTTTGCCCTGGCCGGCCAGAACTTCGAGGTCCTGACGGAAGTGGCCGATTTTCTCAAAGCCGTCCATCAGGCGGGCAAGCCGCTCGGCTTCGTCTGCATCGCGCCCGCCATCGCGGCGAAACTCTTCGGCGCGGAACAGGTCGAGTTCACCGTGGGCAACGACACCCAGACCGCCCACAATCTCGAAGCCGCCGGTGGCGGACGCCACGTCAACTGCACGGTGCACAACGCCGTGGTGGACCCCCGCCTCAAGATCGTCACCACCCCCGCCTACATGCTGGCCCAGCGCATCACCGAAGCCGAAGCCGGCATCAACAAACTGGTCCAAGCCGTCCTTGAAATGGCCTGAGCGGCCGGCTGAAAAACAACCTCCCGCCGCGCGCCCGCCCGCGGGCCGGGGTTTTCCCCCGGCGTTTTCGGAGCGGCTTCGCGCCGGGCTCCCGCCCGGACGGGAAAAAGGCCGTGGTCCGTTCCCGCCGGATCACGGCTTTTGCAGGTACCACAGAATCGTGCCGAAAATGATCGAGGCGATGATTCCCACGATCACCGCCGCCACGTGGGTCTTTTTGCGGAAACGACGATTGCTCCGCCCCATCCCCGGAAGGAGATAGTAACGGTGATCTCCGCTGTGTCTTCTGGACCGAAACAATCCCATCGCGTCCGCCCGCGCCTCTTCTCGCCGTCGGGAAGGGAAAGGCGCTTGCTCAAGCCGCTTGCTTAACACGCCCTCCCCCCGTCCCGCAAGCGAACTTTCTTTCCCGCGCCGGCGCCTGGCCGCGCCGCGCGTCGGAGGCCGCCGGAGGCCGGTCCGGCTCCGCGCGCTCGACAAAGCGGCGGGGCGCTTCTAGGGTGGGGCGTGGCCGCGCCATTGACTTCCCATACCTGCACGTTGACCGAGGACCAGGGCGTCGCCTTGGAACGCTGGTTGCGGGCGCACGGATTCGAGTTCCGCGAGGTCCCCCACACCCGGTTCGCGGCGCGGCGGGGCAGGCTCAGCGTCGCGTGGTACACCAGCGGCAAGCTGGTGGTGCAGGGCAAGGAGACGCGGGAGTTCGTGGAGTTCACCCTCGAACCGGAGATCCTCAAGGAAGCCCGCCTGGGTTACGAGGCGGTGTTTGATCCCGACCGGCTCCGTCCGCGTTTCGGCGTGGACGAAAGCGGCAAGGGGGACTTCTTCGGGCCGCTCTGCATCGCGGGGGTGTACGTGAACGCCGCCGTGCTGGAGGCGTGGGAGGACGCCGGGGTGCGGGATTCGAAACACATTTCCAGCGACCGCCGCATCGCCGCGCTGGCCAAGCTCATCCGCGAGACCCCCGGCTGCGTGGTGGCTTCCGTGCCGATCGGTCCCGAGGCCTACAACCGGCTCCACCGCAAGATGGGCAGCGTGAACCGGATTTTGGCCTGGGGCCACGCGCGGGTGATCGAGAACCTCATGCTCCAGCGCCACCGCATGGACCCGCCGCCCGAACGGGCCATCAGCGACCAGTTCGCCGCCCACAAAAGCACCGTCAGCCGGGCGCTCATGGGCTTGGGCCGGGAGATCGAGCTGGTCCAACGCCACAAGGCCGAGGAAGACCCCGCCGTGGCCGCGGCCTCCATCATCGCCCGGGACGAATTCGTCACCCGGTTGCGCAAGCTGGGGGAGTCGTTCGGCCTCGAACTGCCCAAGGGCGCCTCGAAAAAGGTGGACGAAGTCGCCCGGCGGTTCGTGGAGAAACACGGCGCCGAGGCCCTCGCCCAAGTGGCCAAGATGCACTTCCGCAACGCCTGTCGCGCCCGGGGGCTGCCGGAACCCGCCCGGCGTCCCTGGCGTTCCGGCTCCACCGCGCGTTCCGCTTCATGAGCCCGACCGCCTCCCCGCCTCCGCGTCATCCGGTCCGCCTGCTGGCGCCGGTGTTGGTGCTGCTCGGCCTGCTGCTGCTGTTGAGCGGGCTGTTGCTGGGATGGACGCTGTTGCTGGGCGGCCTTTCAGGAGGGGAAGGCCGGCCACCGCCCCCGCTCACGCGGACCAATGCCCCGCCCCGGTGACGGGCCGGACCGCGTGTCCCCCCTGAGGGCCGGGCGGGGAAATGGGCCGCTCGGGCCCGCAGCCCGCGCGCGGCGGGAGTTCCCGTTTTTCCGCCGGGCTCTTACGGCCGCCGCAAAAAGCGGTCGGCGAAATCGAGGTATTGCGTCCAGTCGAAATCGGTCACGTCGTGCTTGCCGGAACGAACGTGGTACCCGATGCGCCCGTGCACGGGGTGGTTCACCGGCGGCATTTCGGCGACCGGCAGGCCCACCAGGCCGTAAAGCGCGTACACCGGGTTGGCATGGAGCGCGGACAGGAATTCGCCGCGCGGATCGGCCCAGCGATCCTCCGCCGCGCTGGCCACGTACACCGGACGCGGCGCCATCAGGGCGATCAATTCATGCTGGTCCACCGGCAGGTCGGCCTCCCGGTCGTTGTAGCGTTTGAAGTTCGCGCAGAACCAGTGGGGGAAGGCGGTGTTGATCCGGCGTACCGTCTCGCCGAAACGGCGCCGGCTCAACGCCGCGCCGCCGCAGCCGGAGTCATTCGAGATCACCAGCGCGAATCGCTCGTCCGTGGCGCCGGCCCACAGGGCGGTCTTGCCCAGCCGCGAATGCCCCATCACCGCCACCCGGCGCGGGTCAATCCCCAGCGCGGGATTCGCCTCCAGCGCGTCGAGAATCCGGCTCAGGCCCCACGCCCACGCCGCAATGGAGCCCCACTCGTCCGGCGCGGGCCGGGTTTGCTTGCCGGCGCGGAAGAACGGATGGACCCCGTTTTGGAAGCCGTCGTCGAAATCCGGATCCACGTCCCCGTAGTAAGCGGTCACCAAACCATAGCCCCGGGCCAGGATGCGTTCCACCGCCCAGCGACTGGCCGCCGCGCCGCGCGAAGCCTCCGTGGCCCGGTGATGCGCCACCGTGCCGTCGCGGCTGTCCCGCATCCAGGCCTCCGACAACCGGATGCCCGGCTCGGGGCGAATGGCCTGATTGCCGCGGAAGTTGAGTCCCAGAAAGGCCGGCACGGGTCCTTGCGCGGCGGCCGGCAGGTAGATCAACACCTCGATCCGCAACGGCTTGGCGCGGCCCAACGGATACACCGCCACCTGCTTCCGAATCGCCCGCCCGCCCAGCGCGTGGTCGTTCTGCTCGAACAACTCCGCCGCGGGCGTGCCCGGCGCGTCCGGAGCCCGGCCATAGACCTGGGTGGCAAACAAGCGGAGCACCTCCGGCCGTCGGACCTTCCGCCATTGCTCCACCGTCGTCACCCGTTGCCCGGCCGCGGTCACGAGCGGGTCCGGCAACGTGTAGGCGGGCACCCTGGCCTCGTCGTAAAGCACCGCCTCGGCCGGAAGCGCGTGGGGCGCGATCCCGGCGCTCCAGAGAAGAACCCAGAAATGTTTTCCGATGCTCATAACCATCATGGGTGAATCCGCCCCCCAGCCTAGCCGAATCCCCGCCCGGGACCAGCCGAAACCGCGCGGGAAAAGCGCGCCGCGGCCGGACGCCACGAACGTGATTCCGCTTTTCGTCCGCCGCGTTTTGCGGCCCAATTTCCGCGTGTCACGGTTCGAAAACTACACCCGCGCCAGCCGGAACTACGACCGGACCCGGCAACCCATCGGGCGGGAAATCGTGCTGGGCGCCCTGGCGCTCGGGCCCCGGCCCCCGGCCCGGCAACGGGTGCTGGACGCCGGTTGCGGCACGGGCAATTACCTCGCCGCGCTCGCCCCGCGGGTGGGCGAGATGGTGGGGGTGGAGCCGAACCCCGGCATGCGGGCGCGGGCACGGGCCAAGGTGCGCGGGCGCGCGAACGTCCGCCTGCTCGCGGGCTCCCTGCCCGCCCTGCCCCTGCCGGACGCCTCCTGCGACGGGGTGCTGGTGAACTTCGTCCTGCACCATCTGGAAACCGGCGAGGACGACGCCTTCACCGCCACCCGGCAGGCGTTGGCCGAATGCCGGCGCGCCCTGGCGCCCGGCGGGGTGTTGATCATCCAAACCTGCACCCCGCGGCAGTATCGCGAAGGCTACTGGTACGCCGCCCTCATTCCGCGGGCCATCGAGCGCGCGGTGCGCCGTTACCTCCCCGTGGAGGCGCTGGTCCGGAGCCTGAACGAGCTGGGGCTGCGCGCCGTGGAACGCTGGACGCCCCTTGACGCCGTGCTCCAAGGCGAAGCCTACCTCGATCCGCGCGGCCCCTTCCGCCGGGAATGGCGCGACGGCGACTCCAGTTGGGCGCTCGCCGAGGAGGCGGAACTCCGGCGGGCGCTTGAGCGTCTCGACCGCATGATCGCGGACGGCTCGATTCGGGCGTTCCTCGCCGCGCGGGAAACACTCCGCCGGGCGTGCGGTCAGGCCACTTTCGTGCTCGCCCGGCAACCCGCTTCCTGAACCTCGCTCGCCGCGATTCCGTTCCGCCGCAAAACCCTGCTCCTCCTCCGCGTTCCGCTCGCCGTGCCGTTCCCGCATCGGCTCGAAGAGCGGGGGCGCGGCGCCGGGCAACTGGCGGCATGTCGCCGGGAACGGCGTGTCCGGGACGAAAAACCGACCGTCGAGGAACCCGCTCCCCCGCCGCCGCGCGGACGGAACCGCGCCGGGGAGCCCGGCCGCCTTGTAACGGCCCGCTCCCCCGCCGCCGCGCGGACGGAACCTTCCTGCTCCATTCCGTTGGCGAAGATGACGCGGATCAGGGCGGCAGTCCGGAGAAAAGCACGGTGGGGGAAAACGGCGCGCCCCGTTTGCGCCCGGCCGGTTGGGTCTGGCCCCGGCCCGTCACCGGGGAGGCAGAAAAAGCGGGCGGGCGGGTGTGGCCCGCCCGCCGAATCGGGGTCAACGCCGGCGCCGGCGCAGCAGGAGCGCCCCCAGCCCCAGCAACAGCAGCGCGTGGGTGGAGGGTTCCGGCACGGAGGTGGGATTGGCCGCGCCGGGGGTGTCATCGCCGGCGGCCGGGTCATACTGGCCGACCTGCCATTCGCCGGTGACGGAGTCGCGGTACACGTGGCCGGGCACATAGCTGCCGTCCGGCCCCACCGAACCGCCCAGGCCCACGTAGGCCCATTCCGTGTTGGTGGGCGGCTGGGTGTCCGATTCCAGAATCGCCACCGCGTCCAGGAGACTGTTCCACGGCGTGACGTCCAGCGTGCCGTCGTCGTCGGTGTCGAGGTCGTCGCCATTGGCGCCGGTGAACCCTTCCACCAGCACGTAGGTCACGTTGTCGCTGTTTTCGAAGTTCAACGGGGTGGTCAGGTCCGCCGTGCCCAGGGTGAAGGTGCTTTCCGCGCCCACGAAGTAGGGCGAGGCAAGGGCGCCGCCCGAGAGGTCCGTGACGTTTTCGATCACCCCGCTGCCCCCGACCCCGTCGCCGATGACCAGCAACACCACTCCGGCCAGGGAATCCTGGGCGGGGTCGCTGCTGAAGATTTCGAAGTATTCGTCATTGTCCGCGCCGGGCTGGTCCAGCCGGATTTCGTTGAGTTGCAACGCGCCCCAAGCCGTGGGCGCCACCAGCAACAAAGACAGCAGAATGCGTTTCATGGTGTGATTGGGTTTGTGATGCGTTTCTTGCCGTTTCCCCCCGCGGGGTGTTCTCGCTCACGGGGGAGGCGGCAGTATGAAAAAGGGCCGCCCGGTTGACAAGTTTTTGTTCTCCGCGCTCCCGCGCCGGAATTCAACCCGCGGTTGCGCACGGGTGAAGATCATTTGCCAAAATTATTCCAAATGGATTTATTATCAGCTTTGGTTTAAGGTGGTTCCGTGTTAAACGGGCGTCGGACGCGGGGCGCCGGCCGGTCCGAAACGGGCGGCGCGCGCGCGGCGGCGGAGACGGTCATGCACGAAGTCGGCATCATGCAAAACGCCATTTTGATGGCGGAGGAGCAGGCCCGGGAATCCGGGGCGACCCGGATTCACACGCTCCGTCTGCGGGTGGGCGCCATGAGCGGCGTGGTGCCGGAGGCGCTCGAATTCGCCTTCGAGGTGGTCCGCCGGGGCACCCTGGCCGAGGAAGCGCGCCTGGAGATCGAGCGGGTGGAGCCGGCCTGCTGGTGCGCCCGCTGCGCGGCCGAGTTTCCCTGCCCGGATTTTGATTACACCTGTCCGCGTTGCCGCGAATTCAGCCAGGAATTGCGGCGCGGAACGGAAATGCAACTGAGTTCGATCGAGGTTTCCTGAGATGTGCACTGAATGCGGATGCGGTTTGCCGGGCGCGCCCGACGGCGTGCGAATCCACCCCGGCGGCGGAAGGAAGGCACCGGCGGGAGCGGCGGACGCGCCGCCCGCTCACCCCCACCACGGCCACCCCCATCACTCCGGGACGGGGCACGCCCACCCGCCGCCGGCTTCCCCCACGGACGCCGGGGCGGAAAGCCGCACCCTCGAGGTGCAGCGGTCGCTGCTGGAAAAAAACGACCGGCTGGCCGAGCGGAACCGGGGCTTCTTCGCCGCCCACCGGCTGCTGGTCCTGAACGTGATGTCCTCGCCCGGGGCGGGCAAAACCACCTTGATCCAAAAAACCGCCGGGGCGCTGGCGGGGAGGCTCCGGCTGGGGGTGATCGTGGGCGACCTGGCCACGGAGAATGACGCCGAGCGGCTCCGCGAATCCGGCCTGCCGGCGGTCCAGATCACCACCGGCGCCATCTGTCACCTCGACGCCGGGATGGTTGCCCGCGCCCTGGCGGCGCTCGACCTCGCGGCCCTGGACGTTCTCATCATCGAGAATGTCGGCAATCTCGTCTGCCCGGCTTCCTACGACCTGGGCGAGGCGTTGCGCGTGGTGCTGATGGCGGTGACCGAGGGGGAGGACAAACCGCTGAAATACCCCACCGCCTTTCACGCGGCCCACGTGGCGCTGGTGACCAAGACCGACCTGGCGGAAGCGGTGGCATTCCACCGCGAGCAGGCGCTGGCCCATCTGGCCCGCGTCAGCCATCACGCCCGCGTGATGGAGGTCTCGGCCAAGACCGGCGCGGGGCTGGCGGAGTGGGCCGACTACCTCGTCGAGCAACACCGCCGCCATGTCGCCCCCGCGTCCTGAGCGTCCCCCGGGGCGAGCCTGCCGGGGGGGGCGGTGGTGAATGCCCGGCGGACGGAGGGCGTCCCATTGGAGCGGACCGGACCCGTGAAATCGTTTGAAACAATGATGAGATCAAGCAGAAGACAACGTCTCCTTCGCGGCGCGGGTTTGCTGGCCCTGACCGCCGTGATGGCCCTCGCGCAGGCTGCGCCCAAGAAACTGCTGGTGGTCACCGCGACCAAAGGATTCCACCATGCCTCGATCCCCACGGCGGAACGGGTGCTGGCCCGGCTGGCCGAGCAAAGCGGCGCCTTCACCGTGGACTACGTCCGCGGCGGACCGAAGGGCCGGGACGATGCCGAGGTGCGGGCCAAAATGGCGCCCCGCGAGCTGGAGCGGTACGACGGCGTCATCTTCGCCAACACCACCGGCGAGCTGGCCATCCCGGACAAGGAGTATTTCCTGAACTGGCTCAAATCCGGCAAGGCGTTCATCGGCATGCATTCCTGCTGTGACACCTTCCACCAGTATCCGCCCTTCCTGGAAATGCTGGGCGGCGAGTTTCGCGGTCACCACGCGCAGGTTACCGTGGCGGCCCTCAATCAGGACCCCACGCATCCCGCCACGGCGCATTTGGGCGCGCAGTTCCGCATCCACGACGAGATTTACCTGATGAAAAATTTTCACCGGGACCGGGTCCACGGGTTGCTCTGGCTGGACAAGCATCCGAACAGCGGCCTTCCCGGGGATTACCCGGTTGCCTGGTGCAAGCAGTACGGCAGGGGACGCGTGTTCTACACCTCGCTGGGCCATCGCAAAGACGTCTGGTCCGATGATCCCAAACTGCCCGCCCGGATCAATCCCCCCGAAGTCAGTCGCGCCTACCAGCGGCACATCCTGGGGGGCATCCTGTGGGCCCTGGGGTTGAAGGACGGCGACGCCACTCCGCAAAGCACCGCCTGCCACGTGAGCGCCCAAGAGGCCGCCGAGGGGTTCCGTCCGCTGTTCAACGGGGTGAATCTGGACGGCTGGCATCTCCGGGACGCTCACGGATACCCGAGCTGGAGCGTGCAGAACGGGATGCTGGTCAACCTCGTGCCCCCGGAAGGCCACGGCACCGATCTGGTCAGCGACGAGAAATTTTGGAACTTTGTGGTGCGCTACGAATTCATGGTGCCGAAAGGCAGCAACAGCGGGTTCTACCTGCGGGGCCGGCACGAGGTGCAGATTCTCGATGACTACGCCGCCGGCAAACCCGCCCCCGGGGGCAACGGCTCGCTCTACAACCACACCGCCGCCCGCCAGTTTGCCTCCAAGCCTCCCGGTGAATGGCAGACGGCGGAAGTCACCATGAAAGGCAACCGGGTGACCGTGATCCTTAACGGAAAGAAAATCATCGATAACGTGGAAATAAATCGTCCCACCGGCGGCGAGTTGGACCGCAACGTCCACGCGCCGGGGCCGTTCCTGCTCCAAGGCAACCACGGCTCCATTGCCTTCCGCAATCTGCGCGTGAAGCCGTTGCCGTGAAATCCTGACCGCCGTCCCGGCTAATTGCCTTTTCAAAGGGGCGCCAAAGCCACAAAATAGTTGTTCCGGGCGGTGTGCGCTGGATGACCTCGCGCCCCCCTCCGACAAGCCAGATCGAAACATGAAGCAAGAAACGCAACTGGACCTCAACCGTCGCGACTTCCTCCGCGGCGGCTCCATGGCCACGCTCATGATGATGATGGGCGGGGTGCCGTTGAACGCGGCCGAGGGTTCCGACCTGAACCCCGACGGCAGCACCAACTATACCGGCAAGGCCAAGCCCTTCCCCGTGGGGGTCATCGGCTGCGGCAGCCGGGGACGGGAAATCATCAAACTCCTGACCAAGGAAATCCCCTTCGGCCCGGTGGTGGCGGTGTGCGACACCTATCCCGCCTACCTGCGCCGGAGCGGTCGCCTGGCCCCCGAAGCCACCAAATACGCCGACTACCGGAAACTCCTCGCCGACGAAAAAGTGCGGGGCGTCATCGTGGCCACCCCGACCCACCAGCACACGCAGATCGTGTTGGACGCCCTCAAGGCGGGGAAACACGTGTACTGCGAAGCGCCGCTGGCCCACACCATCGAGGACGTCCGCGCCATTGCCCGGGCCGCGCATCGCGCCGTGAAACTCAATTTCCAACCCGGCCTGCAAAACCGCGCGGACAAGCAGATTTACAACCTCTACGGCCTCCGCATCCGCGCCGACGTGCTGGGCGAGAAGCTCAAGGCCCGCAGCCAGTACCATCGCAAGACCAGCTGGCGCGCCACCTCGCCCAACCCGGAGCGTGAAAAGGAGATCAACTGGCGGCTCAACCGCAAACTCTCGCTCGGCCTGGCCGGCGAGCTGGGCATCCACCAGCTCGACATCGTCAACTGGTTCTTCGACAAACTGCCGGTCGCCGTCAGCGGCTTCGGCTCCCTCATGCACTGGACCGACGGCCGCGACGTGCCCGACAACGTCCAGGCGCTGCTCCAATATCCCGGCGGCCTCTTCCACAACTTCAGCAGCACCATCGTCAACACCTACAACGGCGAGATGCAGACCTTCTACGGCAGCGATTCCGCCATCCTGATGCGCGACCGCCACTCGTGGATGTTCAAGGAGGCCGACGCCCCCCTGCTGGGCTGGGAGGTCTATTCCCGCAAGGACACCTTCTACAACGAAACCGGCATCGCCCTCGGCGCGGGCTCGACCAAGCAGACCACCCACAGCTCGAAAGACGCCCCCATCACCGCGGAGGCCGATCCCAAGAGCGCCCTCCAGTACGCCCTCGAGGCGTTCCTCATCAACTCCTACGACCACGCCGCCGCCGTGGAGGACTTTCTCTCCATGTTCGGCGACGAAGACGTCGAGGCCCTGCGCGAATACCTCGTGGACGCCCAGAAATCCCGGGTGCCCGCCGCCACGCTCGAAAACGGCTACACCGCCACCATCACGGCCATCAAGGCCAACGAAGCCATCCTCAAAAAGCAGGTGCTGCCGATCGAGGCGGGCTTGTTCAAATTCGTCTGACCCCCTCCGGCCGGCCGGGCCGGGGTGAATGCCAACCCTGAACCCTTCATCCAATATTCAGAACAACATGAAAACAAGAATGCTCAACTGGACTCTGAATCTCGCGGCCGCCGTTGCGTTGACGGCTTCCCTGCACGCCGCGGACAACCTCCTGCTCTACCGCGCCCGCCCGGGTTCCCAGGTCACGGTATCCGGCACCTCCACCATCCATGACTGGGAAGTGGAGGGCAAGATCATCGGCGGCTACTTCAAGGTCGAGCCGGCCTTCGCCGCGGACAAATCCCTCCAGTCCGTCAAGAGCCTCACCTGCAAGGAGACCAATCCCCAGGCCGTCATCAGCATCCCCGTCCGCTCGCTCAAGAGCGGCAAGGACAGCATGGACCGGATCATGCAGGAGGCCATGAAGGCCGACAAAAACCCGATGATCAAGTTCACCCTGAAGGAGATGGTCCTCAAGGGGGACGTCCCCGCCTCCGGTTCGCCGGTGACCTTCGCCGTCAAGGGCGACCTCACCGTTTCCGGCAAGACCAAGCCCGTGGCCATGGACGTGACGATGGAGCGGCTGCCCGGCGACATGCTCCTCTTCAAAGGCGGCACGAAGGTCAAGATGACCGACTTCGGCATCACGCCGCCCTCCCCGAAAATCCCCGGCCTGAGCATGATCAAGACCGGCGACGAAGTGGAGATCAAGTTCGCCTGGAAGGTGAAGAAACGCTGATCGCGGCTCCTCCCTCATCCCACTTCACCCGGGGCGCGGATTTCTCCGCGCCTCTTTTTTTGAGAGAAGAAGGCGTTTCCGCGGAGCGCATCCCCCCGCAAAGGCGCGAACGCGGGAATCCGAATTGCGAAGGAATCACGCCCCCTCATGGCCGCCACCGGGGGAAGGCCCCCCGAGGGCAACCGGCCCGCGGGGAAAGGCGATGCGCGGGCAGCCCGAATCCCCCGCCCGGCGTTTTCCGCCCGGCTCTTAAGGCGGATTTGCCTGTCCGGGTGCGCCCGCGTCCTCTGATCGCGGCCGGTGTGACTGTTTTTCACGCGCCGAACGACCGGAGGCATGCGCCCGGCTCGTCCCGCCAGACCCACAGGGGAAAGCGCGCGCTCCAGGGAGAAGGGGCGAAATCAGGCTCGAAAAAGCGCGTCTCGTCCACTTTGGAAACCGCAACGAAACGGACCGCGCGAAAGGGCGCGGTCCGGCGAAAGACAAATGGCGAAACTCCGCTCAGGAGGCCTGGGCCAGCCGGGCTTGGAGGTCGGCCAGGCGTTGTTTGAGCGCCTCGGGCACTTCGCCCAGCTTTTCGTAGTAGGCCATGATGTCCTCGACCTCCTTCTTCCAGCCGGCCACGTCCACGGCGAGGAGCTGTTCGAGGTTGCCCTCCGGCAGGTTGAGGCCGGAGAGGTCCAGCGCGTCGGGTGTGGGCAGGTGGCCGATGGGGGTTTCCACGGCCTTGCCCTCGCCTTCCACGCGCTCGCAGATCCATTTGAGGACGCGGCTGTTTTCGCCGTAGCCGGGCCACAGCCACTTGCCGTTGTCGCTCCGGCGGAACCAGTTGACGAAAAACACCCGGGGCAGTTTCGAGCGGTCGGTGCGTTCCGGGAAACTGAGCCAGTGCTTGAGATAGTCCACCATGTTGTAGCCGCAGAAGGGCAGCATGGCGAAGGGATCACGCCGCAGCACGCCGGATTTGCCGAGGGCGGCGGCGGTGGTTTCGGAACCGGCGGAGGAGCCGAGGAAGACGCCGTGTTCCCAGTCAAAGGCCTCGTTGACCAGCGGGATGGTGGTCTGGCGACGCCCGCCGAAGAGGATGGCCGAGAGGGGCACGCCGGCCGGGTCCTCCCATTTCGGGTCAATCACCGGGCACTGGGCGGCCGGCGCGGTGAAGCGGGCGTTGGGGTGGGCGCCCTTCCGCCCGGAGGCGGGGGTCCACTCCTGGCCCTGCCAGTCAATGCCGCGTTCCGGCGCGGGCACGCCCATGTCCTCCCACCAGACGTCGCCGTCGGGGGTGAGCAGGACGTTGGTGAAGATGCTGTTGCGCCGGATGGTGGCCATGGCGTTGGGATTGGACTGCTCGGAGGTGCCGGGGGCCACGCCAAAGAAGCCGGTTTCCGGGTTCATGGCATAGAGCCGACCGTCCTCGCCCACGCGAATCCACGCGATGTCGTCGCCCAGGCAGCGCACCGTCCAGCCGGGCAGGGTGGGCTGCATCATGGCCAGATTGGTCTTGCCGCAGGCGCTCGGGAAGGCGGCGGCGATGTAGTGGGTTTTGCCGGCGGGCGAGGTCAGCGCCAGGATGAGCATGTGCTCGGCCATCCAGCCTTCACGCCGGGCCATGCTCGAGGCGATGCGCAGGGCGAGGCATTTCTTGCCCAGCAGGGCGTTGCCGCCGTAACCGGAGCCGTAGGACCAGATGGAGGGTTCGTCCGGGAAGTGGACGATGTACTTGTTCGCCGGATCGCCTTCGCAGGGCCAGGGCACGTCCTTCTGGCCCGGCTCGAGGGGGGCGCCCACCGAGTGCATGCAGGGGATGAACTGGCCGTCGTTGCCCAGTTTGTCAATGACCGCCTGTCCCATGCGGGTCATGATGCGCATGTTGGTGACCACGTAAGGGGAGTCGGTCACCTGCATGCCGACCTTGCACAGCGGCGAATCGAGCGGCCCCATGGCGAAGGGGATGACGTACATCGTGCGCCCCTTCATGCAGCCCCGGAAACGCTCGGTGAGGGTGGCGTGCATTTCGTCCGGGTCGGCCCAGTTGTTGGTCACGCCGGCGTCTTCGGGCCGTTTCGAGCAAATGAAGGTGCGGTCCTCGACGCGGGCGACATCGCTCGGATGGGAGCGGGCCAGGTAGCTTCCGGGGCGTTTCTCCGGATTCAGGCGGGTATAGGAGCCGTTGCGGACCATGAGGTCGCAAAGGGCGTCGTTCTCGGCCTCGGAGCCGTCGCACCAATGCACGGCGGCAGGCTGGCAGAGTTCGGTGGCTTCCTTCACCCAGGCGATCAGGCCCGAATGGGTCGTTTTGCAGGTTCCGAGTTCGCTCATGTGCGTTGCTACAGTAGGCCGTCTTAAGTACTCTTCCGGACTGGCTTATCAAAAAGGGAAATGGCGGAGGGCACTGCCGAACCACTGCCCGCGGCCTTCCCCGGCCATCCTGTCAGGTCGTGGGAGGCCTTCCCAAAACCGGGGCGCAGCATACTCACGAATCGCCCCGATGCAAGCGTCTTTGCGCGCCGGATGGTTCCCGGTGAGGGGGTTCCAGGCCCCGCGTCGCCAGGGTTTCGGCGATGATCCGGGCCGCCTGGCCGTCGCCGTAGAAGGTTTCCCGCGCGGACGGACGGTTTTCCGCGGCCGCCCGGATGGCCGCGGCCACGGCGGCCGCGTTCGTGGGCGGGCAAAGCCGGTTCCAGCCGGCGGTCACCAGCTCGGTCCATTCGGTTTCCTCCCGGAGCGTGACGCAGGGCACGCCGTGGAAGAAGGCCTCCTTTTGCACCCCGCCGGAATCGGTGGCCACCACGCGGGCTCCGGCCTCCAACCGCACCATGTCCAGAAAGCCCACCGGCTCGATGAGGGTGAGGCGGGCGGGCGGCTCGATGCCGTGGCGCCGCAACGCCGCCCGGGTGCGCGGATGCAACGGCAGCACCACGGGCAGGGTTTCCGCCACCCGGCCCAACCCCTCCATGAGGGCTTGCAGGCGGGCGGGGTCGTCGGTGTTTTCCGCGCGGTGGACGGTGCTGAGCGCGTAGCCGCCCTCCGTGAGGCCCAGCCGTTCCACCGCCCGCGACACCCGCAGCGCCTTTTCCCGGAATTGCAACGCGGCGTCGTACATCACGTCGCCGGTCCAGACCAGCCGCCCGGCGGGGACTCCTTCGCGTTCGAGATTGCGCCGGGCGGTCTCGGTGGGCAGGAAGAGCAGGTCCGCCACGGCGTCCGCCACGACACGGTTGATCTCTTCGGGCATGCGGCGGTTGAAGGAGCGCAATCCCGCCTCCACGTGCGCCACCGGGAGGTGCAGTTTCACCGCCGCCAATGCGCCCGCCACGGTGGAATTGGTGTCGCCGTAGATGAGCACCCAGTCCGGCCGCTGTTCAAGCAGGCACCGCTCGATGCCTGCCAGCATGGCGGCGGTCTGTTCGCCATGCCGTCCGGAGCCCGCTTCGAGATTGGCGTCCGGGGGCTGGAGGTCCAGTTCGTCGAAAAAGACCTGCGAGAGGGCGGGGTCGTAATGCTGGCCGGTGTGCAGCAAAAACTCGTCGAGTCCCCGCTCGCGAAGGGCCCGGCTGACGGGCGCCGCCTTGATGAATTGCGGCCGCGCGCCCACGATGGTCACGATTTTCATTTGTTTTGAATTCGGGAAACTCCGCGCCGCCGCGAGTTTTTCTCCTCAGCGCCGGAACCGTCGCGCCAGGCCGCCGGGCAGCTTGGGCATGCCCTTCAGCCGTTTGCGGCCGCCCCCGCCGCCCTTTTTCCCCAACGCGCCCAGGGCTTCCAAGCCCCCGCCGAGCCCGCCGCCCATCCTGGCCAGGCCCCGCTTGAGCTTGCCCATTTTCTTCATCATGCCCTGCATCTGGCTGAAGCGGCGCAGAAGGTTGTTCACCTCGGCCACCTTCACCCCGCTGCCGTTGGCGATGCGGATGCGGCGCTTGGCGTTGAGGAGGGAGGGGTCGCGACGTTCCTCCGGGGTCATGGCGCAAATGATGCCCTCCATCCGGCGGAACTCCTTTTCCCCCCGGCTCAGGTCCGCTCCTTTCAGCGCCTCGGCGCCGCCGGGCATGAGTCCCACCAGCGATTCCAGCGGACCCATCTTTTTCATCTGCCGGAGCTGGGCGAGGAAGTCATCGAGGGTGAACTGGCCCCGCCGCATCTTTTCCTCGAGCTTCCGCGCCTCCTGCTCGTCCACCACCTCGGCCGCCTTTTCGACCAGCGAGACCACGTCGCCCATGCCCAGGATGCGCTGGGCCATGCGCTCGGGATGAAACGGCTCGAAGTCCTCGAGCTTTTCGCCCACGCCCATGAACTTGATGGGCTTGCCGACCACCGACTTGAAACTCAGGGCCGCGCCGCCCCGGGCGTCACCGTCGAGCTTGGTCAGGATGGCGCCGGTGATCCCGAGGGCCTCGTCGAAATGGGTGGCCACGTTCACCGCCTCCTGGCCGGTGGCGGCGTCGAGCACCAGCAGGATTTCGCGCGGCCGGACCACGTCGCGCAGCCGGACCAGCTCCCGCACGAGGGGTTCGTCAATCTGGAGCCGGCCCGCCGTGTCGAAGATCAGCACGTTCCGGTGGGTTTCGGCGGCGTGCGCCAGGGCCGCGCGGGCGATCTTCAGGACGTCCTTTTCGCCCGGCTGCAGAAAGACCGGCAGGTCCAGTTGGCGGCCCAGCGTGGCGAGCTGATCCATCGCCGCCGGGCGGTACACGTCCGCGCCCACGAGCAACGGCGCCCGGCCCTGCTTGTGGAGCAGGCGGGCCAGCTTGCCGCTGGAGGTGGTCTTGCCCGAGCCGTGCAGGCCCACCAGCAGCAGGCAGGTGGGCTTGCCGGTCAGGTCCAGGCCGGCGTGCTCCGCCCCCAGCAGGGACACCAGCTCGTCGTGGATGATTTTGACGATCTGCTGGCCGGGCTGGACGGTCTGGACCACCTTCGCGCCGAGGGCCTGCCGCTTCACCCGCTCGATGAAGTCCTTGGCCACCTGGAAATTGACGTCCGCGTCCAACAGCGCCAGCCGCACCTCGCGGAGCGAATCGGCGATGTTGTCCTCGGAAATGCGCCCCAGACCGCGCAGGTCGCGGAACACGTTCTGGAGCTTGCTGCTCAGGGCATCGAACATGCCCGCAAGGTAGGCGAGCC
>CAZRPT010000121.1:0-5498 GCA_964601985.1 uncultured Verrucomicrobiota bacterium
CGTCCCTGGTTCCGGATCGGCGATGTGTCGCGGTCATAAGTAAAAAATTTCAGTCCGGCGGCTTTCCTTTCCCTCCCGGGACGCCGCCGTCCGGCCCAGCCTAGCGGGATTGCCCCGCCGGCTCAAACCCTCCCCGCCCAAGAAGCCCGCCGTCACGTTGCAAAGGACCGGGAAAAATCCGAATCCCGAATTCCGAAAGAAAAGCGCGCTTTTGTAGCGCGGACTTCCAGTCTGCTGTGTCGCCGGCTTCCAGCCGGCCCGGCGGGCGAAAAAAGCGGCCGCCGCGTAACGGGGAAAGCTTGGCCGACTGGAAGTCGGCGCTACGGCAGGCTGGAAGCCTGCGCTACGAGCGGGGAGCGCACGCGCCTCGCGTGCGCCGAGGGGCGCCCCCGCCCCTCGTTCCCCCGCGACCGATTTTTCGCGGCCGCCCCGCTCCCGCTCCTTCAGGGCCGGTTGGAAAATGCCGAATTGGGAAATCCGGCTTGCACGGCCAAGGGGAGGCACCCTTCCTGTGTGCGGATCGCATGTCCCCACGCGACGGAAAACCCCGCTTTTCAGCCAGACGTTGAAGGGGCGGAACCAGGGCGGCCGCGGAGGGTGGCGAAGGCGTGGCGCACCGAGGGAAAGGCGATCTGCTCCGGGTCCACTTCCTCGATCCGTCGCCAAATCCAGCCGGCCACTTCTTCCGCCTGAGCTTGGGTCACCTCGGTTTCGGGCACCTGTACCGCGAAGAACAAATCGCACACCGGATAGCGTACTTCCGCGAATTCGTATTCATTCGGCGCCGAGCAGAGAAACCGCGCCGCGGCTACCGTCAGGCCCACCTCTTCCTTCAGCTCACGCCGCAACGCCGCCTCGACGGTTTCGCCCACATCCACGAACCCGCCCGCCAAACCCAGCAACCCTTGGCCCGGCGGTTTGGCCCGGCGCAGCCAGAGGGTTTGTCCGTCCGGGCGGAACACAAACGCCCCCACTGCCGCGGCGGGACCGAAGAAAAGCCGGAACCCGCAGGCGGCGCAATGCAGCGGACGATGGCGCGGCGGGGGCGTGGTTTCCGCCCCGCAACGGGGGCAGTGCCGGAAATGCTCAAAAATCCACTTCACCACGCGGGCCGGTCAGCGGGCGCAGAAGTTGAGGAACGCCCCGCCCAGCAGCTCCTTCACGTCGCGCTCGATTTCCACCGCCGTGGGTTCCCAACCGGCGGTGACGAGGTCGGCGTATTTCTCCGCCAGCACTTTGATGAGGACCCGCCGGGTGTGGTCCCACTTGTAGATGATCTGATCCAGCACGCGCGCGTCGGAATGTTGCGCGGTGAAGCTCACCCCCAGCAGTTCGAGCCGCATCCGGGTGATGTCGTCAATCAAGTGGGGAATGTTCGTGAACCACCAGCAACCGAACGGGTGCAGGTTGCGGAACTTGCGCGCCAGCACGGCCAGCTCGTGCTGGTTCTCGCGCGAAAGCACGGTGACGAGGAACTTGTTTTCCGGGAAGGCGGCGCAGAGATTGCGGAGCGCGTCGAGCCGGCTGCGCTCGACGCCGTCGCCCGCCAGGCGCAGGCCCGGATTGACCTGACGCCGCACGCCCAGCATCAACGCGAACGGCAGTCCGTGCTCCCGGCAATGCGGCAGCACCGCCCCTTCGATCAGCTCCGCCGTGTCGGTGTTCGCCGGAAAGGCGAAGTCCGGCGGAAGCGAGACCATCAGATATTGCGCGTCCAGCCGGCGGGTCCAGTCGGTGAGGAAACGGCGCACCTCGGCCAGGATGGGCGCGGAGAGCCCCTCGCCCACGTTGTAGCCCCACCCGGCCAGGCGGTGCGCGGCGTTGGGCCAGTCCACCAGCAGCTCGTCAATGCGCAACGCGGCCTGGAAGCGCTCGTCCCGCGCGAACCCCGCCTGCCACGCCGGGCGTTCGACCGGATCGAACGGGGAGTTGGTCATGTAAATCGTCTGCACCCCCGCCGCCTCCATGCAGCGGGAGACGTAGGCTTCCGGGGTCCATTGGCTGAACCAGTCTCGCAACGCCGGCAGGTCGCGTTCCTTGGCGTCCAGCCCGAAGCGATGGAGCACCGTCAGCACCCCCCGGCAGGCCTCGGAAATCGGCGAATGCTCCAGAAACAGCTCGCGCCAGATCAGCTCCGCCTGTTCGCTCCGCGACAACGCCCAAAACCGTTCGTAGGGCAGGTCCAGATGGCGGAAGCCCTCCGCCACGAGGTAGTGATACACCAGCAGCTCGTCAATGCCCCACAACAGCAGATCGCCCAGGGCCGGATCATAGAGGTGGGTGTGGATGTCCACCACGGGCGTCGAATTCACCACCCGTTCGACCAGGGAATGCAGGGCCGTTTGCCGAAAGGTTGCTTGCGTGCTCATGCCAGCGGCAGCCTACCCGCCCGCCCCCGCCCCTGTCAGCCCTTTTGCGCCGTTTTGCCCCCGAACGAATCGCTTTACAAAAAAACAGATTTTCCGGCGCAGCCCCTTTTGTTAGCCTCTCCCTCCGTGCCCAAGCCGCGAATCCAGCTTCACGTCCGCGCCCGGCGGCGGTTGACCAGCCACCTCGACCGGCTGGTGGCGGAACAAAGCCGGAAGCTGGCCGCGGTGGTGGGACTTGCCGATGCGGAACGGCTGGCGGTCCTGAGGACGGAAATCCGCGATTACGCCCTGGCGCTGCTCCGGGCCCGGCTGGGGCTGCTGGCGGGCGGCTCGTCCGCGTCCTCCCCGGCTCGGCCGGCGGCGGCCTCTTCCGGGCGGCCCGCCCCTCCCTCCCCCGCCTCCGCGCGGTCGCCGGATTCCGCCGGCCCCGATGACGGCGCCCCGCGGCGGAACGGGCGGCATTACCGCGTCTCGCCCGCCACGCTGAAGCAGTTTTGCGAGCTGACCGGCGTCTCCGCGAGCCACATCGGCGGGAGCGGCTCGAGCCTGGCCGGGATTGCGTTCTACTTCACGATGTTTGCCGTGTTGGCCTCCGAAACCGAGCTGCCGCCGGCCACCATCCGCCGGTTGCTGGCTCAATTGCGCGAGACGCGCGCGCAAATTGACGCCTTCATCCTTCACTGGTTGAACACCTCCGGCACCCAGTGGCAAAAGATTCCCGCGCGCGAGCGGCGGCGTTGGGTGGACGCCCTGGCGCTTTCCTCCCCGCCCCCGCCCTCTTGATCCGGACGCGCCGGTTTCCGCCCTTTTCGCGGCGCGCGGCGGGACCGCCGGTTGACAGGGCGCGCCGGCTTCGCGACACTCGGGCGCGATGACCAAACCGGCGCTAGGCCGCGGACTCAACGCCCTGTTGGGCGGCGCTCCCCCGGCCCCACCCAAAACTTCCGCCGCCCCCGAAACCGCTCCGGCTTCGGAGCGCGGCGAGCGTGTGCGACAGCTTCCGTTGGACCGGTTGCGGCCCTGCGGCCTGCAACCGCGGCGCGAGTTTGCCGCCGGGGAGCTGGAGGAGCTGGCCCAATCCATCCGCGAACAGGGCATCCTGCAACCGCTGGTGGCGCGCCCCCGGGAGGACCACTGGGAACTCATCGCCGGCGAGCGCCGCTGGCGGGCGGCCCGGCTGGCCGGACTCAAGGAAGTGCCGGTGCTGGTGCGCGAGGCCGATGACCGCGCCGTGTTGGAGCTGGCCCTGATCGAAAACCTCCAGCGAGAGGACCTCAACCCGATCGAAGAGGCCGAGGGGTACCGCCAGTTGGCCCGGCGCTTCGGCCTGCGCCAGGAGGACATCGCCCGGCGGGTCGGCAAAAGCCGCGTGGCGGTGGCCAATGCCCTGCGGTTGCTGAAACTGCCGGACGACCTCCAGTCGCACGTGCGCAACGGCCGCCTCTCGGTGGGCCACGCCAAGGTGATCCTCGGCTTGGAAAGCCCGGAAAAACAGACGCTCGCCGCCGACCGCATCCTGCGGGAGGGCCTCAACGTCCGGCAAACCGAGGAGCTGGTGAACCGCCTCCTCCGCGACCGCGCCCCCCGCGCCATCGGCGGCGGAAAAAGCGCCTCCGCCACCGGCGCGGATCCCCAGCTCGCCGCCATCGAGGAACAGTTGCAGGAGCGGTTCGGCACCCGCGTGAAATTGCGCTACCGCAAAGGCCGGGGCAGCCTGGAAATCCAGTTCTTCAGCGACGACGACCTCCAGCGCATTCTGGACGTGCTGGAAATCCGGGTGGACTGAACCGAGCCCCACCCGCCCGCCGGCATCCGCTTCCCGGACGGCCCTTTTTTCCGCTCAGCCGAAGCGCCGGCGGAGACGGGCTTCGCGGTCGGCGTCGGGGATCAAGGCGGGAAAATCACGCAGCAGCCGGTCCACGTCCGGAAGCTCCCCCCAGCCGGTGACGGTGAAAAACTCGCGGGCCGGCCGGGGCGGCAGCCCCAGCTCCTGGTTTTGCCGTTCAGACCGGGCGCGCAACTGGCGCCGCCAATCCGCCAAATCCCGCGGCGTCTCCAGCGCGTGCCGCCCCACCCACGGGAGCCACTCCTTGATTTGGGATTGGTGGCACCAGCTCATGCGGGTCACCCGCTCAAAAGCGGACTCGATGTCCACCGCCAGATCGAAGGTTTGGGCCCCGATCATGTAAGGATCGTACACGGCGAGGATCACCGGCACCTTGCAGGCCCGGGCGGGCCCCTCCGGCGCGGGATACTCCGGCGTAAAGACGTGCGGGACATTGATGAGATAAGCCACGTCCCGGACGGCGTCGGCCACCGCGGAATGGTCCAGATGCACGCCGGCCAGGGGATCGGTGGGCGGCGGCGGCGCAAAGAGGTAATCCGGCTCAAAATCGCGGATGGCCTTCCACAACGCGGCCAAAAACGTGGGCGTGTGCCGCAGGCAGGCCTCGCGGGGCGCCGCCCCGTCGGGCAGCCGCAGCAACTCGAAATCATAGCCGCCCTCCCTTGCCGAAGCCTCCTGTTCCGCCAGCCGCACGCGGGCGGTTTCCTCGCGCGACAGGCGGTGATGCCCGCTCGCCCCGTCGGTGCAGACCAGCACCTTGCCCTGAAACGCCGGGCCCCATTGACGCCGCCACAATTCAAACGTGCCGGCCGCCGTGAACTCGTAATCGTCGAAATGCGCGTGAATGAACAAGGCCTTCATGAGCTGTCGTCCGTGAGCGGTTCGCAGGCTAGCAGTTCCTTCCGACAACGGCAAATTCCGGCGCCCGAAGGAAATCCGAAAAAAGCGCATGCCCTCCCGCAGCCGCACCAGTGATGAAACACCGGATCCCCCACCGACGGGAGCCAGCCGGTCCGCGGACGCGCCCGCTCCATGCGGACCGGTTTCCCTGCTTCGTGTTGGGAACCCTGCGTTCCGCGCCGGCCGGCGTTTGGTAAAGAGATCAGGCGCGGGTCAGTCGCCGGGCCCGGGCGAACGATCCAAGATTGTGGACGTTGGTGTAGCCCAGTTGGCGCAGGGTGCGGCAGGCCAGGGCGCTGCGGGTCCCGCTGAGGCAGTGGAGCAAAAGGGGGCGATCCTTCTGCGGGGCGTGCCGCTGGATGCGTTGGGCCAGCTCGCCGGTG
>CAZRPT010000122.1:0-13526 GCA_964601985.1 uncultured Verrucomicrobiota bacterium
TCCGCGCCCCGCGGCCGGCGCGCGCCGGCCGGGTTTGACGCGAGGGGCGGGGCTTATTTCAGCGAGCGGATCAGGGCGACCAACACGCCGTGGAGGGATTTTCCGGTGGCGGGAAGCTGGGCGGCAAACCGGGGGTTCTCCGCTTCGAGCCGGGGCGGTTTGCCGGGCGCGCTCACGTAGGCGCGAAGGGTGTCCGCTCCGGCGAGACGCACCGCCACCACGTCCCCGTTGCGGGGCCGTTTGCCGTATTCGATGATCGCCAAATCGCCGGGACAAATGTGGCGTCCGATCAGCGCGTCGTCGCGGACCCGGAAGGCGAATGTGCGCTCGGTGGGTTTGAGGCCCAGTGATTCGACATCCACCGTGAGACAGCTCCGGGCGCGGGCGGTTTGTTCGCCGGGCGGTTTCTCCGGCAGCTCCGGAAAAACCGGGATGTCGCGGGTGGGTTTGCGCAGGTGGCCCAAGGGCGTGACCACTTGCAGGGACCGGGCCCGGTGGGATTTGGCCACCAGCATGCCCTTGCGGCGCAACGCCGCGACGTGGTCTGAAGCCGCCTTGACGCTTTTGAAACCGAAATGATCGCAAATCTCGCGCAGGCTGGGCGGGATGTGGTTTTGCTGGATGGTTTCCTGAATGTATTCCAGCACTTTCTGCTGTCGTTGGGTCAATGCCTTCATGGCCGGCTGATTTGTTTTGCTTGTGATGTTGCCATTGCGCGCGCCCTTTCCCGGCCGCTCTCCCTTCGCGGGACACGCCTCCCCCGCCTTTCCGCCTCTGTCGGGAGACGGGCTGTTCCAACTGGCTTGGGTGGAAGGCAAGATACCCCCGATGGAGGACAAATGCCAGCCGACAAAAATCGAATCGTTCGTCGAAAGGGGGGCTTTCCCCCTTTTTCCGCAAACGATTTCCGGGAGCAGCCTTCCGGTTCTCCGGCGGAATGGCGTGTTTTTTTTCGGGGGATGTGAAGGCGCAAACCAGCGGCGGACGACGGAATTCACCCGCTCTCCGACGCCCTCCGGAGGGGACCGCCGGGCGGCCGCCCCACCCGCCCGGGCGCGGATTTCCCCGCCGGTTTGTTCACCGTGGCGGGTTGGGCGGGGGTTCCCATTTGCGGTGCCAGGTCAGTTGCCACAAACCCGGCAGGCGGATCAATTCCGCGTGGCCGTCCGAGAAGACCATGTTCACCGCGCCCCGCAACGGGCTGCCGGCGGGCTGGGTGCGTTTGCTCCGGTCCTCGGCGCCGGCGGAGTGTCGCGCGATGCAGTAGCGTCCCATGCCGCCATCGTTCCAGCCGTAGTAACCGTTGAAGCGGGGCCGTTGATGGATCTTGGGCCAGGCGTCCAGCCACATGGCGTCACCCATCACCGGCGTGGTGGAGGGCGATACGATGGCGGTTTCCCGCTTGAAGGCGAGGGATTCATCCGCCCAGCCGGAGGGCCAGCCGCCGCCGTAAAGCCACGCATTGAAGGCGTAGCTGCCGTGGTAACCCCGGGGATGAGGCTGGCCCCAGCCGTTGGTGGGCCACACCCACGCTTCGTCCACCGTGCCGCATTCGGGAAAGATGTTTGCCCCGGCGGGCGCGCTTCGGGCCTTGCGCGCTCCCATGCCCTGTTCCCGCGTGGCGGGGCACAACCGCACCTTGTCCACCGCGGCGTACTCCTCCAGATACGCCCGCATCCAAAGGTCCTGGTACATGGCGTAGGGAACGGTTTTCCCGTAGTCGTTGACATAGGAAAAATGCGCCAAGCCCATCTGCTTCAGGTTGCTGAGGCAACTGATGGCGTGGGCCTTGCCCTTCGCCTTGGACAACGCGGGCAGGAGCATGCCCGCCAGGATGGCGATGATGGCAATCACCACCAGCAGCTCGATCAACGTAAACGCGACACGTCGGGAACGGATCATCTTCATGGCGAATACATCCATTCTCCCTTCGCGGAGCCCCCTCCTGTCAAGCAGAAACGAAAAGTCCGGGAAAACCGGGCGGATCGCGACTTCCTTGAGCTGGTTCCGCTGGCGGTGTCGGCGCCCCGACGGGAACGGGAGCGGCGGCGGTGGCGCGAGCATCAGGAACGAAGCCATGCCCCGCCGTTGCCCTCCCCCGCCAGAAACTGGTGGTCTGTGCCCCTGCGCGCGGGATCAACGCGACCGCTCGAAACTTCGGGTGCCGCCGCAACACCGTCCGCCGATGACTCCGCCGTTCAACACCGCCCCTGATCCCGGTTCTTTCTCCGGCGGCGGCGGTGAAGCGGGAGGCAGCCTCGGAACGGGAACAGTGCGTCGAATTCCGCTTGCCGCCCGTTGGAAGCCCGCTATGGTTGCGGAAATGACCGTCATCGTCACCCTGTTGGTGGTGGGCATCCTGTTGATGCTGCTGGAAATCCTGCTTCCCGGAATGGTGGCGGGGCTCATCGGCTGCGGCTGCGTGATGGCGGGAGTGGCGCTGGCTTACCGGAACCTCGGTCCCGCCGGGGGCACCTACACCCTGTTTGCCGCGCTGGCCGCGCTGGTGGTCATGACCATCCTCTGGCTGCGCTATTTCCCGCACAGCCGGCTGGGGCGGCGGTTCGTCGCGAAGGAAGCCATCGGCTCGCTCGGCGTGGAGCAGCCCGAGCTGGTGGGGCGCACCGGGGTGGCGCTGACCACGCTGCGGCCCTCGGGCACGGCGGAGATTGACGGCCGCCGGGTGGACGTGGTCACCGAAGGAGGCATGATCGAGGCCGGCAATGAAATCAAAGTGGTGGCGGTGGAAGGCGCGCGGGTGGTGGTCCGGGCGCAATAATTTTTTTCAATCCCAAAGCATCCCAAGTTTTCAACCATGAATATCAACCTGCTGACGTTGGCCCAAATTCCGTGGCAACTGTTTTTCGCGATCATCATCGGCGTGCCGCTGCTGATACTCGCCATCGTGTTCGCCAACTTCTTCTTCATCTACATCCGCGCCTGGGCGTCGGGCGCCTACGTGGGGCTTTGGACCATGGTGGCCATGCGCCTGCGGAAGGTGCCGGTGGGCATGCTGGTGGACAATTACATCAACGGCCGCAAATCCGGTCTGGACCTGAGCGTGGAGGCGCTGAACGTGCATTACCTGGCGGGCGGCGACGTCACCATGGTGGTGCGCGCCCTGATCGCCGCGCAAAAGGCCAGCATCCGGCTGGATTTCGACCGTGCCTGCGCCATTGACCTGGCCACCAAGGGCACGGAAAAGACCGTGCTCGACGCGGTGAAGACCTCGGTCAACCCGCGCGTCATTGACTGCCCGAGTCCCAGCAGCGGCAAGGCCACCATTGACGGCGTGGCCAAGGACGGCATCGTCATCAAGGCCCGCGCCCGGGTGACCGTCCGCACGAACCTCGACCGCTTCGTCGGCGGCGCCACGGAGGAAACCATCGTGGCCCGCGTGGGCGAGGGCATCGTGTCCACCATCGGTTCCTCCACCAGCTACAAGGAGGTGCTCGAAAATCCGGATCGCATCTCGAAGACCGTCCTCGACAAGGCGCTCGACGCCAACACCGCCTTCGAAATCCTTTCGATTGACATCGCGGACGTGGACGTGGGCGGCAACGTGGGCGCCAAACTGCAGGCCGAGCAGGCCGAGGCCAACAAGCTGGTGGCCCAGGCCCAGGCGGAGGTGCGCCGGGCCACGGCGGTGGCGCTCGAACAGGAAATGGTGGCCCGCACCCAGGAGATGCGCGCCCGGGTGGTCGAGGCCGAGGCCCAGATTCCGCTGGCCATGGCCGAGGCCTTCCGCTCCGGCAACCTCGGCGTGATGGACTACTACCGGTTCAAGAACATCTCCGCCGACACCAACATGCGCGAAAGCATCGCCCGCGGCGGCGACGATCCGTCCGGCGGCAAGACGCAGAAGTAATTCCGGCGCGCGGGCCGGTCCCGGTTCCCCGCGAACCGGGACCGGCCGCCCCCCCGGCTCCTCCGTTCATGAGCGCCTTTCACCATCCATTGCTGGCCGCGATCGAGGGCTTTCTGTTCTTCCTGGTCCTGATCGGTATCTCCGCGATCTCGAACTGGATTCAGCGGCAGCAGGAGAGACAAAAGGGCGGCAGGGCGCCGGACGCCACGAAACCGCCCCGGCGTTCCCTCCCCGACGAGGAGACCGACTGGGAGGCTGAGCTGCGGCGTCTGTTGGAAGGCGGGCCGCCGGAGGAACCGGAACCACCCCCGCCCCCTCCGCCGCCCCCCGTGCGCCCTGCCACGCCGCCCCCTTTGCCCGCTTCTCCTCAGCGGGCGGAGGTGAAGCGTTTTTCGCCACCGTCCGCCCCGGGGCAACCGGAGGTCGTCGAGCAGGCCGCCCGGTTGGACGAAGCGGTGAGCGCCAGCGAACGGGAATTGCGCGCCGACCTGGCTACTCTCGAGGTTTCCAAGGAAGCCTACGAACGGGCCAGCCACCTCGATCAATCCGTGGCCAAACGGCTCCGCGAGGTGCGCGAACTGACCCGGCAGGCCCGGGCCACCCTCCGTCGCGTGACCCCGAAAACGCGCCAGGCCGGCGTGCTGCCGCGTGTCCGGGCCGCCCTGCGCCATCCCGCCTCCGCCCGCGAAGCCGTCGTTCTGGCCGAAATCCTCGGCCCGCCCAAGGGCCTGCAGGATCTGCCGCGATAAAAGGCGGGGGCATTTTTCCGAAACGGGAACCCGCCCGGCACGCCAACTTCCCATCAGCCTGACGACGAAAGTTCGTCGGGTGAAGCCCCCCGCGTTCCCCCGAAAAGCGTCCCTTCTTTCGCGGCGATCAACCCGGGGGAAGACGCGACGCTCGACGGGACGGGAACGGACGGTTTATGCTGGAACGCGATGTTCGCGGACCAAACCAACCTGCCCGCGCTCCGGCCCTTCGCGGGGCGCGCGTTTTGCCCGGCGGCGCGCGGCGCCGGCGGGGGCGGCGTCACCCGCTTCCCGAGCGGTGGGTCCGCCCAATCCTGATGCCCATGCGCCGCCTTTCCGCCGCCCGTCTCGACGCCTTGCTGCACGCCGCCCGCCGGACCCGAATCCTCGTGGTGGGCGATCTCATGCTGGACCAGTTCATCTGGGGCCGCGTGGAACGCATCTCGCCGGAGGCCCCGGTGCCGGTGGTCGAGTTCGACCACGAAAGCTGCATGCCCGGCGGCGCGGCGAACGTGGCCCGCAACCTCACCGCCCTCGGCGCCCGGGTGGAAATGTTCGGCGTGGTGGGCCGGGACGCGCCGGCCCGGCAGTTGCGCGCCCTGCTCCGGGCCGACGGCATCGAGGACGCCGGCGTGATCGCCGTCCGCGACCGCGGCACCAGCATCAAGACGCGCATCATCGCCAGCCAGCAGCAGGTGGTCCGGCTCGATCGCGAGACCAACGGCCCGATCAGCCCCCCCACGGAACGCGCCCTGCTGCGCCGCCTGGACGCCCGGCTGCCGGAGGCCGACGCGGTCATCGTGGGCGATTACGGCAAGGGGGTGCTGACGCAGCCCCTTCTCGACGCGCTGCGGGAACGCTGTCGGCCGCGCGGCCTGTGGCTGAGCCTCGACCCCAAACCGGTGCATTCGCTCGACCTGCGCCGGCTGTCCCTCATCACCCCCAACCGCCGGGAACTGTTCGCGTTGGCGGGCGTGGCGGACACCTGCCGGCACGCGGACCCGTTGCGGGACGGGCCGTTGCGGGAGGCGGTGGAACGCTGCCTGCAAACCACCCGGCCCGCGCTGCTGCTGGTCACCCTGGGCGAGCACGGCATGCTGCTGTGCCGGCGCGAGCACCCGCCGTTTCACATCCCCACCGTGGCCCGCGAGGTGTTCGACGTGTCCGGCGCGGGCGACACGGTCATCGCCGCCTTCACCCTCGCCGTGGCGGCCGGCGCGTCGCCGGTCGAGGCGGCCCTCGTGTCCAACCTGGCGGCCGGCCTGGTGGTGGGCAAGGTCGGCACCGCCGTCGTGACCCCCGAAGAGCTGCGCGCCCACCGGGCCGAGCTGGCGGCCGGCGCGAACCCTTCCTCCGCCTCCCGAAAATGACTTCGTCCGCGTCCGCGCCCGCCCCCGGCGATCCGGCGGTCTTTCTGGACCGCGATGGAACGATCATCGTGGACCGCCACTACCTCAGCGACCCGGACCAGGTGGAGCTGCTGCCCGGCGCGCCCGGGGCGTTGCGGGCGCTGCGCGAAGCGGGCTTCCGGCTGGTGGTGGTGACCAACCAGTCGGGCATCGGGCGCGGCTACTACACCGTCGCGGACATGCGCCGGGTCAATGACCGGATGAACGCGCTGCTGGCCGCGCGGGGCGTGACGCTCGACGGGCTTTACTTCTCCCCCGAAGCGCCCGAGGAGGCGAGCGCCACCCGCAAGCCCCGGACCGGCATGATCCGGGCCGCCCGGGCCGAGCTGGGGCTGGACGTGGCCCGCTCCTACATGGTGGGCGACAAGTGGGCCGACGTGGCCTGCGGCCGAAACGCCGGCGTCCGGGCCAGCCTGCTGGTGCGCACCGGCCACGGCACGGAAGAGGAGCGCGCTCATCGCGACCGCCTCCGCGACGCCGTGGTGGTGGACGACCTCGCCCAAGCCGCCGCGTGGATCCTCGCCGACGCCGCCCGCCGGTAAGAGCCGCCGGACAAGCGGGGAGGCACACGGTCTCCAGGAAGGGCGCCTCCCGGTCGCAGACCGGTTCCCCAGCCCGGCATTTCCCGCCCGGCTCCAAGCGAACGCCGGGTGGCGGACCGCCCTGCTCCCTCCCCGCGGCTCGCGGTCAATCCGCCCCGCGGTCCCCGGAGACATTGCGACGGGGCGGCGCACTTTCCTTGACGCGCGGGGGCGGGCCGGCAAATCCTCGGGGCCTCATGGCGACCATTCAACGCGCACTGCTCTCAGTCTATGACAAAACCGGCCTGGTGCCCTTCGCCCAAACCCTCGCGGCCCGGGGCATCGAGCTGCTCTCCACCGGCGGCACCGCCCGCGTCCTGCGCGAGGCGGGCCTGGAGGTGATCGAGCTGGGGGACTTCACCGGCTTCCCCGAAATGCTCGACGGCCGCGTGAAGACCCTCCATCCGCGGGTGCACGGCGGCCTGCTCTACCTGCGCGGCAACCCGGAACACGAGGCCGCCGTGGCGGAGCACGGCCTGCAACCGATTGACCTGGTGGTGGTCAACCTCTACCCCTTCGAGGCCACCGTGGCCAAACCCGGCGTCACGCTGGCCGAGGCGATCGAGAACATTGACATCGGCGGCCCCTCGATGCTCCGCAGCGCGGCGAAGAACCACGCCTTCGTCACGGTGGTGACCGATCCCGCCGATTACGCCGAAGTGGCGGCGCAAATCGAGAAGACCGGCGAAACCACCCTCGAAACCCGCCGCCGTCTCGCCGCCCAGGTGTACGCCCGCACGGCGGCCTATGACGGCTTGATCGCCACCCATCTGCCCCGGCTGTTCGCGCGGGAAAGCGGTGAGGAAGCGCCCCGGCATCCGGCGGGGCTCCACCTGCACGCCCCCCTGGTGCAGGAGCTGCGTTACGGCGAAAACCCGCACCAGGCGGCCGCCCTTTACGGCGCGTTCGGCGAATACTTCACCCAGCTCCACGGCAAGGCGCTCTCCTACAACAACATCCTCGACCTGACCGCCGCCGCGCAGTTGATCGCCGAGTTCGCCGGCGAAGGCCCCACGCTGGCCATCCTGAAACACACCAACCCCTGCGGCGTGGGCCGGGCGGACACCCTGGCCGGCGCGTGGGAAAAGGCCTTCGCCACCGACCAGCAGGCCCCGTTCGGCGGCATCATCGCCGTCAACCAGCCGCTCGACGGCCCCTGCGCCGAGGCGATCGCCGGCATTTTCAGCGAAGTCATCGTGGCGCCCGAGTTCACGGCGGAGGCGCTCGCCGTGCTGCAGAAGAAGAAGAACCTCCGGCTGGTGCGCGTGCTCAAGGATCCGCGCCGGACCGCTCCGTGGGACACGCGCAGCGTGGGCGCGGAATCGTTCCTCTGGCAGGAGCGCGACCTGAAATCCGTCACGGCGGACGAGCTGACCATCCCCACCCGGCGGCAGCCCACCGAGGCCGAGCGTCGGGCCATGCTGTTCGGCTGGCGCATCGTGAAGCACGTCAAGAGCAACGCCATCGTGTACGTGGCGGAGGACCGCACCCTGGGCATCGGGGCCGGCCAGATGAGCCGGGTGGACGCCAGCCGGCTGGCGGTCTGGAAGGCGCGGGAGGCGGGGCTCTCGCTCAAGGGCAGCGTGGTGTGCAGCGACGCCTTCTTCCCGTTCGCCGACGGCCTGATCGCCGCCGCCGAAGCGGGCGCCACGGCGGCCATCCAGCCCGGCGGTTCCAAGCGGGACGCCGAAGTCATCGCCGCCGCCGACGAACGCGACGTGGCGATGGCCTTCACCGGCTGCCGCCATTTCCGGCACTGAGCCGCCGGGCTCCGGGCGCGGCGGCGGTAAGGCGGCTAGGCGCGACGCAGCTCGCGCTCCGCCTCCAGCCAGTCGGCCGCGGGATCGTCCGGCAGCCCGGCGGCGCGCCGTTGGAGATGCTTGTAGTAGGCGGCCGTGGCCACCTCCTCCGACGTGGGCGCCGGGCGGGGCGCCGGCGGGACCGGCTTCCTCGCCGCGCTCTTCTTCCTGCGGGCGGTTTTGCGGACCGTCCGGCCCGTCCGTCCGGCCCGGGGCGCGGCTTTCTTCACGGCGGTCTTCTTTTTCACGGCGCTTTTTCTCGCCGCCTTTTTCGCGGATTTTCTGGCAGGCATGACGCTTGACGGGGGTGGTTGTTTCCCGCGGGTCCGGCGCGGGGAGCGCGAGTCGCGGAAAACCGAAAGTTTTCGTCGCGCCCATCGTGGGAAATCCCCGGCGGCGGCGCAAAACAAAAGAGCGGGAGTCCGCCGGATTTCCGCGCGGCCCGCCGGGCGGCAACGCCGGGCGGCGCGGCCCGCGCGGAGGGCGGTTTTCCCGCGGGAAACGGCGCGGTCCGCCGGCGGAAAAAGCGGAGTTGCGCTTGAATCAGCGGCGCAAGCTGGTATTACGACATGCGATGAAATTACGGGTCAAACGAAGCAAGGTGGTGTTGCGCCCCGATTGTTCGCGGGTGTTTTTCCGTCCTTTCGAGCCCGGTTCGCGGGAGCGGGTGCTGCGGATTCTGGCGCGGGTGACCGCCTTGAGCGAGGCGGAGGCCGAGCGCGAAAGCCGGCAGGTGCTGAACGATTTCGTCAAACGCCACCAGCGGGCGCGCGATTTCCTCTTGCAGCGTTTCGCGGCCGTGGAGGAGCAGCTCATCACCGATCATCCGTTGAGCGAGTGCCGCAAGCTGCTCATCGGGGCCCACTTCACGCTGGAATACTCGCTGGAGGCGGCCGCGCTCTTCAACCCCTCCATCGTGCCGCACCCGGACCAATCCAACCTGCCGAAAGGCCACCAGCGCTTCATCCTGAGCCTGCGGGCCACGGGCGAGGGGCACGTCTCCTCGATCGTCTTCCGCCAGGGCGTGGTGGACGCGGAGGGCAACATCGAGGTCCACCCGCCGGCGCCCTTCGTCACCGTGCCCGAGGTGCACCTGGACCCCACCTACGAAAAACAGCTCTTCGAGCGCAAGCTCATCGAGCTGGGCCTGTTGAACCCCTTCATCCAAAGCGTCCTGGCCCAGTTGCCGGAGTATTTTCAAGCCAGCGAGGTGCAGGCCGTGCTGGACGCCTCCCTGCGCGGCAATCACGGCTTGAGCGCCAAGGAGCAGGAGGCCGCCGACGACATCCTGGCCCTGGTGCGCGGCAATTATGAGATTGATTTCACCGACACCCGCTGTCCCTCGGAACGGGTGATCTTTCCCAACACCCCGGCCGAAAGCCGCGGCATCGAGGACGCCCGCTTCGTGGCGTTCCGGGAAGAGGACGGCAGCGCCTGCTACTACGCCACCTACACCGCCTTCGACGGCCGGGTGCCGCTGCCGCAGTTGCTGAAGACGGAGGACTTCGTGCATTTCAAGATCAGCACGCTCAACGGCCCGCAGGTGCAAAACAAGGGCATGGCCCTGTTCCCGCGCCGCGTCAACGGCCACTACGCCATGCTCTCCCGGCAGGACGGGGAGAACCTGTTCCTGATGTATTCGGACCTGCTGTATTTCTGGTACGAAAAGCGGCTGCTGCTGCGGCCCACCCTGCCGTGGGAATTCGTGCAGGTGGGCAACTGCGGTTCCCCCATCGAGACCGAGGCGGGCTGGCTGGTGCTGACCCACGGCGTGGGGCCGATGCGGCGCTACGTGATGGGGGCGATCCTGCTGGACCTCGACGATCCCGAGCGGGTCATCGGCCGGCTGCCGGAACCCCTCTTGACGCCGAACGAGGAGGAGCGCGAGGGCTACGTGCCCAACGTGGTCTATAGCTGCGGCGCGATGGTCCACCACGACCGCCTGATCCTCCCCTACGCCATGAGCGACCAGTCCACCACCTTCGCCACCGTGCCGTTGAACGATTTGTTGGACGAGTTGGTGCAGCATCCCCCGCAACGCCTATGAAGAAACATCAGCGACCGACCAAGATCGCCCTGGTGGGCGATTACCTGCCGCGCAAGTGCGGCATCGCCACGTTCACCTACGATTCCTGCCAGGCGCTGATCAACCATCAGCCCGGCGTCGAGTGTCTGGTGGTGCCCGTGAACGACCGTCCGGAGGGATACGACTACCCGCCGGAGGTGCGGTTCGAAATCGCCGAGGCGGAGCTCAAGTCCTATCAACGCGCGGCGGACTTCCTCAATTTCAGCAACGCCGAGGTGGTGTATTTGCAGCACGAGTTCGGCATCTACGGCGGCCCCGCCGGCAGCCACATCCTGACCCTGCTGCGCGAACTCAAGATTCCGGTCGTCACCCACCTGCACACCATCCTCGAACAACCCGACGCGGATCAGCGGCGGGTGATGGAGGCGCTGGGGAAACTCTCGGCGCGGTTCATCACCATGACCCGGCGCGGACGGAAGATGCTCCAGGAGATTTACGGCATCGAGTCCGGGCGGATTGACCTGATCCCGCACGGCATTCCGGACATGCCCTTCGTGGATCCGAATTTCTACAAGGACCAGTTCGGCGTGGAAGGCAAGCAGGTGGTGCTCACCTTCGGTCTGCTTTCCCCGGGCAAGGGCATCGAATACGTCCTCCGGGCGCTGCCGCAAGTGGTCAAGGAGGTGCCGGACCTGGCCTACGTGATCCTCGGCGCCACCCACCCGAACCTGCTGCGCGAACAGGGCGAAACCTACCGCCTGAGCCTGGAGCGCCTGGTGACGGAACTGGGCATCAAGAAGCACGTGGTGTTCTACAACCGCTTCGTCACGCTGGAGGAATTGAAGGAATTCCTCGGCATGGCCGATATTTATATCACGCCCTACCTCAACCCGGCGCAAATCACCTCCGGCACGCTGGCCTACGCCTTCGGGTGCGGCAAGGCGGTCATCTCGACCCCCTACTGGCACGCCGAGGAGCTGCTGGCCGACGGACGCGGCGTGCTGGTGCCGTTCCGCGACAGCGACGCCATCGCGGAAGCGCTGCTCTCCCTGCTCAAGGACCACAACCGCCGGAACGCCATGCGCAAGCAGGCCTACCTGCTGGGCCGGGAAATGATCTGGAGCCACGTGGCGCACCGGCTGGTGGAGTCGTTCCAAAAGGCCCGCCAGACCCGGCTGGATCAGGCCACCGGCCGTTACGTGCTCAAGACCCAGGAACAGGAACGGCACAAACTGCCCGACCTGCGGCTGGACCACCTGCGCCGGTTGTCGGATTCCTGCGGCATCATCCAGCATGCCACCTACTCGGTGCCCAACTGGAACGAGGGCTACTGCACCGACGACAACGCCCGCGCCCTGCTGCTGACCGTGATGCTCGAAGGCACCGAAGGCGACACGACGGCCATGCAACTGATGGCCTCCGCCTACGCCGCCTTCCTCAACCACGCCTTCAACCCCAAGACCGGCCGGTTCCGCAACTTCATGAGCTTCGACCGCCGCTGGCTGGACGACCCGGGCTCGGAAGACTGCCACGGCCGGGCGATCTGGGCGCTGGGGGCCTGCGTGGGCCGTTCCCGCCGGACCGGCTTCCGCCAGTGGGCCGCCCAGTTGTTCGCGCAGGCCCTGCCCGCCGTCGCGAAAACCAAGGCGCCCCGCACGTGGGCCTTCACCCTGGTGGGCATTCACGAATACTTCCGGCGGCTCAGCGGCGACCGGATGGTCAACCAGATGCGCGACAACCTGACGCAAAAGCTCCTGGACAAGTTCGAGCAGCATCAGAGCGAGGAATGGCCGTGGTTCGAGGACCGGCTCACCTACGCCAACGCCCGCCTGTCGCACGCCCTGATTCTCAGCGGACGCTGGTCCAACCACGCCGGGGCGTTCGAGGTCGGCCTGCGGTCGCTGCGCTGGTTGATGAAAGTCCAGACCAGCGAGGAAGGACGCTTCCGGCCCATCGGCTCCAACGGCTTCCATCCCCGCGGCGGGCCGCGGGCGCAGTTCGACCAGCAACCCATCGAGGCCTACACCTCCGTTGCCGCCTGCATCGAGGCCTACTTCGCCACCGAGGATGAGTTCTGGATGAACGAGGCCCGCAAGGCGTTCGAATGGTTTCTGGGCCACAACGATCTGGGCCAGCCGTTGTACGACCCCGCCACCGGCGGCTGTTACGACGGCCTCCAGATGAACGGCGTCAACCTCAACCAGGGCGCCGAATCCACCCTCGCCTTCCTGCTCGCCTTGCAGGAAATGCGCCAGGTGGAAATGGCGCTGGGCGCCTTCGAGCGTCCGGTGGACCCGTCCCGTCCCGAACCGCCTCCCCCCGCCTCGGAGCCCGTCTGAACAGCAAAATCACCCGCCGCGGGGAGACCCGCGGCCCGCGGGAAAAAGGCAAACGCCCCCCTGACTGCGGGCCGCCCCCCCGGCGCTCTCCGACCGGTTCTGAAGGGAAATTGGGTTGTTTGGGATGGCGCCCCCGTTCCTTGATCGTGGCCGTTTCAACGGTTTCCCGCGCGCCCGGCCCGACCCCCAGAAGCGACGCCACCCGGCCGGAGAAAACCCTCCCTCCAAGGGAAAAGGACAAAATTAAACTTGGAACGGCGCTAGGCCTGTTCGCCGGATTTCGGCGGCGCGGGAGAGGCTTCGGCGCGGACGCGCCGGTTGCGACGGAGGAGAAACCACGTCAGCAGCGCGCCGGCTCCAAATCCCAACGCGGCGGTCACCAGCAGCAGAATGGATTGGGCCATCGTAACCGTGGCAAAAAGGAGGTGGGTTTCCACCGGCGTCCGGTTCTGCACCATGAGGATCAGCAGCAGAATCCCCAGAATCCCGGCGACGGCGATCTTCACGCGATTCATCCGCCCAGCATACGATCTCGCGGCCCGGACTGTCGAGCGACGGTCCAAGGGGCGCGTTTCGGACGTCCGTCCCCCGCCTCAAGTTTTCTCGCCGGGGGCGGAATTTTCGCGTGACAAACAACGCGGCCCGTGTATCTTCGCGTTCCGCTTCACGCGGCGCGACCCCATGGTCTAGCGGTTAGGACACCACCCTTTCACGGTGGTAGCCCGGGTTCGAGTCCCGGTGGGGTCGCCAATTCT
>CAZRPT010000123.1:0-11916 GCA_964601985.1 uncultured Verrucomicrobiota bacterium
CGCCTCGTGGGGCCGCACCGTGTTGTATTCCTCGCGCCAGAGGTCGAAGGCGTCCTGGTCGCGGCCCACCCCCTCGCGCTCCAGTTCCCGGAAGAGGTCGCCGTGCATCCGCTCGTGGGCTCCGTTGTCCTCGGGATGGCCGGGCCGCCCGCGCTCGAGTTGGATGCCCAGAGCCAGCCACCAGGCCGAAAGACGGCTCAGACCCGGCAGACCCCGCGGGGCGGCGAAGGGCGGTCCGTTGTCGCTGCGGATCGCCCCGGGAAGGCCGAAACGCTCGAAGAGATGCGTGAAACACGCCTTGATGGCTGCGGGGCGCGTGCTCTGGACCAGCCGCAGCTCCAGAATCATGCGGCTCGACTCGTCGCGCACCGTCAGCGGTTCGACGCGCAACCCTTCGGCGTCCTTCCACCACCCCTTGAAGTCCACGCTCCACACCTCGTTGGGCGCTTCGGCCTTCACGCCGCAGGCCCGGCGGCCGGCAGGCGCCATGCGAGGGGGGTGTCTTCTCGCGTCGGCGGCTCAGACGGGGCGTTTTTTTTCGGGGTTCGGGATTCGGAATTTTCTCTTTTGCGTCGGTGAATAACCCCGGCATAAGTCAAGGGGTAATTTCGATTGAATCCCCTTGGGGTCCCTTCGAGAATGCTGGCATGGCAATCGCTCTTCCTCTTCCGCCGGGCCGATTCGGGCGCGCGACCGGTTTCACGGCATTGTTCGCCCTTGTCTGGCTGGCCGCTCCGGGCTGCAAGCCTGAATCCGAAGTGAGCCAGAAGGCGTACCTGGCGCTCTCGACGGGGGTGGTCTCGGCCACGACCACTTTCGAGGTGCGGCTCGACGCGCCCGCGGTTTCGCTGGAGGAGGTGGGCGCCTCGGAGGCCCCTTCGCCGCTGCGGTTTGCGCCGCGGGTGGCGGGGCGTTTCCGCTGGTTGAGCCGGCGGAGCGGGGTGTTTGTTCCCAGCGAGCCGTTGAAGCTGGGCACGCGTTACGAGATCTGCTGGCGGAGCGATTGGCGCAACGCCGCGGGCCGGCCCGCGGAGGTCCGGTTGCGACAGTACGTGCGCACGCCGCCTCTGGAGGCAACCGTGATGGTCCAAAGCTGCCAGCCCGGTCCGGCGGAGAACGTGTCCTGCCGGCTGATCTTCAACACGGCCGTGAACCCCGGCGCGGTGGAGGCCTACAGCGCTTTTGTGCGGGAGGACGGGCAACGCGTGCCGGTGGTGGCGCGGCGGGCGAAGCAGTGGTTTCGCTCGTGCCGCTGGGGCGACCGGGAGTGGGGATTTTCGTGGGAAGCGGCCTTCGCGGCCGCGCGCGGGCGGACGGCGGAGGTCCTGGCGCGCCCGCCACGCAACCAGTTCATTGTTCACCCCGTGCGCCCGCTCGCTCCGGGGCATCACTGGCGCCTGGAAGTGGGGGCCCGTTTGCCCGCCGTCGGGGCGTCGGTGCGGCTGCCCCTTCCGGTCATTTGCGATCTGAGCGAGCTGGTGCCCTTTGCGTGGAAAAAGTTGAGGTCCCCCAACAGCCTGTCCCGGGGACGCCGGCTGGTGCTGGAATTCAACCGTCCGGTCGCCGATGATTTGTCCGCGGCGCAGCTCCGCCAGTGGGTGCGGGTGGATCCCGAGCCCGCGGGGCTGGAGCGGGAGGTGGACGGACGGAAGATCGTCATCCGCGCCGCCGACCGGGAGGGGTTTCAACTGGGGCGGACCTACCGGGTCACGGTGGCGGCGGAACTGCCCTCGCAAATGGAGGAGCCGTTGGGCGTGACGGAGGAACGGACGGCCACCTTTCTGCCGCTGAAACCGCGTGTTTTTCTGCCCGCCTGGCAGGCCGACCAGATGGCGGCGGGCCCGGGGGTTTTCCGGGTGGCCGCGCTGAACCTGCCGAAAATCCGGGTGCGCGCCAAGCGGCTGAACCGCTCCCAAATCGTGCACGCCCTGCGGGGATATGAAAACTACAACACGATCCAGTACCACGATGAGTGGCGTTACTTGTACACCCGGGTGGACTACCAGGTCATGGCCGGCGTCACGACGATGGACGTCACGCGCAAGCTCACCGTCTCTCCCGATCACGTCCAAACCTTCGAGTTTACGTGGCCGGAGATGCTGGACGGGGGCGCGTACGGCGCGCTGTTTCTGGAGGCGTCGCGGGGCGAAGTGGGCGCCCAGGCATTGCTCCAGCACACGGATTTGGGGCTGGAGTGGAAATGGGGAAATGACGGACGCGTGCTGGCGCGGGTGTTTTCCTACGCCACGGCCCGGCCCGTGAGGGGGGCGCGGGTGGAGGCCGTCACCGACGAGGACGTCCTGGTGGGGGAAGCCGTCACCGATGAGCAGGGGCTGGCGACCTTCGACCTCGGGAAGGACGCCCGCTGGCTGGTGGTTTCCCGGGGAGAGGATTTTCACGCGATCAAGTTGGAGGCCTGGCGTACGCGGCTCTCGTCCTCCCGGTTTTGGCGCTGGTTTTCGACGGACGACGAGGAGAAGCCCCAGGTGCTGCTCTTCAGCGACCGCGGGGTGTATCGTCCCGGCGACACGCTCCATCTGGCCGCCATCGCCCGCCAACGAGTGGGGGACGCCCTCGTCACGCGGGATCCTTTTTCGCTGCCGCTCCTGATTTTGGGGCCGGGGGACGACATCCGCCGCACCAATCTCGTGTTCGACGCCCGGGGCGCCGCCTCTCTCGATCTCACCCTGCCGGACACGAAACGCGGTTGCTACGCGATCCAACTGGGCGGCGAGAGATGGGATTATCCCGCCTTTTTGATCCACGTGGCGGATTACCGTCCCAACCCGTTTGAGATCACGCTGGACGTTCCGGCGCAGATTGCCCCCGGCCGGTCGCTTCGCGTCCCCGTGCGGGCGCGCTACCTCTTCGGCGCGCCGGTCAGCCGCGGTCAGGTGAAGTGGTCGGCGGAAGCCGGGGATGAATCCTTCGCGCCGGAGGGCTTCGAGGGGTGGACCTTTGCCGCGAACGAGTGCGATTTGAGCGAGCTGGGTTTTTCGACCTGTTCCCACTCCTTCGAAGGCAGCGTTTCCCACACGGCGGCGGAACCGGCGGAGATCCGCCTTTCCGTCCCGTTCAATGAGCGGGCGCCGCAGCCGGTCGCCATCCGTCTGCGCGCCGAGTTGACCGATCCCGGCCAGCAGACCCTCAGTCGAGCCGCCCGGGTCATCGTCCACAGTTCGGATTGCTACGTGGGCGTGCGCGGCGACGCGGACGTCTGGGCGGCGGGGGAAACGGCGCGCTTCGAGCTGGCGGTGGTCGGGCGCGACGGAACCCCGTGGCGGCGCCCCTTTCCGGCCACCGTCCGGTTGCAACAAGTCCGCTGGCACGTCATGCCCTACGTCGGCGCGAGCGGACGGACCGCTTATCGCAACGAGCCGTATTTCACCAACACCGTCGAGCAGGCGCTCACCATCATGCCGTTGCGGGATCCGGACACCTTCCGCACCGCGACCACCCGGGCGGCGTTCCCCCTGACGGAGCCGGGGCAGTATCTGCTCGAAGTGGAAGGACGCGACCCCGCCGGGCGGCGGGTCTTCACCGCGCACAGCTTTTACGTCAGCGGCCACGCCCGGCTGGCGTGGGATTACGACGGCACGCCGGACTTGGAGCTGGTGCCCGATCAGCGGGAATACCACGTGGGCGACACGGCGACGATCCTGGTCAAGGCCCCCTTCAGCGGCCAGGCCCTGGTCAGCGTGGAGCGACGCGGGGTCCGGCGGGCGTGGGTGACGGCGCTGGAAGGCAACGCCCCCCGCGTGCGCGTGCCGCTCACCGAGTCCGACCCGCCGAACGTGTTTGTCTCGGTCACTTTGTTGCGCGGCGCCGAGGACAGTCCGTATCGGGTGAAGATGCCGGACTTCCGCTTCGGCGTCTGCCGGCTCGCGGTCAGCCCCGAATGCCACCGCCTGCGTCTCGCGGTCGCGCCTTCGGCCCCGAAAGTCCGCCCCGGCGCGCCCGTCGGCGTGACCGTCACGGCCACCGATGCCGCCGGGCGGCCGGTCCCCGACGCCACCCTCACCGTGTTCGCGGTGGATGAAGGCGTCCTCCAGCTCGACGGCTACCGGCTGCCGGACCCGCTGGCCCATTTCTACCGGGACTGGCCGTTGAACGTGCGGAGCGCGTTGTCCCTGTTCCGCCTCCTGAGCGAGGATCCTGATCACTGGACCTACGGCAACAAGGGCTACCTGGTGGGGGGCGGCGGCGACGTGAACCCGCCCCTGCGCAAGGACTTCGCCGCCTGTCCGTTGTGGGTCGGTCGCCTGAGCACGGACGCCGCCGGGCGCGCCGAGGTGTCCTTCACCGCGCCGGACAGTCTCACGGCCTACCGGCTGTTTGCCGTGGGGCACACGATGAAGCAGCAGTTCGGCCTGGGCAGCGCCCGTTTCGAGGTGCGCAAGCCGCTCATGCTGCAACCCGCCGTCCCGCAATTCGCCCGCGTGGGCGACCGCCTCCTGGCCCGCGCCATCGTGCACAACCAGACCGGGCGCGCCCGGCGGCTCACGGCGCGGCTCGTGCTGGACGCCACCGCCCGGGCGGCGGATTCCGCCCTCCTGGCCCGCTCGCTGCGGCTGGCGGCGGGCGCCAGCCGGACGGTCGAGTTTCCGGTGGAAATCACCACCCCCGGCGCGGCCCGCTGGCGCTGGGAGCTGACCGCCGCCGGCGATCACCCGCCCGCCGGCGATCGCGTCGAGTCGCGCCTCGACATCCATTTCCCCACGCCGCCCGAGCGCGAGGTCCGGCTCGCCGCCTTGGAGACGGGCGCCACCAACCTCCTCGCCGACTTCGATCCCCGCCTGCGCGAAGGCACGGGCCGGATCGCCGTGCGGGTTTCGTGTTCGCCGTTCATGCACTTGGCCGAGAGTTTCCGGCAGTTGCTGCATTACCCCTACGGCTGCGTGGAGCAGACCAGCTCCAGCCTGCTGCCGTGGGCGCTGATTCAGGCCGTCCCCGATCTGCGCGTCCTTCTGGGCAAGGACGCCGCCCGGACCGACGCGGCCATCGCGGAGGGCTTCAAACGCTACCGGTCCATGCAAACCTCCTGCGGCGGGCTGGCCTACTGGCCCCACGGCGAAGAACCGCATGAATGGGGCAGCGCCTACGCCGCGCTGGTGCTGGGACAACTGGCCCGGCACGACGTCCCGGTGCCCGTTGAGCTCACCGCCCTCTTGCTGGGGCATCTTCGGGACCGCGGCCAGAGGATTTGCGAAGCCGCCGCCCCCTTGTCCGCGGAGGAGCGCTCCGCCCATTGTCTCGGCGCGTTGGCCCTGGCCTTTTGGCGGGTGTGTCCCGAACCGCTGACGGACGCCCTTTACGCGCGCCGGGGAGAACTCAATCGCGAGGAGCAGGCCTGGCTGGCCGCCGCCCTGGCGCTTGGAAATCCGGCGGATGAGCGCATCGCGACGCTGCGGGACGCCCGGTCCCGCGGCGTCGGGAGCGACCCGTTCGGCAGCGAGCGCCGCGTCATCGCCTCGCGGCTGCTGGCCTTTGCCGTGAGCGCCCCCGGGGATCCCCGGGCCGCCGCTTTGGCGGACCGGCTGCGGCGTTCCTGGAAAAACGGCCATTGGGGCACCACCCAGAACAACGCCTGGGCCGCCCTCGCGATGGTGGAATATCTGCTCCGAAACGCGCCCGACGCCGGCCCCACCGCGGCCACGTTGCGCTGGGGGCGGGAGTCCTTCGACCTTCCCCTGGGGGCTGACCAGTTGCTCCAACGGCGGACCCTTTCGTTCCTTCCCGGTTCCGCGGACTGGCCGTTGCGGCTGGCCGTCACCGGCGCCCGGCCGGTTTACACGGAGACGGTGCTGACCGGGCACGCCCGCAAGCCCTCCCTCCGGCCGCTTGATCGCGGCTTCCACCTGCGCCGCGAGTACCGCCTCGAAGACGAAAACGGCCGGCGCCGCCCGCTCGACACCCTGGCCGTGGGCGACGTGGTGCTGGTCCGGCTGGAGCTGCGCGCGGACAGGGATGCCGATTACGTGGTCCTCGAAGACCGGCTGCCGGCGGTGCTGGAAACGATCAATCTGCCCAGCCAAAAGGCCGCCCGGCCACCGAAACGCACCTCCCCGGGGGGAAGCTCCGACGTCTGGCCGCTTTGGGCGGATTTCCGCGAATACCGCGCCGACCGGGTGCGCTTTTTCGTCAACTACCTCGAATCGGGCGCGTATGAAGTCACCTACCTCGCCCGGGCGCGTTGCGCGGGCACGGCGCTGGCCCCGTCGGCCCACGTCGAGGCCATGTATGAACCCAACCGCCGCGGGCTCAGCGGCGCGACCCGCTTCACCTGTCGTCCCACGCCATGAACGCTCCCGCCGCGTCCGCTCCCCGTCGTCGTCCCCGCCGCTGGAAACGGTGGCTGGCGGGCGGCGTTCTCGCCCCGGCCCTGCTGGCCGCGCTGGGCTGGGAGGCCGTCAACTGGGTGCCCCTCCCGCCGGCCTTGTTCCAGCCGCCGCCCCCGCCGCTGGCGCTGCGGGACGCCGCCGGGCGGCCGCTCCGCCAGCTTCGGGACGCCGCCGGTTTCGTGGGGCGCGCCGTGACGTTGGCGGAAGTGCCCCAATGCCTCGTGGACGCCACCGTCGCGGCCGAGGACAAGCGGTTTTGGTCGCATCCGGGCGTGGATTGGCGGGCCATCGCGCGCGCGGCCCTCGCCAACGTCCGCCATCACCGCGTGGTTTCCGGCGCCTCCACCATCACCCAGCAGCTCGTCAAGCTGGCCGATTACCAGCCCCGCACGCTCCGGACCAAGCTCGTCGAGGCCCTGCGCGCCCTGCGGCTGGAACGGGAGTGGTCCAAGCAGCGCATCCTGGCGGAATACCTCAGCCGCATTGACTACGGCCACTTCAACCGGGGCGCCGCCGCCGCCGCCGACTTCTATTTCCACAAGCCGCTGAAGGCGCTCACCGTGGCGGAAGCCGCCCTCCTGGCCGGTCTGCCCCAGGCGCCTTCCCGGCACGACCCCCACCGCCACTCCGCCAGCGCCCTCCGGCGCCGGACTTACGTGCTGCAACGCATGCGGGCCAACGGCTGGCTCACCCGGGAGGAATACACCCGCGCCCTGCGCGAACCCTTGCGCCTCGCCTCGCCCGCCCGGACCTTTCGCGCGCCGCATTTCGTGGATTTCCTCCTCCAGCGGGAACGACGCCGTCCCACCCTGCCCGGCACGGGCGTGGTGCGGACCACCCTCGACCTCGAGCTCCAGACCGTCGCGGAACAATGCCTCCGCCGGCATCTCGCCGCGCTGGTCGAGCACCACGTCCGCCAGGGCGCGGTGGTCGTCCTCGACAACGCCACCGGCGGCGTGCTGGCGCTGGTGGGCTCGCCCGACTACCGCTCGCCCGACGCCGGCCAGGTCAACGGCGCCTGGGCGGCCCGCTCGGCCGGCTCGACCCTCAAACCGTTCACCTACCTCCTGGCCTTCGAACGGGGCCGGAGCCCCGCCAGCGTGGTGGCCGACGTGCCCAGCGCGTTCCCCACCACCACCGGGGTCTTCGCGCCGGTGAATTACGACCGCCAGTTTCACGGCCCCGTCCGCTGCCGCGTGGCCCTCGCCAACTCGCTCAACGTCGCCGCCGTGCGCGTGCTGGACGCCCTCGGCGGACCGGCCCCCCTGCTGCGCGCCCTGCAAGCCTGCGGCCTGACCACCCTCACCCGGCCGCCGGAGTTCTACGGGCTGGGCCTGACCATCGGCAACAGCGAGGTCCGCCTGCTGGAACTGGTGAACGCCTACGCCTGCCTCGCCCGGCTCGGCGAATACCGCCCCTGGCGGCTGACGTTTCACCCCCCGACCCCGCCGGCCCGGCGGCTCTTCCGCGCCGATTGCGCCTGGCTCATCGCCGACGTGCTCGATGACGACGACGCCCGCCGCCTGGCCTTCGGCCTCGAATCGCCGCTGCGGTTCGATTTCCCGGTCGCCTGCAAGACCGGCACCAGCTCGGACTTCCGCGACAACTGGGCCGTGGGCTACACCCCGGAATTCACCGTCGGCGTCTGGGTGGGCAACTTCGACGGCTCGCCCATGCGGGGCGTCTCCGGCATCAGCGGCGCCGGGCCGATCCTGCACGATCTTTTCGTCTGGCTGCGCGAGCGGCGCGGCGTCTCGTGGTACGACCGGCCCGCCGCCATCGCCACCGCCCGGGTCCATCCCGTGCTGGGCAAGCGGCTGCCCGACGATCCCGCCGCCCTGCCCCCGGCGGCCCGCCGGGAATGGGAGCGCGGCGTGGAGGAATGCTTCCTCGCCGACCAGCCGCCGCCCCTGGCCGGCGCCGACGATTTCGACGCCCAAGGCCGGCTCAAACTCCCCGCCACCTATGCCGAGTGGCTGGCCAGCGGCGACAACCGGCTGGGCAATCGCGCCGTGGCGCGGGCCCTCACCGCCCGGTTGCGCATCACCTGGCCGCGGCCCGGCACCGTGCTCCTCCTCGACCCCGACCTCCCCGACGGCGGCCGCCGCCTGCGCCTCCGGGCCGAAGGGCCGCCGGGCCTGACCTGGCACAGCGACACCCTCCTCTTGGAATCCGCCAAGGGCGTCCAGTGGGCCCACCTCGTCCCCGGCCGCCATCGTCTGGAAGTCATCCGCCCCGACACCCACGAACGCCGCGCAACCTGGATCGAAGTCCGCCCCATGTAAAAAATGGACCCTTCCGCCACGCGCGGATCCGCGTCCCAAGGAAGGGCGCAAAAGGCCCTCTTGATGGCAGGTCCGATTTCCCGATCCGCCGTTTTCCGCCCGGCTCTAAACCCGGGGCGCGATTTCGACAACCCGCTTCGCCCGCGAAAACCGGCGACAAGCGCGGCGGCGGGACACCAAAAAAAATGACCGCCGGAGGACCGGCGGTCGCGGAAACAAGCCTGTGGCGCGGGTGGCGCTTACATGTGCTCGATGATGTTCGCGCCGAATTCGGAGCATTTGATCTCCGTGGCGCCGTCCATGAGGCGCGCGAAATCGTAGGTCACGCGCTTCGAGCCGATGGCGCCGTCCATGCCCTTGAGGATGAGGTCGGCGGCCTCGGTCCAGCCGAGATAGCGGAACATCATCTCGCCCGAGAGGATCACCGAACCGGGGTTCACCTTGTCCAGGCCGGCGTACTTCGGCGCGGTGCCGTGGGTGGCCTCGAAGATGGCCGTGCCGGTCTGGTAGTTGATGTTGCCGCCGGGCGCGATGCCGATGCCGCCCACCTGCGCGGCCAGCGCGTCGGAGATGTAGTCGCCGTTCAGGTTCAGCGTGGCGATCACGTCGTATTCGGCGGGCCGGGTGAGAATCTGCTGCAGGAAGGCGTCGGCGATGACGTCCTTGACGATGATTTCCTTCCCGTCGGCGTTGATCACCTGCCACGGGCCGCCGTCCAGGTCCTGCGAGCCGAACTGCTCCTTCGCCACGGCGTAGCCCCAGTCGCGGAAGGCGCCTTCGGTGAACTTCATGATGTTGCCCTTGTGGACGAGCGTGACCGATTTGCGACCGTTGGCGATGGCGTAATCAATGGCCGCCTTGACCAGGCGCGAGGTGCCTTCGCGGGAGACCGGCTTGATGCCGATGCCCGTGCTGCCGGGGAAGCGAATCTTGCGGAAGCGCTCGGGGAACTGCTCCTCGAACAGCTTCAGGAACTGCTGCGTGTCCTCCTCGCCTTCCTGAAACTCGATGCCCGCGTAGATGTCCTCGGTGTTCTCGCGGAAGATGACCATGTTGATCAGCTCGGGCCGTTTCACCGGGCTGGGCACGCCGGTGAAGTACTGCACCGGGCGCAGGCAGACGTAGAGGTCCAGAATCTGGCGCAGGGCCACGTTGAGCGACCGGATGCCGCCCCCGACCGGCGTGGTGAGGGGCCCCTTGATGCCCACCAGATACTCGCGGAAGGCCTCGACGGTGTCGTCCGGCAGCCAGGTGTCGAACCGCTCCTTGGCCGCCTCGCCGGCGAAGACTTCGAACCAGACCGGGCGCCGCGCGCCGCCGTAGGCCTTTTCGACGGCCGCGTTGAAGACGGCCTCGCTGGCGGCCCAGATGTCCGGACCGGTGCCGTCGCCCCGGATGAAGGGGATGACCGGCTGGTCCGGCACGTTGAGTTTGCCGTTGCTGATGCTGATTTTTCCACCCTCGGGCGGAGTCACGGTGGTGTATGCCATGTTTTAGTCGTTTCCTGTGGTGCGCCGGGACGGCTCATGCGTCCCGCAAATCCTTCCTATAACCCGCGCTCCCCTCCCGGGGCAAGCGCGCAGATGGCCGCCGGACCGGGCGAGCGCCGGCAACGGAAAGTTTTTGCGGCGGGCGCGCATCCGCGTCTTGACTCGCGGCGGCGTGTGCGGCGAAGTAGGCCGTCAAACGGCGCCGGTGTGGGGCACAGGCCGGCACACGGGGCGCTCAATGACAAACAACCCAATCAAGACACGTTGGAAACAGAAACAGCATGAAACCCACCGCCATCCCGCAGTTTGGCCGGCACACCGCTTTCGGCCTTTCCACCCTGCTGGCCGTCTGCGCCACTGCCCGGGCCGCTGACGACGCGGACGCCCAGGCGAAAAAACCCGACACGGCCTGGAAAACCTCCGCCGCGATCGGCGCCACCCTCACCCGGGGCAACAGCAAAACCCTCACCGTCAACGGCACCATTGACACCGTCAAAAAATGGAAGAAGAACGAATTCGGCGCCGGCGGCTACGTGACCTACGGCGAAGATGACGGCGACACCACGGCCAACAACTACGGCCTCTACAGCCAGTACAACCGGCTCTTCACCGAACGCTTCTTCGCCTTCGCCCGCGTGGACTATCAGCACGACGAGCTGGCCGATTTGGACTACCGCGTCGCGCTCAATCCCGGCGTGGGCTACTACTTCCTGAAGGACGACAAATTCACCCTCGCCGGCGAAGTGGGTCCGGGCTACGTCTGGGAAAAACTGGGCAATGAGCGGGACGATTTCGCCACCCTGCACGTGGGGGAACGGTTCACGTGGGAAATCAATGACCGCGCCCGGTTGTGGCAGAATTTCGGTTACGAGCCGGAACTGGAAGATTTTGGCAACTACCTCATCACCGCCGAGATCGGGTTCGAAACCGACATCATCACCAACCTGTCCCTGCGCGTGGTGGGCCGGGAAACCTACCGCAGCGACCCCGCCCCCGGTCGTTACCACAACGACTTCCAGCTCATCACCGGCGTCGCGTACAAGTTCTGACCGGCGCGGGAATCATCCATCCCAAAACAGAAAGGGCGGCCGCGGCCGCCCTTTTTTGCGTCCGGAATCGGCGCTCGTTCACGGAAGGCCGTCCCGCCCAAAGGCGCGTTGCCGGCAACGAAAACGGTTCGTCGTCTCGCGCGGCGTGGGCGGGAATGTCGGCCCGCCCGGCCGGCGTGAAGGTCCGAAATTCGAGGGAACCGAAGGCCCGAAGGAAATCCGAAATCCGAATCCCGAAATCCTAAACTTCCCGCGCCGAAGGCGCGACACCCGTCAGCCCCGGGCAATGCCCAAAGGAACGAGGCGCGCCCCTTGCAGGCCGGGTCCCCTGACCCGGCGTTCCCCGACCGGCCCTGAAGGGACGGGACCGGCGCGGCCGCGAAAACCGGTCGCGGGGGACCGATGGGCGGGGGCGCCCCCCCCAGGGCGATTGTCTGGTTAATTGATTTGGGGCGGGGGAGTTTTGAGCAGGCGCAGGGCGGCCCGGGGTTTGGCGGCGTGGTGGTGGAAGCCGGCGTTGAGAGTCTCGAAGCGTTGCGCGTCGTTAAGCCGGAGGACGGCCCCCCTCAACAGGGCGAGCACCTGGGCTCCGCCGGCTTTCTTGCGCGGACGCGAGGCGTCCTCCTTCCCCAGGCTGGCGTCGCGTTTCCAGTGGTTCCTGTTCTCCACGGACCAGTGGCCGCGGATGGATTGCGCGATCCGGGCCGCGCTCCTCTCCCCGTATTCGAGGCTGGTGACGAAGCAGCGGGTC
>CAZRPT010000124.1:0-3808 GCA_964601985.1 uncultured Verrucomicrobiota bacterium
CTGCGGCGTCGGCAAACGCCACGTCCGGGGCGCGGTCATCATGGGCTTCAGCGGTCAGGTCCATTTCATCACGTTCGAAACCTTCAACGCCCAGTTGACCGAACATCCCGGCCTGCTCTGGTGCAACCCCGGCAGCAAAACCGGCGACTGGCGATAGCGCCCCCCATTTCCTCCCGGCCGCTCACGCGTTCCCGTGAAACGCTCCGGAGGCCCCCTCCGGGAAGCGAAGCCTTCCCCGCGCACGCCTGCTTTTTCCCGGCTCCGCCGGGCGGAGGAAATCCGGGGGACCGGGGGGGGGACGAAGGCCCGAAGAAAATCCTAAATCCGAAAAATCACGCGTCTCGCAGCCGCCAAGGTGACGATGCGATGCGGGTGGTTTTCCCCGGGGTGATTTCAGACGCGTAATGCGGTGAAACCGTTGGCGGTTTTTGACCGTCTTTTCGAGGTGAAGCAGAGCCCGGCGCGGGGGTGAATTGTGGCCAGACGGCTTTTTCTCGGCGAGGTGGGACGGCGGTGGTGAAATGGCAAATCGGTTGGCGGATCAAGTGGGTGACGGGCATGCTCTTTTCGGAAGGTGTTTTCGCGGAAAGAGCAGGGCAGGCATATGAGCGGGTCGTTGAGAATCGGATGGGCGGCGGCGGCGGCGGGGTTGCTGGCCGGTTGCGCGCATTACGAACCCCGTCCGTTGAGCGCGGAGCGAAACGCCGCCGAGCTGGAACGGCGGTCGCTGGCGGATTCCGGGTTGCGGGCGTTTCTGACGACGAATCACGTGACCGGCGAATGGCCCCGGCGCGCGTGGGATTTGAACGCGCTCACGCTGGCGGCGTTTTATTTTTCCCCGGACCTGGACGTGGCGCGGGCGCAACTGGCGGGGGCCCGGGCCGGGGAAACCACCGCCGGGCAACGACCGAATCCCACCGTGGGCGTGGCGCCGTCCTATGACACCACCACGACCATTCCTTCGCCGTGGGTGGTGACGGCCACGCTGGACGTGCCCCTCGAGACGGCGGGCAAGCGCGGACATCGCCGGACCCAGGCCGCCCATCTGACGGACGCCGCGCGTTTTCGGCTGGCCGCCGCGGCGTGGCGGGTGCGCAGTCAAGTGCGGCGGAATTTTCTGGCCTTGTACGCGGCCCGGGAACGCGCCACGCGCCGGCGGCAGCAGGAGACGCTTCTGGCCGGGAGCCTTCATCTGCTGGAAGCCCAACGGGACGCCGGCGCCGTGTCGCCGATCGAGGTGACCCGGGCGCGGATTGCCCTGAATCGGGCGCGATTCGCCCGCCAGGACGCCGAGCAGCAACTGGTCATGGCGCGGGCGCAACTGGCGGCGGTCGTGGGGGTGACGCCGGCGGCTTTGGCCGGCGTGAAATGGGATTTCAGCGCGTTCCGGAATTTTCCGGTGGATCCGCCCGCCGCCGCCGCGCGTCATCAGGCCCTGCTGAATCGCGCCGACCTCCTGGCGGCCCTGGCCGAATACGCCGCCGCCGAATCCGCGCTCCAACTCGAAATCGCCCGGCAATATCCGGACGTGCATCTGGGCCCCGGCTACGAGTTCGATCAAGGCGACAACAAGTGGGGGCTGGGGCTCTCGCTCGAATTGCCGGTGCTGAATCAGAACCAGGGTCCCATTGCCGAAGCCGAGGCGCGGCGGGCGGAGGCGGCCGCGCGGTTCAATGCGTTGCAGGCCCGCGTGCTGGCGGAGATCGAGCAGGCGGTGGCCGGTTATCGCGTGGCGGCGCGCAAGGCGGAAGCGGCCCGGGCGTTGGATCGCGAGCTGACCCAACAGCTTCGCGCGGCGCGAAACCAGTTCGCGGCGGGCGGGATTTCGCGACTTGAACTGGTCCAGCGCCGGCTCGAACTGGCCGATGCCGCGCTTGCCCGGCTCGATGCCGTGATCAGCGCGCAGGAATCCCTGGGCGCGCTGGAAGACGCCCTCCAAAGCCCGGCCACGTTGTTGCCGGTGTCCGAATCTTCACCCCGGCTTTCCGCATCTCCCCAACCATGAACACACGTTTCGCATTGCTGTTTTCCGCGCTGGCGCTGGGCCTTCCGGGGACGGGTTGCCGTCCCGCTGAAGAAACGGAGGAAGCCGCGTCCCCGCCCGAAGTGGCCGTGACGGTCGCGCCGGTGATTCGCACCAACCTGCGGGCCACGGTGATCGCTTATGGCGTGGTGGCGCCCGCGCCGGCGCAGGCGGGCAAACCCGGCGGCGGCGCGCAATTGGCGGCGGCGGTCGCCAGCGTGGTGCGGGAGGTGCCGGTCGCGGAAGGGCAGCGGGTCAAGGCGGGCGACTTGATCGTGCGCTTGGACGACCGACCGGCCCGGGCGGCGGTGGACAAGGCCCGGCACGCGCTGGGTTATGCCCGACAGGTCATGGCCCGACAGGAGAAGCTCAAGGCGGTGGACGGCACGTCGGAAAAGGCGATTCAGGCGGCGCAGCAACAACTGGCCGCCGCCCAGGCCGACCTCGGCGCCGCCTGCGCGGCCCTGGCGTGGGTGCAACTGACGGCGCCCTTGGATGGCGTGGTGACCCGGCTGCGCGCCCAGCCGGGCCAGGCGGTGGAGGTCGGCACGGTGGTGGCCGAGATCGTGGACTTGGACCGGCTGGTGGCCAACGTGGCGATCCCCGCCGCCGAGGCGGCCGCCGTCAAACCCGGCCAGCGCGCGCGAATTGTCAGCGCCGATCAGCCGGAATTGGTCCGAACGGGCGAGGTGCAATTTGTCAGCCCGACGGTGGATCCCGCCACGGGCCAGACGCTGGCGCGGTTGCGGCTGGAACCGGGCGTCGGCTGGCGGCCCGGCCAGTTCGTGAGCGCGCGCATCGTGGTCGAGGAACGCGCCGGACGGCTGGCGGTTCCGCGGGAGGCTGTTTATACCGACCACGAGGGACGAAGCACGCTGGTGGTGGTCGGGCAAAACATCGCCCATACCCGCCCGGTGAAAACCGGCCTGCGCGAGGGGAATTGGGTGGAGATCGAGGGCGAAGGCCTGCGGGAAGGCGTCGTGGTGGTGACGCTGGGTTCGTATGCGTTGCCGGACGGCGCGCGGGTGATCATTAAAAAGGGAGAGGAAAAGACGGACTGAAAACACGCGCCATGCCGATTGCCGTCCATGCCGCCTTGCGCCGCCTTTCCCAGGCGGAATTTGGGGAGCTGGCTTATCGGGCGATGGGGTGTCTCTTCGAGATTCATCAGGATTTGGGCCGGTTGTTTGACGAGCAGGTTTATCAGCGGGAACTGGCGCACCGAATGCCGGAAGCGCGGGTCGGGACGCCCATCGAGGTGACGCACGGGTCGTTCCGCAAACGCTATTTTCTCGATGTGCTGCTGGGGCCGGGGGCGTTGTTGGAATTGAAGACGGTGGAGGCGCTTGTGCCCCGGCATCGGGCGCAGGTGATGCATTATCTGATGCTGACGGAGCTGGCCCACGCCAAGCTGGTGAATCTGCGTCCCGAGAGCGTCGAGCATGAATTCGTCAATTGCGGTTTGACCCGGGCGGATCGGGGGGCGTTCACGACCGATACCCGCGCGTGGAATGACCGGCTCCCGGGCGCGCGGTCGTTTCGGGAAATTTTGCTGGAGTTGCTGCGCGACTGGGGCGCCGGACTGGACACGCAATTATACACGGAGGCGTTGACTCATTTTCTCGGAGGCGAGACGCGGGTGTGGCGGCCGGTGCCGGTGCGGGCCGAAGAGCATGCGCTGGGGCATCAACGGATGCGGCTGGCCGCGCCCGGCGTGGCCTTTGTCGTGACGGCGTTTGGCGCGCCGGAACCCGGCTTTGAACGGCATTTGCGCCGCCTCCTCGA
>CAZRPT010000125.1:0-2118 GCA_964601985.1 uncultured Verrucomicrobiota bacterium
CCGGCGCGTCATCGCCGTCCACGTCGAGTTCGACTAATCCCTGGGCGTTCACGCTCAGGATCTTGATGATGATCCCATCGGCCGAGGGAACCCACTTGCCTTTTTCCTGGTCGTAATACCCCACCGGCACCGGTGTCCCCACGGGAAGCCGAGGAAATTATTGACGTAGTAGAAGAGGTCGCGGTCAAACTCCACCGTGGTGGCCCCGGCGGCCACCGCTTCGTCCACCCGGCGGAAGACTTCGCTGAAGGGATTGACCGCGAAGTCGGCGGCCAGATTGATGCCCTTTGCCAGCTCCTTCGCGGCGTACACGCGGTTGGTTTCGCCCCACGTCACCCGGTAACGGGCGGCTTTCGGATTCCGGACCCGCAGAACGAGCCGGTTCAGCTCCTGGTTGAACGGCACCAGTGCCATGCCGGAGCGCAGGCTGGAATCCCGGTCCTCCGGGCCGGTGGCGCAGAACGGATAGCGGGTGCTCTCGATTTCCACCACGCCCTCCCGCGCGCGCACCACCCGGTGGCCCCGCGTGCCTTCGGCCCGGCCGGAGGCGAGGTCCACCGTGAGGGTTCCCAGATCGCCGTCCAATCCCAGCGCCTTGAGAAAGGCGTAGGCCATGACGAGGTGCCCCGCCCAGCCGGGGTGCACGCCGTCCTGGCCGCAGAGCTGGTAATCGGCGCCCCAGCGTTGCCGGCCCACCTGCGCGCCCACCAGCAACGGTACGAACACGTCGGCGAACCCCACCTGCTCCTGGCGGGCCAGTTCGACGTCAATGTTCCGCAGCGCGCACAGGCCGAGGTTCAGATCCGTCACCGTCGCGCCTTGCGCGCGGGACCACCCCGGCACCTTGCCCACCGCGCCGGCGGCGCCCTGCACCACCCGCACGCCGTGCGTCTTGAAGGCCCGGATGATGGCGAGCGAGTTTTCCCGGTACACCCGCCCGATTTCCCCGGTGTAGGGGCGGTAGAGGTGATCGTTCATGCCGTAGCAGGTGGTGGCGATGGTGGGCCGGAAGCGGAGGACGTCGTTGGTCATGCGGGCCAGGAAACCGGGCGCCCGTTCGCCGCTCCAGCCGAACTGCCGGATGGCCAGGTTCAGCTCCGGCGTGCAGACCGTGAGGTAGGTCTCCATGATCCGGGAATAGCGCTTTTGCTCGGTGATCGAGTCGCCGCAAATGGCCAGCCGGTCGCCCGGCTGAAGCAGCAGGCCGGACGGTTGCGGCCCCGCCACCGGCTTGAAGGGGGCGAAACAGGGATCGTCCGGCAGGGAAACCAGATCCGCCGCGCCCAGCCGGAACGCCAGCAACAAGGTGAGAGGAATCAGGGTTTTTCGCATGGCGTTCAGCATGTCCCCGCCCCGCCGGAAAGCAAAGCGCCGAATGCGGTCGCTCCGCCCGTCATTTTGGGGTGGCACGCGCCGGGAAAGACGGCACGCTGGAGGGCATGAGCGCAATTCACATCCGTCCGGCCACCGCCGCGGACACGCCTCTGTTGCTGGATTTCATCCGCCAGCTTGCGGATTACGAGCGGCTGAGCCACGAAGTCGTCACCGACGAAGCCACGTTGCGGGAATCGCTCTTCGGCGTCCCGCCCGCCGCCGAGGCGGTGATCGGGCTGCTGGATGAGGTTCCGGCGGGGTTCGCCCTGTTTTTTCAGAATTTTTCCACCTTTCTGGGGCGGCCGGGTTTGTACCTCGAGGATTTGTTCGTGCGGCCGGAGGCGCGGGGCCGGGGATTGGGCGAGGCGTTGCTGCGGCATCTGGCCGGGGAGGCGGTGCGGCGGCGGTGTGGGCGGTTCGAGTGGGCCGTGCTGGACTGGAACGAGCCGGCGATCCGCTTCTACCGGAAATGGGGCGCGGAGCCGTTGAGTGACTGGACCGTCTTTCGCGTCACCGGCGATGCCCTGCGCCGGCTGGCGGGGGAGAACCCAGCGGGGTGACGTCGGAAGTTCCCCGGCCGACGGCGCGGTCCCGCCTCAGTCCGCCCCGCGTTGAAGCCGCGCCCATTTTTTCGCCCAGCGGGTCACGGCCAGGAACTTGGGCGCGGCGGCCGGGTTTGTACCTCGAGGATTTGTTCGTGCGGCCGGAGGCGCGGGGCCGGGGATTGGGCGAGGCGTTGCTGCG
>CAZRPT010000126.1:0-59171 GCA_964601985.1 uncultured Verrucomicrobiota bacterium
GGCGCTGGTGCCGTTCAACCAGGATCTGAACCGGCTCGTTCTGCGGGTCCGGAATCCGAAAGCCGCCCGTTACCGGGTGACGTGGGGCGAAACCGGCCGCGTGTACGCCGCGAAGGAGCTGGCAAAGGGCATCAATCTGGCCGCCGACTTCGCGGTCAATCCCTTCAGCGAAGCCTTCCGCAAGGTGGACGAGGCAGTGGCCGCCAAGCAGGCCTACGAAACCCGCCAGATCAAGACCCTGTTCCACGGCCCGGAGATGCGGACCGACGCCAACGCCACGGTGGCCCTCACGGAAGCAACCCGCGCCCCGCTGGTGGCGGCCATCCACCGCGCCTTCGTCCCCGTGCGCCACACCCTCCGGATCGAGCCGGTTGTAAAGCTTCTGAATTCCCCGACACTGAAACAGCACAAAACTTACGCCGCCTCCGCCAGCAGGGGGTGAGTGGTGCCGGTATAGCCATGCCGCTGGAGCAGCCAGTGTTTGTTGAAGCGTTCCTTGAATTCGATCAGCGCCTGCCGGAGTCCCTCGACCGTGTCAAAGGACCGCACCCACAGGAGCCGTTCCTTCAGCGTACGGATGAACCGCCCCGCCACCACCCGAAATCCACGCCCGGGCCCCCTCGGCCCGCGGGACTTGTGGTGAAGACCGGTGAACCTCGCCCCTTGATTTTTCAAGAATCCACGGCCTTTGGGAGCGCGAATGGCGAAAGTCGGGTTAGGCCCGGGTCTTGCGGGCCGTGGTCGGCCTCCCAGTGGGGCGGCCACCACGGCAGCAGCAGCGGGAGCAGTTTGCCGCAGGATTGAGGGGCAGCCCGCCGGATGGGCTGGATCACCGCCAGCTCCGCCGCCCCATCTGCACGGGCCCCCGCTCCTCCCGCCTCCCCGGTGTTTTTTTTCGCGGCAATTCGAGGGAAACTTTCTGTGAATCAAAGGCTTGACAAACGAATGGCAACTGGTAGTCTCGTGTCGAGTTGGCCCGATTAAAGGACAGCCAAGCAGTTGAAAGCTGTATCAACGAGCGATTTCTGGGAAAGCATAAGTCATGAAAAAATTGTCAGTGCTGTTGGCCCTCGGTGGGATGGTTGCCGCCTCCGGCGCGCTGCAGATGCAGGCGCAAGTGGTGTCGTTTACGTTTGAAGCTCCCGTAGCTACAGGAGACTGGTCCGGGGTAACGGGCTATGGGAAGTTCAGCTACGACGCCAGCCAGGTTCCCAGTGACGGGTGGATAAACCCGGAATATTTGACGCTGAGTTTTTGGATTCTGGGGCAGAATTTCGACCAAGCCGATGATTCGGGGTTCCCCACGTACCCGCAGCTTCAGTTGGTGGGAGGCGAGCCCAATTACCTCAGCTTCTGGATCGAGGAGCCGCCGACGAGCATCAGCGAGGAAGGCGTGGTGCAGATTTACCTGGAAGGTTTCCTTACCAAACTGGGAAGTCCCTCCAACAGCGATTATCTGATTCAAGCCAACGTCGTGGGCACCAAGGTGCCGGAGCCTTCGGCGATGGCCTTCTCCGCGGTGGCGTTGCTGGGGCTGGGCACATTCATCGCGCGCCGCCGTCAGGCGAAAAAAGGCTGAGCCTTTCCCAGATCTGAAAAGACCGCCGGACAAGGGTCCGGCGGTTTTTTTGTGCGTGGAGCCGGAAAAAAGCGGCTCAGTAGCGGGGCAGGGAGGGGTCAATTTCGGCGGCCCAGGCCAGCAGGCCGCCGCGAACGCTGCGGGCGTCGCGGAAGCCGCGCGATTTGAGGAACGCCGCCGCTTGTCGGGAACGCGCGCCGTGGTGGCAAAGCAGGTAGCAGGGGCGGCTCGGATCCAATTCCGCGAGCCGTTCCGGCAGGGCGCGCAGGGGAATCCCGCGCGTGCCCGGCAGATGGACCAGCTCATATTCCGCCGGTTCGCGCACGTCCACCACCTGCACGCCGCGCGCCGGATCATCGAGCGCGGCCTTCAGCGCCTGCACGGTGACTTCCGGCACGGCGTCGGCGGCCGGAGCGGCCGGTTTTTTCAGTCCGCAAAAATCCTCGTAATCAACCAGTCCCGTGAGGGTGGGACGCTCGCCGCACCGGGGGCAGGCCGGATCGCGGCGCACCTTGAGTTCGCGAAACCGCATCGCGAGGGCGTCGTACAACAGGAGGCGGCCCAGCAACGGCTCGCCCTGGCCGAGGATCAATTTGAGGATTTCGGTGGCCTGCAGGCAGCCGACGACGCCGGGCAACACCCCCAGCACGCCGCCTTCGGCGCAGGTGGGCACGCTGCCGGGCGGGGGCGGCTCGGGGTAGAGGCAGCGGTAGCACGGCCCGCCCAGATGCGGCGCGAAGACGCTGACCTGCCCCTCGAACCGGAAGATCGAGCCGTACACGTTCGGCTTGCGCAGGATCACGCAGGCGTCGTTGGTCAGGTAGCGGGTGGGGAAGTTGTCCGTGCCGTCCACCACGATGTCGTAGCGGGCAATGAGGTCGAGCGCGTTGTCGCGGGTCAACCGGAGGTCGTGGGTTTCCACCTGCACGTGCGGGTTGAGGGCTTCGAGGGTGGCCCGGGCGGAGGCGGTTTTGAGCCGGCCGAGGTCCGGGTCGCCGTGCAGAATCTGGCGTTGCAGGTTGGATTCCTCGACTTGATCGAAATCCACCAAGCCCAGCCGTCCGACGCCGGCGGCGGCGAGGTACATCGCAATGGGCGATCCCAGGCCGCCCACGCCCACGCACAGCACGCTGGCGGCCCGAATCTTCTGCTGGCCCGCCAGCCCGACTTGCGGCAGGATCAGATGCCGCGCATAACGCCGGATTTCGTCGTTGCTCAAACCCATGACCGAGCCCTGTTTCGCATGAGCCCGAGCGGAAAGAAAGTCAGTTCCCGCCGTCCCGTCGCGACGGCGCGGGAAGTCACTCCGGAAACGGCCGCCGCCGCCGTGCGCCGGCGCTGTCGCCTGCGTCCCCGGCTGGCGGTGGTGCTGGGCAGCGGGTTTCACGCGGTCGCGAACGAGGTGGAAATCGAGGCGGCGCTGGAATACGCCCGGGTGCCCGGTTTGTGTCCCGCCGGCGTGCCGGGGCACGCGGGCCGGCTGCTCGTGGGCCGGCTGGCGGGCGCGCCGGTGCTGCTGTTCGCCGGGCGGCTGCACTTTTACGAAGGCCATTCGCTGGCGCGGGTGACCTTCCCCGTCCGGCTGGCCGCCGCGCTGGGGGTGGAGCAAATCCTGCTGACCAACGCCGCCGGCGGGATCCATCCCCGGCTGGCGCCCGGCGATTTCATGATTTTGCGCGATCATATCAACCTGATGGGCGGCAACCCACTGTGCGGACATGAGGCGGAAGAACCGGGATTCGTGGACTTGAACGAGGCTTATGACCCCGTGTTGCGCCGGCACCTGCGGGCGGCGGCCCGCGAGGCGGGGGTCCGGGCCCGCAGCGGGGTGTATCTGGCGGTCAGCGGTCCCAGCTATGAAACGCCGGCCGAGATTCGCGCCTTTGCCCGGCTGGGCGCCGACGCCGTGGGCATGAGCACCGTGCCGGAGGTGATCGTGGCCCGGCATTGCGGGCTGCGGGTGGCGGGGCTTTCCTGCATCACCAACCTCGCCGCCGGACGCGCGCGCGGCGGCATCAGCCACGAGGAGGTCCTGGCCATGGGCCGGCGGGCCGGGGAGCAGGCGGGCCGGCTGGTGGCCGCGTTTGCCCGTCGCGCGGCCGCCGCGTGAGCCGGCCGCCTGCGCGCCTGCGTGTTCCCCACGGGTCCGCGGCGGTCACCGGCGCGGCGCGGCGCGGTGGTATTCCTGGAGGGGCTGGACCTCGTAGCCGGATTTTTTCAGGGCCTCGATGCCCAGGGCCGCGGCGCGCGCGCCGCCGAGGGTGGTCATGATGGGCGTGCCGGTCAGGACGGCGGTGGAGCGGATGTGGATTTCGTCCTTGCGCGGGGTCTGGCCGGAGGGGGTGTTGATGAGGAGCTGAAGCTCGCGGTTCTTGAGCAGGTCCAGCGCGTTGGGACGGCCTTCCTGCAGTTTGAAAATCGTTTCCACTTCCAGCCCGGCTTCCTGCAACACCCGGGCCGTGCCGCTGGTGCAGACGAGGTGAAAGCCGAGGTCGGCGAACCGGCGGGCCAGTTCCACGGCGTGGGGTTTGTCCGCGTCACTGAGGCTGAGGAACACCTTGCCTTCGAGCGGGAGGGCGGCGCCGGCGGCCATCTGGGATTTGGCGTAGGCCACGCCCAGATCGGCGTCAATGCCCATCACCTCGCCGGTGGAGCGCATCTCCGGGGAAAGCAGGATGTCCTGGCCGGGAAAGCGGTTGAAGGGGAAGACGGACTCCTTCACGGCCCAGTAGGGCGGGCGGATTTCCTCGGTGAAGCCGAGTTCCTTCAGGCTGCGCCCGGCCATGACCTTGGCCGCCAGTTTGGCCAGCGGCACGCCGATGGCCTTGCTGACGAAGGGGACGGTGCGCGAGGCGCGCGGGTTCACTTCGAGCACGTACACGACGTCGTCCTTGACGGCGTATTGCACGTTCATCAGCCCCGACACCCCCAGCTCGCGGGTCATGGCGTGGGTGTATTCGCGGATGGTCCGGATGATTTTTTCGGACAGGGTGTGCGGCGGCAGCACCATGGCGGCGTCGCCGGAATGCACGCCGGCGAACTCGATGTGTTCGAGAATCCCGCCCACCACGATGGTGCCGTCAGCGGGGTCGTCGAAGTTGCCCACGTCCGCGATGCAATCCACGTCCACCTCGATGGCGTCTTCGAGGAACTTGTCCACCAGCACGGGGCGTTCCGGCGAGGCCTCGACGGCGAAGCGCATGTAGTGCTGCAACTCGGCGTCGGAATAGACGATCTGCATGGCCCGGCCGCCGAGCACGAAGGAGGGCCGGACCAGCACCGGATAGCCGAGGTCGGCGGCGATGGCGAGGGCTTCCTCCTCGTTGGTGGCGGTGCCGTTGGGCGGCTGCGCGATGCCCAGCCGGTTGAGCAGGGCGGCGAAGAGTTTGCGGTCTTCGGCCATCTCGATGCTTTGCGGCGAGGTGCCGATGATCCGGACGCCGTTCGCCTGCAGACCGAGGGCCAGGTTCAGCGGCGTCTGCCCGCCGAACTGCGCGATGGCGCCCCAGCACTTTTCCCGATGGTAGATGTGCAGGACGTCCTCCAGCGTGAGCGGCTCGAAGTAGAGGCGGTCGCTGGTGTCGTAGTCGGTGGACACCGTCTCCGGGTTGGAGTTGACCATGATGGTCTCGAACCCGTCCTCCTTCAGGGCGAACGCGGCATGCACGCAGCAGTAGTCGAACTCGATGCCCTGCCCGATGCGGTTCGGGCCGCCGCCCAGAATCATCACCTTGCGCCGGTCCGACGGGGTGACCTCGTCGTCGCCGCGGTCGTAGGAGGAGTAGTAGTAGGGGGTGACGGCGGCGAATTCGGCGGCGCAGGTGTCCACCAGCCGGTAGGCGGGCAACAGGCCCAGCTCGTGGCGGCGACGGCGCACGGCCTCCTCGGTCTGGCCGGTCAGATGCGCGATCTGGCGGTCGGAAAATCCGTAGGACTTGGCTTGGGCGAGCAGGTCGGGATTCATGTCAGCGGAAACAAGGAAAACGGTTTAACGCGGCGAACCCTGTTTTTGGATATGGGGGGGCAATTTGATTGGAGGGAGTATGTTGGGCTCCAGCGAGGGCGCTTGGGGCACCGGACGGTCAGGCCGGCCAAAGTGTTTTTTCTGCCATCGGGGGCGGTCGCTGAAAAAGAGTTGATCCGGCAGGTAGCGTTCCCACGCGTCCACCAGCGGAAAGTCCTTGGGCAACTGCTCATGCAGCAACACGTCCACCACGAAACGCGCCCAGTCGTAATCGCGTCCCTGAATGATCTGGCTCAGGAACCTGGCGTTCGAGGTCAACTGGGTGAGGTACAACGCCGACACCTGCTTGTGGCGGTCGTGAATTTCGAAGAAGGTCTCCTTCGGATTGCGCGGAATCCAGACGCATTGCCGGTCGCCGTACCAGGCCACCGCCCACGGCATGTCGCTCATCATCAGCTCGTCTTCGTTGAGCAACCTGGCATTGGTTTGGATCCACGGGGGATAGTAGGGGGGGTAGTTGATGGGCACGTTGCGCGGCGGCAGGAAAGTCAGCAGCATCGGCAGGGCCGCCACCCCCGCCAGCACCACGGTGAGAAAATGCCGCAGCTCGGGAATGGGCAGCTCCAACTGATCCAGCAGCGTGCTCAAAAAACCGGCGCCAAACATCACCAGCAGCGGCGCCAGCAGGATCAGCAGGTTTTCCGAGTTGATGACGGGCATGTCCTTGGAGAGATGGGTGCGCCCGATCGCCTGCGCCACCAGCAGCGTGCCCAACGCCAGCAGCACGAAAAAGCGCAGCCGGCTCAGCCCCGGATTGCGGTACCGCAACAACAGGCCCACCAGGAAAAAGCCGCCCAGCCAGTTGCCGCCCAGCACCGGCAGCTCCTCGGAAATGCTGCGGTGCAGATTGGTCACTCCTTTGCGGAGGTAGTCGTTCAGCCCCACTTCATCGAGGTTCGGGTCCAGGGAGCGCTCCAGGGTGTTGCCGGGATACGGCAGGGTGCTTTCCTCCAGGGCGAACCCCGCCAGCCCGAACGGGCGGCCCGTCCACGAATAGTTGCGCGCCAGCCAGGGCCCCGCCACCAGCGCGGCGCCCGCCACCACCAGGGTGGTGATGAGCGCGGCCCGTTTCGCGCAAAAAATCCAGGTGAAGAAAATGACCGGAACCAGCAGGCCGAGCAGCGAATACCGCGTCAATCCCGCCACCCCGACGAGCACCCCCACCAGCAAGGCCCAGCGTCCCACCACGGGCCGCGGGCCGCCGCTCTCGTGACAGGCTTCGTCCAGGCGCACCATGACCCGCGCCAGCAGCGTCACCCAGAACATCGCCAGCAGGGTTGGGAGTCCCGAGGTGCTGAACCGCCACAACACGTCCGACACCAGCAGAAACACCAGGGTGAACACCGCCACTTCCAGATTGAACAGGCGCGTGGCCAGGCCGCAGATCAGCCCGATGGTCAGCAGGAACAGGATTTGGTTGGCCACCGCGATGATCACCTCCGGCTGATACCGCCAGAACGGGCCGTTGATCTCGTAATCAAACGGCAGCACCTTCATCAGCCCGGCCAGAAACAGCGGATACACCGGCGGCGTCATCAGGTCGGGATGCGGCGTCTTGCTCAAACCGAAATCCAGGCCGCGCTTTTCCTGCACCAGGTACAGGCTCAAAGGGCGGATGCATTCGGTGGTGTAGCCCCGGCCTTCGGCCAGATTGCGCGCCACCTGGGCGGCCTCCATCGCTCCGGCGGTGTTGAAGTTTTTGAATTCCCGGGTGTCGTACCACCACGCCAGCGCGAGCACCGCCAGCGACGCCGCGATGACGCGGATGATCCGCGGTCCGCTGCCGACTTCCAACTGGTAAATCAGTTCCTGTATGTGAGGCATGAGTCTCTTCGGGCGGGGCGCCGCGCGGCGCGATCTCCCGGCGCGTTTCGCGCGGCCGGCTCAGTAATCTTCGAGATGGTACACGTGCAACTTGCGATGAAGCGTGCGCCGGCTGATGCCGAGCCGTTGCGCCGCCAGCGTGCGGTTCCCCTTCGTTTCCTGCAAGGCGCGAATGATCTGCTGCCGTTCCGATTCCTTCAACGTCAGCCCGGACGGCGGCGGCGTTCCCGCCCGGATGATCGCCGGCGCCGGCGCGCCCTCCGCTCCGCCTTCGGCCTTTTCGGCGGCGCGTTGTTCCCGGATGTTCGGCGGCAGGTCGCGCAACGTGATGCGGTCGCCCCGGCACAGCGCCACCGCGCCCTCGATCGCGTTCCGCAGCTCGCGCACATTGGCGGGCCAGGAGTAACTCATGAGGGCGTTCATGGCGTCGGCGGTGAAGCCCTCGATCGGTTTGCCGTATTCCTGGCTGATCTGCTTCAGGAAATGGGTCGCCAGCAGGGGAATGTCCCCCTCCCGCTCGCGCAAGGGCGGCAGCCACAACTCCACCACCCGCAGCCGGAAATACAAATCCTGCCGGAACTTGCCCGCCGCCACCGCCTCCGCGAGATTGCGGTTGGTGGCCGCCACCAGCCGCACGTCCACCGAGATCGTCTTGTTCGAGCCCACCCGCTCGAAGGTCCGCTCGCCCAGCACCCGCAGCAACTTGACCTGCGTGCTGGCGTCAATCTCCCCGAGCTCGTCCAGGAACAGCGTCCCGCCGTTGGCCTGCTCGAAGCGCCCGATGCGCCGCTCGTTCGCGCCGGTGAAGGCCCCCTTTTCGTGGCCGAACAGCTCGCTCTCCAGCAGCGTCGCCGGCAGCGCCGCGCAATGGACGGTCACCATCGGCTGCCGGGCGCGCGGGCTCAGCCGGTGGATGGCCTTGGCGAACATCTCCTTGCCCGTGCCGCTTTCCCCCTGGATCAGCACCGTGGCCGGCGTGGGCGCCACCTGTTTCACCACGTCGAACACCTCCTGCATGGCGGGCGAGTTGCCCACGATCTCCTCGATGCCGAACTTCTCGTCCAACTGGGCGTGCAGGGTGCGGTTTTCGTCCTCCAGGCGATGCTGCCGCAACGCCCGGGCGATCCGCATCTCCAGCTCGTCAATCTGCATCCGCCCCTTCGGCAGGTAATCGTCCGCCCCCCGCTTCATCGCCTCCACCGCCAGCTCCTCCGACCCGTAGGCGGTCATCAGGATGCACACCGGCGGTTTGGAAAGGGACTTCGCCCGGGCGATCAGCTTCATGCCGTCCTCCTTCGGCATCCGGAAATCCGTCAGCACCACGTCGAACCGCTCCTTTTCCAGCAACGCGATCGCCGAGGCCGCGTCCTCCGCCACGTACACGTCGAAACGATCCTCCAAAGCGGCCCGCAAGCCCTCCCGGGTGGGCTTTTCGTCGTCCACGATGAGTAGCGTCGGCTGGTCGTCCATAGCGCCGCCGCCAGTATGCCCGCCCTGTTCCCGCAATGCACCGAGTTTTTTGGCGGCGGGCGCAAGAAGAACGCCCCTTTCCCCTCCGCCGGCGGATCCCGTTTTTCACGGCGCGGGAGGAGCCGGTTCGGCGTAGGCGGCGAGGCCGGCGCAGGTGCAGACCGGGTGGCGGTCGCCGAAGACGTTGTCCACGCGGGCCACGGCGGGCCAGAACTTGTATTCCCGCTGGTGCGGCGTCGGAAAGGCGGCCTGCTCGCGGGAGTAGGGATGGGTCCATTCCGCCGCCGCCAGCATCGTGGCGGTGTGGGGGGCGTTCTTGAGCGGGTTGTCGCGCGGGTCCATCCGGCCGTTTTCGATCGCCAGAATCTCGGCGTGGATGGCCAGCATGGCGTCGCAAAAGCGGTCCAGCTCGGCCTTCGATTCGCTCTCGGTGGGCTCGACCATCAGGGTGCCCGCCACCGGCCAGCTCAGGGTCGGCGCGTGAAAGCCGTAGTCCATGAGCCGCTTGGCCACGTCCTCGGCGGTGACGGATTTGAAGCCGCGCAGGTCGAGGATGCACTCGTGGGCCACGAAACCGTTCGCGCCGCGATAAAGCACCGGAAACGCGCCGTCGAGCCGGCGGGCGATGTAGTTGGCGTTGAGGATGGCCACCTGCGAGGCGCGGCGGAGGCCTTCGGCGCCGAGGCAGGCGATGTAAAACCAGGAGATCGGCAGGATGGAGGCGCTGCCCCACGGGGCGGCGGCGATCGCGCCCACGCTCTGGTCGCCGCCCAAGCCGGCCACCGAGTGACCGGGCAGGAAGGGCGCGAGGTGGGCGGCCACGCAAACCGGTCCCACGCCGGGCCCGCCGCCGCCGTGCGGGATGGCGAAGGTCTTGTGCAGGTTCAGGTGGCAGACGTCGGCGCCGATGACGGCGGGGCTGGTCAGGCCGACCTGGGCGTTCATGTTGGCGCCGTCCAGATAGACCTGGCCGCCGTGTTCGTGCACGACGCGGCACAACTCGCGGATGCCCGCCTCGAACACGCCGTGGGTCGAGGGATAGGTCACCATGATGGCGGCCAGGCGGTCGCGATGCGCGGCGGCCTTTGCCCGGAGGTCGTCCAGGTCAATGTTGCCGGCGTCGTCGCAGGCCACCGCCACCACCCGCAGGCCGGCCATGACCGCGCTGGCGGGGTTCGTGCCGTGGGCGGAGGTGGGAATGAGGCAGACGTCGCGCGCGCCTTCGCCCCGGCTGGCGTGGTACTGGCGGATGACCAGCAGGCCGGTGTATTCGCCCTGCGCGCCGGCGTTGGGCTGCAACGAGACGGCGGCGAATCCGGTGATCGCGGCCAGCCAGCGTTCCAAATCCGTGATGAGCGCCCGGTAGCCCTCCGCGCGGTCCGGCGGCAGGAAGGGGTGCGGCGCGCTGAAGCCCGGCCAGGTGATCGGCAGCATGCCGGCGGCGGGGTTCAACTTCATGGTGCAGGAGCCCAGCGGAATCATCGAGGCGGTCAGCGACAGGTCGCGTGATTCCAGCCGCTTCAGGTACCGCATCATCTCGGTTTCCGAATGGTACCGGCGGAAGACCGGGTGGGGGAGCAGGTCGCCCCGGCGGCGCAGCTCCGGCGGCAGCGCCCAGGCCGCGCCCAGGCGGGCGGCCACGGTCTCCGCCGCCAGCGGCGGGGCGGCTTCCGGGGCGAACACCGCCCACAACGCCTCGAGGTCGGCGGCCTCGGTCGGCTCGCCGAGGGCGAGGGTCACGGTGTCGGGCGCGAGCCGGCGCAGGTGAATCTCCCGGGCGCGGGCCCGCTCCAGCACGGCGTCGAGCGCCGCCGGATCGCCGGTGACGCGGACGGTGTCGAAGAACGGCGTCGCGCCGCAGCGCCAGCCCCGCTGCTCCAGGCCGGCGGCCAGGCAGCGGGCCAGGTGATGAACGCGGGCGGCCATGCGCCGCAGTCCGTCCGGGCCGTGGTACACCGCGTAAAACGCCGCCATGCTGGCCAGGAGGGCCTGGGCGGTACAGATGTTGCTGGTGGCCTTTTCGCGCCGGATGTGCTGCTCGCGGGTGCCGAGCGCCAGCCGCAGGGCGGGCCGGCCTTCCGCGTCCTTCGAGACCCCGACGAGCCGGCCCGGCAACTGCCGCTTGAACGCCTCGCGGGCGGCCATGAAGCCGGCGTGCGGCCCGCCGAAACCCATCGGCACGCCGAAACGCTGCGCGCTGCCCACCGCGATGTCCGCGCCGCATTCGCCCGGGGGCCGCAGCAGGACCAGCGCGAGCAGGTCGGTCGCCACCACCGCCAGTCCGCCGGCGGCGTGGACCCGCTCGATCAAGGCGGTGGGGTCGGATATCGCGCCGTCGGTGGCGGGGTATTGGAGCAGCAGCCCGAAGACGGTCTCGTCCGGCTGAAGCGCCGCCGCCGGGGCCACGACCACTTCGATGCCCAGCCCCCCGGCGCGGGTGCGGACCACTTCGAGGGTTTGCGGGTGGCAGTCGGCGGCGACGAGGAAGCGCCGTCGTTCGCCCCGGCCCTTGAGCCGGCGGCACATCATCATCGCCTCGGCGGCGGCGGTGGCTTCATCGAGCAACGAGGCGTTGGCGATCTCCAGGCCGGTCAGGTCGCAGACCATCGTCTGGAAGTTCAGCAGCGCCTCGAGCCGGCCCTGGGAAATCTCCGACTGATACGGGGTGTACTGCGTGTACCAGCCGGGGTTTTCGAGCACGTTGCGCTGGATGACCGCCGGCAGGAGGCACTCGTGGTAGCCCATGCCGAGGTAGCATTTGCCGGGGCGGTTCCGGGCGGCCCGCTCGCGCAGGCGCTCCAGGGCGGCGTGTTCGGTGAGCGGCTCGGGCAACGCCGGCGGCTGGTCGAGCCGGATGTCGGCCGGCACCGCCCGGTCGGTCAGCTCGTCCAGGCCGGCCACGCCCAGCAGGGCCAGCATTTCGGCCTGCTCGGCGGCGCGCGGCCCGAGGTGGCGTTCGAGGTAGGTGTCGGTTCCGGCCTGGCGCACGGCGGCGACGGGATCGGAGACGGCGGAGGATTCCGTTTTCATCGGCGGCTTGGAGCGGGCGCGGGGACGGGCGGCGTTCAACCGCCCACGCTGGCCAGCTCCTCGTTCGTCATGGCGTTGATGATTTTGAACTGCTCGGCGTGGAAGGTGGGATCGGAACGGAAGGAGAGCTTGCCGAAGTATTTCTTCTCCATCTCGATGATGAGTTTCTCGTCCTCGGTGCGGAGCCGTTCGAGCACGGCGGGATGCACCAGGATGCGGAGCTGGAAGTCGGATTCGTCGCGCTGGCGGCGCTTGAGGATTTCGGCCAGCCGGCGCTGGATTTCCACGCTCATGGTGAGGGGGCTCTTGACCACGCCGCGGCCCTTGCAGTAGGGGCAGTCGTCATAGACCGCCTCGCGCACGCTTTCGGTGTGGCGCTGGCGGGTCATCTCCATGAGGCCGAGCTGGGAGATGGGCAGCACGTGGGTCTTGGCCTTGTCGCGCTTCAGGTTGGCGCGCATCCGCTGGTACACCGCCTGCCGGTCGCGGTGGAGCTTCATGTCAATGAAGTCCAGCACGATCAGGCCGCCCATGTTGCGGAGGCGCATCTGCCGGCAGATTTCGTCGGCGGCCTCGAGGTTCACCTTGAGGATGGTGGACTCGGGATCCTTGACGCTCTTGTGGCGGCCGGTGTTGACGTCAATGGCCACCAGCGCCTCGGTCTCGTCAATGATGATGTAGCCGCCGCTCTTGAGGTGGACGTTGCGGGCGAAGGCGGTCTGCAACTGCTTGGTGATGCCGAACCGGTTGAAGATCGGCTGCGAGTCGTTGTAGAACTGCACCTTCGACGCCGCCCGCTTGGAGATGCGCATGATGCTCTCGCGGATGCTCTGGTACTTGCCGTAGTCGTCCACCACGATCCGCTCGACCCCTTCGGTGAGGAAGTCCCGCACCGTGCGTTCGATGAGGTCCGGTTCCTGAAAGACGCAGGTGGGCGCCTTCAGGGTGTCAATGCGTTTCTGGATGGCCTCCCATTCCTCGAGGAGGATCGCGAGGTCGCGCACGAAGAAGCGGGTTTGCTGGCCCTCGCCGGCGGTGCGGATGATCACCCCCATGCCGTCGGGCAGGGTGAGCTTGCGGACGATGCGCTTGAGGCGCTGGCGCTCCTCGACGTTTTCGATCTTGCGCGACACGCCGCTCTGGTCGCTGTTGGGCAGCAGCACGAGGTACTTGCCCGGGAGGGCGAGGTTGGTGGTGATGCGCGGGCCCTTGGTGCCGATGGGGCCCTTGGTCACCTGGACGATGATCTCCTTGCCGGGCGGGTAGAGCTTGGGGATGTCCTTGTGGGTCACGCGGGGGCGCTCGCGCCGCCGGCGGTTGCCGCGGTCCACCACCTCGACGCTGCTGTCAATGCCCGCCGGGACGATGTCCCAATAGTGCAGGAAGGCGTTCTTCTCGTAGCCGATGTCCACGAACGCCGCCTTCAGGCCGTCCTCGAGGTTGCGCACCTTGCCCTTGAAGATGCTGCCCACCAGCCGCTCGTCGTTGGTGCGCTCGATGGTGAAATCCTCGAGGCGCCCCTCTTCGAGCACCGCCACGCGGGTCTCGAGCGATTCGGCGTTGATGATGATCTCCTTCCGGGAGCGTTGCACCGGGCGGATGACGGCGCGGACCCGCTTGATGACCTTGGCGGCGGCGGCGCGGATCGAGCCCACGATGCTGCCGTCCTCGTCCCGGACCGGGGATTTTTCTCCGGAAGGGGCGTCCTCGCGCTGGGCGCGCACCCGCGCGGGCACGTCGGCGTGGGGCTCGCGAAAGCCGCGATCCGGTCCGCGCCCCTTGGGGGGGGAGGTCTCGGCGGCGGTCTCGGGGGCGTCCTCCGGCAGCCCGGCGGCGCGGTTCTCCGCCCGCACGATCTCGCGCTCGTGGCGGCGGTCAAACACGCTGCTGTCGAAGTCGCGCCCGCTGAGCGCCGCGGCCCGGGCCTCGAACCCGGCTTTTTGTCCCGGTTTGAAAACCTGTCGTTTGCCCGGCCGATAACGCTGCACGCGCCGGCGCCGGGGATTGGTTCGTTCACTCATGTCGGTGGGAATGTCAGTAATCTCTGCGATGGGTGTAAACGTTGTGTAAAAGTCCGAGGGCGAGGAGCGTGCAGAGCACGAACGTCCCGCCGTAACTGAGCAGGGGCAACGGCAGCCCGGTCACCGGCATCAGCCGGATGTTCATGCCGATGTTGATGAACACGTGGCAGAACAGGAGGGACACCACCCCCACGGCGAGCAGCTTGCCCAGCGCGTCCCGGGCCTTGCTGGCGATCTTCAACCCGCTGAAGAACACCACGCTGTAGAGGCCCAGCACCAGCACGCTGCCCACAAAACCGCTTTCCTCGGCGATCACCGAGAAGATGAAATCGTTGTGCGCCACCCCGCGCGGCAGGTAGCCCAGGGCGTTCTGGGTGCCCTGCCGCCAGCCCTTGCCCCAGAGCCCGCCCGAGCCCACGGAGATCAGCGCCTGGTCCACGTTGTAGGCGGCGTCCCGGTAGGCCCGCAGGGCGGCGATGCGCTCCGCCTCGGTGGCGTCCGGCGGGATGACCGGATGGCCGAAATACACCATGATCCGCCGCTGCTGGTAGGGTTCGAGCTTGATCGGCTGCCACTCCGGCGGCAGCCAGAACACGTCCGCCACCAGCAGCAGCATGCCCGCCAGTCCCGCGCCGATCAGCCGGCGCAGATACCGCCCGGGCACGCCGGCCACGAACATCATCACCACCCCCACCGGCAGGAACACCAGGGCCGACCCCAGGTCCGGCTCCAGCAGCACCAGCACGAAGGGCAGCCCCGCCAGGCCCAGCGCGGTGAAAAAGGTCCGCGCCCGTCGCAGGTCCGCCGGCGGACGGCAAAGGTAGCCGGCCAGCGCCATGATGGTGGTCAGCTTGGCCAGCTCCGAGGGCTGGAACTGAAGCACGCCGAGGTCAATCCACCGCCGCGCCCCCCAGCCGTGGGTGGTTCCGATGCCGGGAACCAGCACCAGCACCAAAGCCGCGATCGAGCCCCAGTAGGCCACCATCGCCCAGCGCATGATCCGGCGGTAATCCGACCGCGCCGCGACCACGGCCAGTCCCGTGCCCAGCCCGTACCAGATCACCTGCCGGAACCAGCCCTGCCGGAACCACGGCCGCTGGTCCGCCCCCGCGTGGGCGAGGGTGGCGCTGGCCACGAACAGCGCGCCCAGGACCATCAACCCCGCCACCGCCACCAGCAGCGGCCATTCCACCCGCCGTTCCCGGTAATTGAAGTAAGGAGTCGCCGCGCGCATGATCATCTTGCCAGGGCCAGCGGCGTGTCCGGGGACAAGCCCGCCCGCTCCCGTCGTTCAATGGCCTGATAAATCCGCCGGGCCACCGGCGCGCAGGTCCTGCCGCCGGACGCGCCGCTTTCGACCATCACCACCACCGCGTAATGGGGGTGTTCGTAGGGGCCGAAACTGGCGAACCAGGTGATCTTGTCCTTCCGGCGCCCCGCGCGCTCGACCTCGGCGGTGCCGGTCTTGCCGCCCACCCGGAAATGCTTCAGCAGGGGCGTCCGCCGGTCGCGGGCGTGAAAGGCGCGAAACGCCGTGCCCTCCCGCTCCTCGGTGTCCGCCAGCATGGCCCGCCGCAGCAGCGCGAGAAATTTCGGGTCCGTCCCGAGCGTGCCCCGCACCCGCGGCGGAAAGGTCGTGGTCCGCTGTCCCAGGCTGGCCTCGGCGGGCTCCACCCGCAGGACCAGCCGCGGCGCGAACACCCGTCCGCCGTTGGCCACCGCCGCCGTCATCACCGCCATCTGCAGCGGCGTCACGGTGATTTCCTGGCCGATGCAGACGTTGGCCACGTTGCCCCGGCCCCAGCGCCGGCGGGCCTGTTTGACCGACGGGAAAAAGCCCCCCACCTCCTGCCGCGTCGGCAGGCCGATCTTTTCGCCGAGGAACAACCGGTGCCCCGCCTCCAACAGGGCGTCCAGCCCCGCCCGCAGACCGCAGTCAATGAAGTAGGTGTTGCTCGAGCGCTTGAAGGCGCGCACGAAATCGTACCGGCCCGGCGGCGCGGTGTCGTCAATCCGCCGCCGCCCGATGCGGAAGTAACCGGGATTCTCGAACTGGTTGGTCAAATTCCGGAACGTCAGCACGCCCCGGTCGAAACAGGCCAGCGCGGTCACCAGCTTGAAGATCGAGCCCGGCGGATACGCCCCCTGGGTGGCGCGGTTGAAGATGGGACGGAAGATCGGGTTGTTCATCCACTCCTCCCAGCGGGTGGCGCTGATCGGGGCGAGAAACTCGTTCGGATCGTAGGCGGGCGCCGACACCATCGCCAGCACGTCGCCGTTGGTCACGTCCATCACCACCACCGCTCCGCGCACGTAGGCGCCGAGGGCGCGCAGGGACGAGACCGCCGCCCGTTGCAGCTCCACGTCGAGGGCCAGCCGCACGTTGCGCCCCGGCACGGCGGTCTTCCACGTCGTCTCCCCCTCCCGGTAGCACAGGCTGTCCACCACCACCGATTTCAGGCCCGGCCGCCCGCGCAGGTCGGCGTCGAATCCCCACTCGATGCCCACCGCGCCCTGGTAGGTGGGCTGGCTGTAGTTGAACGGCAGTTCCTCGTCGCTCAGCGCCTGGTCGTCCCGGGTCAAGTAGCCCAGCACGTGCGCGGCCATCGGGCCGTGGGGATAATACCGCCGCGGCAGCACCTCCAGATCCACCCCCGGCAGATACTCCGCCCGTTCCAGAAACCGCGCCACCTGCTCGGGGGTGAGGTTTTCCCGGATCGAAAACGGCCGGTAGGGCCATTGATGGTGGTGCCGGTCGTAGGCGCGCGGATCGAGGGTCAGCGCCGCGCCGATGACCTTGCCGACCCGTTGCACGAGGTTGCTGGCCACGACGTACCGGGCCTGCCGGGCCAGGGCGCGGCGTTCGAGCCGGTTCAACCGCCGTCCGTCGCGCAACCGGGTGTATTCCTGGTTGAACAGCGACCGCAGCTCGTCAATGTAGAGCACCAGGTTGTAGCTGGGCCGGTTCTCCGCCAGCACCACCCCCGCCCGGTCGTAAATCTTCCCCCGCACCGCCGGCACCCGCACCGTGCGAAAGGTCTGTTTCTGGATGCGCGAGCTGTATTTGGGGGCCGAGACGATCTGCACGAACCACAGCCCGCCCAGCAGCAGCAGCAGGCCGCTCAAGATGCCGTAGCCCACCGCCCGCACCCGGGCGTCTCCGCGAGGAACATGTTCGATGGACTCCATGGCGTGGTTCAATAACGGCCCCGCAGAATTTCGCGGTCCGGTCGAAAAGCGCTCGTCTCCACCACGGGATGGGCGAACCAGCGATCCAGCCGGCCCATCCCCCGGAACACCACCGGCGTCAGCAGCCCGCCGGTCACCGCCAGCGCCACCCACTGGCCCGCCAGCCACCAGCCCAGCACCGGCGGCGGACCGAAGGTCATCACCAGCCCCAGCGTAAACAGCGGAATCACCGCGCTGGCGATCGTGCCCAGCGTCAGTTGGGCGAACACCAGCTCCCGCGACAACAGGTCCCGGCGCGCGTGCAGGAACCAGCCGGTCAAATAGAGCGGCAGGATGCTGGCCCCCAGCGGATTGGCCGACCAGGAATCCCGCGCCAGCCCGCCCAGCACCGCCACCAGGCGCCAGCCGCCGGGCCGCCGGCCGAGGGCCGCGCAGACCAGCAGCGGCGGCAGCAAGTCCAGCGGCGCGCCCAGCCAGCGCCGGGGCAGGTCCCAGGCGGCGGCGAGGAACACCGCCAGCACCGCCAGCCCGCCGAAGATCAGGGATCGCGCGGTTTCACTCATGGCATCACCACCATCACTTCCCGCAACCGGCTGGTGTCCGCCAGCAACCGCACCCGCGCCTCGGTGTACAAGCCGTAGCCCACCGTGCGCCAGTCCACCACCGTGCCCACCGGCAATCCGGCCGGAAAGATGCCGCCCAGCCCGCTGGTGTACACCGTCTGGCCCGGCTGCAACCGGGTGCTGCGCGGCAGATGGGTCAGGGTCACCAGCCGGTGGTCCCACAATCCGCCCGCCAACTGGGTCAGCACGCCGTTCTCGCCGGTTTCCCGCACCACCACCGCCACCCGGCATTTGGGCTCGCCCACCAGCAGCACCTCGGAGGTCACCTCCCCCACCGTGCCCAGGCGGCCCACCAGCCCTTCGGCGGCCAGCACGGGGAGATTGGGTTTCAAGCCGTCGCGGAGGCCGGCGTTGATGAACACCGTGCGCCACCAGGCGGCCGGGTCGCGGGCAATCACCCGCGCGGCCTTCAGCCGCCAGGGACTCGTCTGCCGCCAGCCCAGCAGCTCGCGCAGCCGGCGGTTTTCCTCCCGGGCGGTCCGGGCCTGCTCCAGCTCGATCCGCAGCCGGCGGTTTTCCGCTTCGAGCGCCGTCAGCCGGCGCCGCAACACCCGCCGGGGCGTCACCGCGTCCGCCGCGAGCGCGGTCAGCTCCCGGGCCGCCCCCACCGCGCCGAACAGGGGCAGATACACCCCGCCCACCACCTGTTTGATCCGGGTGGCGGCCGTCGGCGGCAGGCTCAGCAGGGTCAGCGTCAACAGCAGCACTCCGCCGAAAGCAAGCCATTGCGGTTTACTCGACATCTATTTGCCTGTTCCATCGGTCAGGCAAACGCATTCGACGTCCGGTCCGGACGGTTGGTTTTAATGCGCGGAGGCGACTCTCTTGAGGAAGGAGATTTCCTGCAACACCCGGCCGGTCCCCTCGGCCACCGCCGTGAGGGGGTCGTCCGCGATGTGCACGGGCAAATACGTTTCTTCCGCCACCAGCCGGTCAATCCAGCGCAGCAGCGCGCCGCCGCCGGCCATGACAATGCCCCGGTCCACCAAATCCGACGCCAACTCCGGGGGACAGCGTTCCAGGGTGATGCGGATGGCTTCCAAAATGCTCGAAAGCGGTTCCTTCAAGGCCTCGCGAATCTCCTCGGACCCCACCGTGATGGTCTTGGGCAGGCCGGTGCTCAAATCCCGGCCCTTGACGTCCATCGTCAATTCCTCTTCCAAAGGATACGCGGAGCCGATGCGAATCTTGATTTCCTCCGCCGTGCGTTCGCCAATCAACAAATTGTGCGCCCGTTTCATGTGCGCCACGATCGTCTCGTCGAACTCGTCCCCGCCCACCCGCAGACTGCGGCTGAACACGATGCCCGCCAGCGAGATGATCGCCATTTCGCAGGTTCCGCCCCCGATGTCCACGATCATGTTGCCCGCCGGCTCATGCACCGGCAGCCCCACCCCGATGGCCGAGGCCATGGGCTGTTCGATCAAAAACACCTCCCGGGCCCCCGCATGGGTGACCGCGTCCTTGACCGCCCGCCTTTCGACCTCGGTGATGCCCGACGGGACGGCCACCACCACTCGCGGCGCGATCAATTTCCGGTTGTGCACCCGCCGAATGAAATACCGCAACATGGCCCCGGTGACGTCAAAGTCCGCGATCACGCCGTCCTTCATCGGGCGGATGGCGACAATGCTCCCCGGAGTGCGCCCCAGCATCCGTTTGGCCTCCTCCCCGACCGCCAGCACCGTGTTGGTGCCGGCCTGGGTGGCCACCACGGACGGTTCCCGCAGCACGATGCCGCGATCCCTCAGGTACACCAGCGAGTTCGCGGTGCCCAGATCGATCCCGATATCGTTGGAGAACAGGCTTTTAAGTTGCTCAAACATGAAACGTGCCTGGCACGTCTCCCAACTTACGAAGCGCCCCTCCCTCCGGTCAAGATTATTAGCCGACGGGAGACGAAAAACGCCCCGCCCCCTTCGCCGGCGGCCGGGTCGGGCGGACATTCCGGACCTTCGGCTCGCGGAATTCGGATTTTCCCCGTCGCGAAGCCGCCTCCTCTCCACCCGGTGGCCCGGAACGGCAGGGGATCAGTGCCCGCAAAGCAGGTCGTTGGGGGCGGTGAAACCTGACGCGGAATCCACGAATTTGCCCCGGGCGATGAGAAAATCAATGCACTCCTCCACGGTCAGCCCCCCGCTGCCGCAGGTGGCAAAGCGGGCGTCGGGGCCGAAACGCTCGATGATGGCCGCCCGGAGCGTCTCCCGGGTGTAGTTGACCCCGGAATCCATCATCATCTGGATGATCTCATGGACGTGCACTTCGTTGTTCTCGTTATTCATGATATTAAAACTCGTTCTCAGCCATCTCATGGAATGGCTGTGTTTCGGAAATGCAAATAATTATTTGTGGGCAAACTCTAAGAAAAAACAGTCAGGCTGTCAGGGATATTTGCCGGAGGAAACCGGCGGCGGAGCTGGCGTTTTTGCGTGGTGGGCGGATTTCGGAAATGCCGAGCCGCGCGTTCAAGCGCGCAGCCTTTCCGCATAAGCCGCCACCTTGTGGATCGCCTCGATGGCCCGGGCGATTTGTGGCGCTTCGCCCAGCAGCACGGTATGCGGAATCCACACGGCGTCGCGACACACCTGCTCGCACACCGGGCAGTCCACCGACCGGTAATCCACCCCCTTGGCCGCCAGGGGCGCGGTGACGCCGTGCGGCGGGCCTTGGTGGGCGTTGGCGAAGAGGCCGTTGCGATACAACGGGCGATACCAGCCTTCGGACACCGGCAGCCCCTCCGCCTGGAGGGCCTCGATGAACCGCGCCCGGCTCAGGCCGAAGGCGGCTTCGTCCAGGCGGAAGATGTAAAGGTGATAGCTCCGCCGGGTCATTTCCGGCGCGGGCGCCTGCGGGCGCAGACCGGGCAGCTCGGCCAACGCGGCGTCCAGCCGACGGGCGTTTTCCTCGCGTCGGGCCAGTTGGGCGGGCAGGCGTTCGAGCTGGGCCAGCAGGATGGCGGCTTGAAACTCGGTCATCCGCAGGTTGCTGCCCAGCCAGTCGTGATCGTACCAGGCGGTGTCCTTGCGCCGGCCGCAATGGCTGAAACTGCGGCACAGATCCGCCAGCTCCTCGTCGTTCGTGACCAGGATGCCGCCCTCGCCGGCGGTGAGGTTCTTGGAGACCTGAAAACTGAACGTGCCCGCCCGGCCCCACGTGCCCGCGCCGCGTCCCCGCCATTGACTGCCCCAGGCGTGGGCGGCGTCTTCCAGCACCTGCAAGCCGTGCTCGGCGGCGAGGGCGTTCAGCCGTTCCATGTCGGCCATCCGCCCGCCCACGTGCACGGGCACAATCGCCCGGGTGCGCGGGGTGATTTTGCGCGCCACGTCGGCGGGATCGAGGCACAGCGTGTCCGGGTCAATGTCCGCGAACACCGGAATGGCGCCAAGGGTCACCACGGCGCTGGCGGTGGCGATGAAGGTGTAGGGGGGCACGATCACCTCGTCGCCCTCGACCACGCCCAACGCCCGCAGTCCCATCTCGAGGGCGGTGGTGCCGTTGGTGCAGGTCACGGCAAACCGGCTGCCCTGAAAGGCGGCGTAGGCGGCCTCGAACTCGCGCACCCGCTCGCCGAACCACCATTGGCCGGAGCGGAGCACCTCGAGCAGACGACGCTCCTCGTTGGCGTCGTGTTGCGGCCAGGAGGGCCAGTCGAAAGCACAGGCCCGGGGACCGCCCCGCAAGGCGGGTTGGGGCAGGTCGGCGCTCATTGCGAGACGGAGGAGCCGGGATACCAGTCGCGCAGACGCACCTCGATGCCGGATTCGGCGGCCAGAAGTTTTTTGAATCGCTGCAAGTCAGTGGGCGGCTGGCCCTGGTAGTGGTACGGATAGACCACCTTGGGACGAAAGGCCCGCACGGCGGCGGCCGCCTGCTCCACGGTCATCGTGTAGGGCAGATTCATGCAGACGAAGGCGATGTCAATGTGCTTCAGCGCCCGCATCTCCGGAATGTCCTCCGTGTCGCCACTGAGGTAAATCCGTTTGCCGCCCAGCGTCAGCACGTAGCCGTTGTCGCGGCCCGAAGGATGGTAGATCAACCGCTCCGGCGTGGTGTTGTGGGCGGGAACGGCTTCCACCGGAATGCCGTCCACCTTGGCCTTCTGGCCGTTGGTGAGCATCCGGGTTTGCGACCGCAGCCGCCGGGGCAATTGCCGGGCCACCGAGGGCGGAGCCACGACGGGAATTCCCCGGGGCACCACGGCCAGCAACGTCTCCACGTTGAAATGATCGAAATGCTCGTGAGTGATGAGCACCAGCGTGGGCGCGGGCAGGCCGGCGAACGCCCGGGCGCCCCCCACCGGATCCACGTAAATAACGTGCCCGTTCCAACTCAACGCCAGCGTGGCATGGTGAATGGGATGCACCACCACATCGCCGTGCTGGGCGGGGAAGTGGTCGCCTGACAACGGAATCGAATCCGCCGCCGCGCCGCTCACCGCGCCGCCGCCCAACCAGCCGCCCAGCAGAATGGTCGCCAAAATCTTCATCCCGCCAAAATGAGCCGGATTGCCCGACATTTCAAATCCCAAGCCCCCATTCGGGGGGAAAGCGCAGATCGCAACCCCTTCCGTTGGTTCCGCTGGCGGTGCCGGTGCCCCGGCCGGTCGTAGCGCTTCCGCCGGCGTCCTCCTCCCCGTATCTTGGTTTTCCCCCGTGTGGTGTCTTTTTTTGTGAGGCAATTCGCGCCGGTTCGCGCGCGGTGTTCCGGGGATTGCCGAAAGGAGGCGGGGAGCGTAGATTGCGGCCATGATTACGCGTCGCATTGGCAGCCTCATTCGAGGCAAGGCCACCCCGTTTCAAATCATCGCCGCCAGCGTGCTGGGGTGCGCGCTGGGATTCATGCCCGGCTTCGTCCAGGCGCCGGGCCTGATTTTGCTGTTCACTTTTCTGCTGATCGTGCTCAACGCGAATCTGGCCCTCGCCGCCCTGGTGGGGGTGGGCGCCAAGCTGCTTTCGCTGGCGCTGGCGCCGGTGAGTTTCGCGGTGGGACGCTGGCTCCTGGACGGGCCGTTCAGCGGCGCGTTCCAGTGGCTGATCAACGCCCCGGTGTTCGCGTGGTTCGGGTTCGATTACTACCTCACCACCGGCGGGCTGTTTCTCGGGGTGGCCATCGGCGCGGCGGTCGGCCTGGCCCTGACGATGACCATCAACGGTTACCGCCGCAAGATGGCCTCGCTGGAGCAGAACTCGGAGCGGTTCCAGCGCTGGACGGCGAAGAAGTCGGTGCGCTTCCTCACCTGGCTGCTGGTGGGCGGCAACAAGGGCAGGAAAAGCTACGAGGAGCTGCTGGCCAAGCGGGTGGGCAATCCCATCCGGGTGCTGGGCGTGGTGTTCGTGGCCCTGGTGGTGGGGGTGGCGGTGCTGGTCCGGCAGTTCGCGGCGGAGCCCATCCTGACGGCGGTCCTGAAGTCCGGCCTCGAACGGGCCAACGGCGCCACGGTGGATCTCGAAGGGGTGGAGCTGGATTTCCAGGCCAGCCGCGTGCGGGTGAAGGGCCTGGCGATGGCCGATCCCAACGCGCTGGACACCGACCTCTTTCGGGCCGAGGCCATCGAGGCTGATCTGAGCGCCCGCAATCTGCTCCGCAAACGGATGCAACTGGACCGGGTGGAAATCAGCGGCGCGCGCAGCGGCGAGAAACGCTCCACGCCGGGACATTTGGTCGGCCCGCCGCCCGAGCCCACGCCGGCCCCGGAACCGACCGGCGACGCCAAGACCATTGACGATTACCTCAAGGAGGCCCGGGTCTGGAAGGAGCGGCTGGCGCAGGCGCGGCGTTGGCTCGAAAAAATTTCCGGCCCGGAGGAGACAAAACCGGAAACCGCCCCCACGCCGGAGGAACAGCGCGAGAGCCTGCGGGAACGCCTCGAACGCGAGGTGCGCGAAAAAGGCTACGCCGCCGTCCGGGCCACCCACCTCATCGAGGGGAGCCCCACGTTCACCATTCTGGAGCTGACCGCGAAGAACGTCAAAGTGGCCGGGCTGGAGGGCGAAACGCTCGATCTCGAGGCGCGCAATCTCTCCACCCATCCGGCCCTGCTGGGCAAGACCCCTTCCATCCAGGTGCGTTCGAAGGACGACACGATTGATTTCGCGCTGAAGGTGGCCACCTTCGAGGCGCCGGGGGCGACCAACGTGCTGCGCTTCGCCTGGCGCGGTCTGCCCACCGACAAGGTGGCGGGCGACCTGAAGATCGCCGGGACCCAGCCGTTGCAGGGCGGCACGCTGGATCTGTCGGCGGACGGCTCCTGGACCACGCAGGGCGGCGTCACGGTGAACCTGCCGCTCCAGGTGGCGCTGCACAATGTGCGGGTCACTTTGCCCACCGGCGACCAGACCACCTTGGACAACTTCGTCCTGCCCATCGCCATCACCGGCCCGCTGGACAATCCGCGCGTCAAGGTGGACGACAGCGGCCTCGGCAAGGCGATGCTCGCCGCCGGCAAGGCCAAGGCGGTGAACGAAGCCAAGAAACAGGCCAACAAGCTGCTGGACGAAAAGGTCGGCGGCGCCTTGGGCGAACAGGGCAAGGGCCTGCTGAACGGCATCCTGGGTGGCAAAAAGAAGCAGTAACCCCCCACCCTCCCCGACGTCCGCGCGCCCTTCCTTTTGGGAACGGGGCGGGGGCTGGGTGCTGGCGCAATCGGTCCTCATGCTCGTCGTCGGACTGGCGGGGTGGGTGGATCCCGGCGCCTTCGCCGGCGCGTGGCGGCCCTGGGTGGCGGGCGTTTTGTTCGCGACGGGCGCGGTCTGCGGCCTCGCCGGCGTGGCGGTGCTGGGGCGCAACCGCACCATCTTTCCGCGTCCCCATGCCGGTTCCCGACTGGTCCGGCACGGCGTGTACCGCTGGATTCGCCACCCGCTCTACACCAGTGTGATGACGCTCTCATTGGGCTGGGCGGTGGCGCGCGGAAGCGCCCTCACCCTCGCCCTTGCCGTCGCGCTGATCGTGCTGTTGCGTCTCAAGGCGGGCCGGGAGGAACGCTGGCTGCGCGAGCAGTTTCCCGAGTACGCCGACTACGCCCGGCGCGTGGCCCGTTTCGTTCCGGGGTTGTGGTAATCGTTGCACGGGCGGGGCCGCCGCCCTTGCGGCGTCGCCCGCTCAGGATTGCTTTTCCCGCAAAAGCTGGTCCGCGCGGTCGGGGGTGGCGCGTTCGATCAGCTCGTCGTTGCACATCATCACCGGGGCGGTGTCGCAACTGGCGAGGCATTCGACGAATTCGACGCTGAACCGGCCGTCGGCGGTGGTTTGCACGCCGGGCGCTTCCGGGTCCAGGCCGAGTTTTTCGCACAAGTGCCGGTGGAGCGCCTGCGAGCCGGCCAGCGCGCAGCTCAGCGTCCGGCACACCCGCAGGTGAAACCGGCCCACCGGCTGTTGGTGAAACATCGGATAAAACGTGACCAGCTCGTAGAGGTGGAGCGGTTCGAGGCCGAGGCGCGTCGCCGCCCATTCGAGCGCCGCCGGCTCCAGCCAGCCGAAGTGTTCCTGCAGGGCGTGCAGCACCATCACCGCCGCGCTGCGCGGTTCCGGGTAATGGCCCACCAGCGCGTCAATCTCCGCCGCCAGCGCGTCGGGTACGGTGAAGGATTTTTTTGGGGCCGGGGCCGCCGTCGCCGAAGCGTCGGGTGGGGGAACCCGGCCGGCGGACGACGACGGGGTTTCCGCTCCGGACCGCGCGTTTTTGCGCGGGGAAGCGGCTCCTTTTTTGGCTGCCTTGCGCCGGCTCATCGGTCGCATTCTCCCATCACGAAATCCAGCGATCCCAGAATCGCCACCACGTCGCTCATCATGTGGCCCGGCAGCAGTTCCGAGAGGATGCTGAGGTTCACGAACGAGGGCGCGCGAATCTTCAGCCGGTGGGGCACGCCGCCGCCCCGGCTGTAAATGTAGAAGCCCAGCTCGCCCTTCGGGTTTTCCGCGCCGAAATAGATTTCACCCGGCGGCGCGTTGACCCCTTCGGTGACCAGCATGAACTGGTGAATCAGCTCCTCCATGCCGGTCAACACCCGCTCCTTGGGCGGCAGGACGATCTTGCCGTCGGGCACGTTGACGGGGCCGCCGGGGAGCTGGTTCAGGCACTGGTTGATGATCCGCGCGCTCTGGCGCATCTCCTCGATGCGGACCAGGTAGCGGTCGTAGCAATCGCCCACCGAACCCAGCGGCACGTCGAACTGGAGCCGCCCGTACACCAGGTAGGGATGGGCCTTGCGCAGGTCATGGTCCACGCCGCTGGCGCGCAGGTTGGGGCCGGTCAGGCCGTAGCTGAGGGCCTGCTCGCGCGAGATGACGCCCACCTCGCGGGTGCGGTCGTTCCAGATGCGGTTGCGGGTGAGCATCTGCTCGATCTCGCTGATCGTCCCCAGCACGTCGGCGCTGAACCGCCGGCATTGCTCCGTCCACCCCTCCGGCAAATCCCGCGCCAGCCCGCCGATCCGCGTGTAGCTGGTGGTGAAACGCGCCCCGGTCAGCGCCTCGCACAGGTCGTAGATTTTCTCCCGCTCGGTCGAGGCGTAGAGAAAGATCGTCATCGCGCCAACGTCCATCGCGAACGCCCCCAGCCCCAGCAGGTGGGCGGAAATCCGCGCCAGCTCGCAGCAGATCACCCGGATGTATTGGCAGCGCGGCGGCAGTTGGTCGGTGATGCCCAGCAGTTTCTCCACCGCCAGCGCGTAGGCCACGTTGTTGGCCAGCGGCGCGAGGTAATCCAGCCGGTCGGTGTAGGGGAGGAACTGCTGGTAGGTCAGGTTTTCCGCGATCTTTTCGTCGCCCCGGTGCAAGTAGCCGATGTCCGGCGCGGCCCGGGTGATGACCTCGCCGTCCAGCTCGACGATGAGCCGCAACACCCCGTGGGTCGAGGGATGGGACGGTCCCATGTTCAGCACCAGCCGTTCGCCCTCGAATTCGTCCTCGGGCGGCGCCGCCGTCCGGGCCGCCGGATCGCGGTACTGGATTTCCTCGCGGCGGCTCATGAAGCGTCCTCCGGGGGGCGGGCGCGGGGTTCGCGGCGGACGGCGTCGGTGGCGCCGGGCGGGCTGACGAACGGCCCGCCCTCCAGCGGGGCGCGGTCGCTGAAGGCCACCTCCGCCACCGCCGAGGGCTTGCCGGCCAGCGGGAAATCCTTCCGCAACGGAAAATAGGGATAGCCCTCCCACATCAGGATGCGCCGCAAATCCGGATGCCCGCGAAAGCGGAGGCCCATCAGGTCGTAAATCTCCCGCTCGTGCCAGTCCGCCGTGCGCCAGAGAGGGGTCACCGTGGGCAGCTCCGAAACCGCCTCCTCCACCGTCACCGCCAGCCGCAGATGCGCGCGGTGTTTCAACGAATAGAGCTGATACACCACCCGCCAGCGCGGCGTCTCACCGTAATGGTCAATGCTGGTGATGTCGAGCAGCAGGTCGCAGGCCAGCTTGTCGCGCGCGAAGGCGCACAGCGTGGGCAAATCCTCCGGCGACGCCAGCCGCGCGGTGACTTCGCCCCGGAACTCGGTGACCTCCGCCACCTCGTGCGGGAAATGCGCCCGGAGCCGTTCCGCCAGATCGCGCGGTTCCATCATTGGCCTCCCGTCGGTTCCAGCGCGGGCGGCGGCTGCTTCCACACCCGGACCACCGGCTCGCGGCTCACCTGCTCCTGCAACCGGATCAGGGCGTCCAGCAGCGCCTCCGGCCGCGGCGGACACCCCGCCACATAGACGTCCACCGGAATCACCCGGTCCACCCCCTGCAACACCGCGTAGCTGCGGTACATCCCGCCGGTCGAGGCGCAGGCGCCCATCGCGATGACCCATTTCGGATCGGCCATCTGCTCGTAGATGCGCCGCACCACCAGCGCCATCTTGTAGGTCACCGTGCCGGCCACGATCATCACGTCCGACTGGCGCGGCGAAAAGCGCATCACCTCGGCGCCGAACCGCGAGATGTCGAACCGGCTCGCCCCGGTGGCCATCAGCTCGATCGCGCAACAGGCCAGCCCCATCGGCATCGGCCACAGCGAATGTTTGCGAAACCAGTTGAGCGCCGCGTCGAGGCGGGTGACCACCAGGTCGCCCTCGGCGCGCGAATCGTACTGGATTTCGGCGGTGCGTTTCATGATCCGGGGAGCGCCCCCAAACGCCCGGCAACCTAAAAGCCCGCCCCCCGCCCGGCAAGACGAAACGCCGCGCGGGGCGGGAAAGCCGGGCAGATCGAGCCCCCCTTCCATTGGTTCCGTTGACGGGGCTGGCTTCCCATGGGAACGGGAGTTACGGCAACGCATTTCGGGCGATGCAAAACGCTCGATATGACCCCGACCTCACCGAGGCCCAATGGGCCGTTTTCCCATCCCTCCTGCCACTGCCAAACACCGCCCTCGACCATCAACCATCCAGTCCGATCTCCAACGGATGTTTCAGCCCTTGAACCAAGGAGTTTGGTTCTCAAATCATTGAAAATCAAAATGTTGCAAATCAAATTGCTCACTTCGACGGCTGGAACATCCGTTCGAATAATGAAGACCATGCGCGCGGGTTCAAAACACAATTCCGTCGCTCGATCCATGGGAATCCGGATGGCCTCCATCCCGGGAGAAATCCAGCCCTTTGGTCGGGCGCTCACTCGCGAACTCCGGTTCCCAGCCGACCGGGTATCCCCCCTGGCCGGGCGTCTTTCAAAGCCGGTGGGGAAACGCCGGCTCCGGGAACCGGCCTGCCCCAAGGGACAATTTGCGTCATTCCGGTGGGCTGCGTGCCCCCACGCGGCGGGATGTCCCGTTTTCCGGCAGGCGCTCAGCCGCTGAAATAGAGGTAGGCGCTCAGGATCAGGAGCAGCACCAGGACCGAGGCCAGCACGTCCCAGCGGGTCCAGCTCGACCGGGAATGCGCCCGGTCCGCGTCGCTGATGGTGCCGTAGGTCAGCCCCTGGATGCGCGCCTCGTCCGGGGCCGGGCTGAGGTAGCTGACGCCGATCATCACCGCGCCGGAGATGAGGAAGATCAACAGGCTGAAGTATTGAAAATAGATGTGGTTCACGATCCAGAAGAAGGATCCCTCGGCGTAGCCCGCGAAACCTTGCAGCCCCAGGCTGACGGGGGTGTCCACCGCCAGTCGGAACAGGCCCAGACCGAACCCCACCACCAAGGCCGCCAGACAACCGCGGGCGTTGAGCCGTTTCATGAACACGCCGAAGAAGAACACCACGAAGATCGGCGGCGCGAGATAGCCCTGCACCGACTGGAGATAATCATACAATCCCCGCGCCCCTTGAATCACCGGCACCCAGGCCAGCCCGATCAACACCATGATCACCGTGGCCACCCGACCGGTCCAGACCAGTTGGGCCTGTGACGCCTTGGGCTTGAACTTTTGGTATAAATCCATCGTGAACAGGGTCGAGGAGGCATTGAACACGCCCGCCAGGGAGCTCATCAACGCCGACAACAACCCCGCCACCACGATGCCCCGCACGCCCGCCGGCAGGACGTATTGCACCATGAGTGGAAACGCCGCCTGGCTCTTGTCCGGGATGGCGTGGCCGTCCGGGCCCACCAGCCCCGCCAGTTCCGGAATCTTGCCCGACTTGGCCAGCGCGAAACAGATCATGCCGGGAATGATGAAGATGAACACCGGCAGCAGTTTCAAAAAGGCGGCGAAGATGCTGCCCCGCCGGGCCTCGGTTTCATTCGGCGCGCCCAGCGCCCGCTGGACGATGTATTGATCCGTGCACCAGTACCACAAACCGATGATGGGCGCGCAGAACAGCATCCCCAGCCAGGGATAATTGCCGTTGAAATACCACGCCTGCCGGACCACCTCGCCGGCGGCGTTCTTTTCGATGACCGGCGCCCAGGTGCCGGTCACGCCCTCCGGGATCAGCGGTTTCCAGAGGTTGAACATGTCGCTGTCCAGCACGGACCGCAGTTCGGACCAGCCGCCCAGCTTGGCCAGGCCGTACAACGTGACCAGCAGCGAGCCCAGCACCAGCACCACCGTTTGCAGGGTCTCGGTGTAGGCCACCGCGCGCATGCCGCCCAGCACGGTATAAAGACCGGTCAGCACCAGCACCAGAATCGAGCCGATCCAGAAGCTGTTCAGTTCCAGGCTGCCGATTTGCAGGTGGAGTTCCGGCAGCAACGTCCCGAACACGATGCCGCCGGCGAAGATGCCCACCGCCACCTTGGTCAGCACGTAGGCCACCAGCGAGATGATGGAGAGCACCCAGCGCGCCGTGGGCGAGAAACGCCGCTCCAGAAACTCCGGCATGGTGAACACCTTGGACCGCGCGTAAAACGGCACCATCACCCAGCCCAGCACCAGCAGGCACCAGGCGTGCAGCTCGTAATGCGCCATCGCCACCCCGTCGGTGGCGCCGGAGCCGGCCAGCCCCACGAGGTGTTCCGAACCGATGTTCGAGGCGAAGATGGACGCGCCGATGATGAACCAGCCCAGATTCCGCCCCGCCAGAAAGTAGTCGTCCGGCGTGTCCTTGTTTTTGCGGATCACCCACCAGGCCAGGCCGATCAACACGCAAAAATAGCCGGCGATGATGAGCCAGTCCAACGAGGTCAACGAGCCGCCGGACGCGGCCAACAGGGGAGCAGGGGCGGAGAACATGGCGGAAAACGGGAAGGGCAGGCGTGCCGCCCGCCCGACCACGGGCGGGCGGCGCGGATTCGCGGTTTATTTATTGGGCATAGAAACGATAGATGATCGTGTTCCGGTACACCTCGCCCGGATTCAGCACCACCGAGGGAAACTGGGGTTTGTTGGGCGAGTCGGGATAATGTTGCGGCTCCATGCAAAAGCCGTTGCGATGTTCATATTTCCAGCCGTATTTGCCGGTGATGGTCCCGTCCAGGAAGTTGCCGGAATAGAACTGCAATCCCGGCTCGGTGGAGAGCACCTCCATCACCCGGCCGGTGGTGGGGTCCGTGACCCGCGCCATGAGGCCCAGCACCTTTTCCGGTTTCTTGATGACCCAGTTGTGGTCGTAGCCGCCGCCGAATTTGAGCTGCTGGTTGTTCTCGTTGATCCGGGCGCCGATGGCGGTGGGCTGCCGGAAGTCGAACGGCGTGCCCTCGACGGGACGAAACTCGCCGGTGGGGATCAAGGTGGCGTCCACGGGCGTGAAGGTGTCGGCCACGATCATCACCTGATGGCCCAGAATGTCGCCCCGGCCGGCGAGGTTGAAGTAGGAGTGATGGGTCAGGTTGACGATGGTGGGCTTGTCCGTGGTGGCGGTGAAGTCCAGCCGCAGCTCGTTGTGGTCCGTCAGGGTATAGACCGCCGTCACGTCCAGCGTGCCGGGATAACCTTCCTCGCCGTCCCGGCTGACGTACTTCAGCTCCAGCGCCGGCCCGGCGGGAGTCAGGTGGGGCCGCGCCTTCCACACCACCTTGTCGAACCCCTTGATGCCGCCGTGCAGGGCGTTGGGATAATTGTTCGTGGCCAGGATGTATTCCACCCCGTTGAGCGTGAAGCGCCCCTTCGCGATGCGGTTGCCGTAACGCCCGATCAACGCGCCGAAGTAGGGGCTGTTGGTCAGGTAGCCCACCAGGTTGTCATAGCCCAGGACGATGTCCTCATACTTGCCGTTGCGGTCCGGCATCTTCAGCGTGGTCACGATGCCGCCGTAACTGGCGATCTTCGCCTCGGCGCCCTGACGGTTGCGGAGGGTGTAGAGGGTGACCGGTTCGCCGTCAAAGGTGGTCCCGAAGGGCTCCCAGGTGATGGATCCTTTTTCCGAATGAGCGCGGTGCGTGGCGCAGCCCGCCGAAAACAGGAGGACGGCCGCGGTTCCCAACGCCAGCAAGGCATGCGGGTGATTTTTCATGTCGCAATCTCGTTGTTTCGTTTCGGTCGCAAAACCCTCCCGCGCCGCAGGCACACCAGACGCGGACGGGACGGGCGCCCATGCTACCGCGAACCACCTCCGGAGACCAGCCCTGCTCCCGCGCCATTTTTCACCGGCGCAACGCGACTGAAGCAATGGGAACACTCAGCCCCATCAACGAAAACGATTTGGCGCAGGACGCAGCCCTCAAAGGCCGGGCGGAGGGGGGAAAAATCCGAGGGAGCGAAGGAGCGAGGGCCGAGAGAAATCCGAAAGGAGCGCCCCTGTGTAGCGCAGGCTGACAGCCGGCGCTACGGGTGGGGAGGCAGCGCTTTTGCCCGGCCGCCTGGAAACCGGCGACACAGCAGACTGCAAGTCTGCGTTGCGGAAGAGCGCGCGCTCCTTTTCGGATTTCGGGATTCGGGGTTCGGATTTCCCTCGGCCCTCGGGTCTTCGCTCCCTCGGATTTTCTTCGCCGTTCGGATCTCCGCGCTTCGCTGCCCGGCAACCAAACGGTCTTCGGGGAGGCGGTCAAATCAGCCAGGCTTGGTGGTCGTTTTTCAGTTGGCCGAGGTGCCGGCGGCCGGCGGGGGAGGTGTCGGCCTCGAGTTCGTCCACGGCCCGCCAGTAGGAGTGCCCTTCTCCATCGGCATGGCTGCGTGTGAGGTGGAGGAAGTTCGCGGTGTCCTGAAAATGCCAGCAGGCGGCGGGGGCGGCGATGGCCCAATGACCGGAGGCGGGATCCGGGCGGACGTCCCACGTGTTGAGCCGCCGGGCGAAGTCGGTGGGGAGGTCGAGGCCGCGCAGGTGGGCGAGGAAGCGGTTGTGGTTTTCGAGATCGGCCCGGGCGGGCTCGGAGGCGGGATTGCCCAGAAGCGGAATGAGCGCCTCCATGCCGGGCACGCGCAGGCGGCGCAGGACGGTGGCGCGGGCGATGACGCCGGCGAGCCACGAGAGGGGGGAGGGCAGTTGTTCCTGGATGAAGGTGGCGCCGGTGGTCAGCAGGATGTTGCCCCGTTCCGCTTCGGAGAGGGTTTCCCAATCGGGCACCTGGGCGGCGACGTAGGCCTTGAGCAGGTGCCAGAACTCCGCGAACAACAGCCGCCGTTCGCGAAGCTGGGTTGCGACGAGCGGCAGGGTGGGCTTGAGATGGGGAAAGGCCTTCCAGACGTCGGCGATCTGCGAATCGCGGAAGCGGTACATCGCCGGCTCGGCCAGCATCTGGTCGGCGGTGTCGGGCGCGATGGCCAGCCGCGACCGGCCGGTGGCCATTTCAAACAGTCCCACGCCGGCGGAAAACACGTCCGACGCCACCGTGGGCGGCACCTGCGCCTGGAGGTTTGAGACGTCAATCACCACCTCGGCGTGGTCGGGCGTGGCGGCGTAGGCGAAGGAGCGCAAATCCCGCCGGTGGCGCGGCGTGAAAAACGCCCCGAGGTCCACGAACCGCACGCTCCCGTCCGGCAGGCGGATCACGTTGTCCGGCTTGAAATCAATGATCAGCATCCCGTGCCGGTGGAACCGCTCCATCAGGGAGAAGGTCTGAATGACCGCCCGGCACAATTCGTCGAGCCGGGCCGGTTCGTAGCCCACCGACGCGATTTCCTCGGCCCACGACCGGAGGTTGTGGCCCGGCAGAAACTCCATCGCGATGAAGGCGAACTTGCGGTCGTAGTCAATGTCCCCGCCGAACCATCCGGGCACGTGCGGCCGCAGGGATTCCACCGCCCGGATTTCCTCGAACGTGGCCAGCTCGGCCTGATAGTTGGTGAAGGGGCCGTAACTGAGTTCGTCCGCCCGCCCGCAGTCCAGATCGAACACCTTCACCAGCACCCCCGCGTGGTCGGTCTGGTAGAGGGCGGTGTCCGGATTGATCACGAGGGCCTGGATCAGCGTCACCCGGCCCAGCCCCGGCAGGGCTACGACGAGACCGGCGTGTTTGCCGGCGGGGAGGGAGTCCGGGTTCATGACCAAAGCAGGGCGGACGGCGCGGAGGCACACGGGACGGGAAACGGAGCCGTTTCGCGGGAGTTTCCGCCCGCCGAAGCCGGTCCCCGCGGGACCGCCAAAACAAGCCGAGGTTTCATGGTTGCGTAGTGAACGCGCCCAGACTCCCTCAAATCCGGACGAGATGCACTCTTTTTCGTCCGTTTCCGACGGGCAACGCCGCTGGATCGGCCGGGCGTTTGTCCGGAGCGGCGCCCGCGTCGGGCGGAAGCATGGTCCGCGGGCCGTCTGGCGGAGAGCATCTTCGGAAACGAAAAAAAACGCGGAAGAAGCGCGTCCCCGGGCGGGGCGGAAAGCGGGTCCGGCAAAAAAAAGCGGACGCCGGATTCACGGCGTCCGCCCGGTAAGAGCTGGTTTTTCTCGTTATTGCTCCGACTTGGGAGCCGGCTGTTTCTGCTTTTGTATCTGGCGCTCCATGATTTCCACGTAGCGATTGTAGAGCTGTTTTTCCCGCGGGGTTTCGCTGAGCGTGATCGCCTTTTTGGCCATGGCCACGCCGCCCTGCTTGTCCCCGGATTCGAACAGCAGGACCGCCCGGATGCCCGTGAGGCGGGCATTGGTTTTGCCGTTGGCTTCCACCGCCTTGTCCAGGGCCTTGCCGGCGAGGGTGAAATCGCGCTGGTCACCGCCCGGGCTCGCCACGATCTCGAACGCCATGTTGCTCAGGGTGTCCACGTTGGTGCCGGCCAGCTTGAGCAGTTTTTCCCCGGCGGCTTTCGCGGCGGGATCGCCCTTGGCCACCAACGCCTTGTAATCGCCCATGGCCGCCCGGAATTCGTCCGCCTTGATGGCGGCCTTCAGGTCATATTTGCCCGCGAGAACCTCGGCGAGCTTCTCCTCCAAACCGCCCATCGGATGGCCGAACCAGAGCACCTTGCCGTCTTTCCCGATGATGAACGCCGTGGGGATGCCGTTTTGGTCGTAAGCGCGCATGTAGCCGGCGCTGGTCTTGCGGCTGTCATCGCAGGCCACGTGGTAATCCATCTTGGCCCCCATCTGCTCGACGAAGGGTTTCACCTTGGCCACCGGCTCATCACTGACGCCGACCACCACCACGCCCTTGTCCTTGAACTTCTTCTGCACCTCGGTCAGGTGCGGAATGCTGGCGCGACACGGCGGGCACCACGTGGCCCAAAACTCCACCACGTACACGTGCTTGCCGTCACGCACGTCCACGGGAGAGCCCTTGACCCACTCCTTGATCACCAGCGGAGCCGCGGGATCGCCGATTTTGGCGGCCGAGAGACTGAATGCGGAACACGCCACCAAGGCGGCGCCCAACAGAAGGGTGTTTTTCTTCATAAACGACCCGAAACCAGTAAACGAACCCGTCCGCCAGTGCAAATGACAAAATCGGTTTTTTGTCCCCCGCCTCGCCGTGGCAGGGGGAAATCCGAGGGAGCGAGGGACCGAGGGAAATTCGAAAGAAAGCACGCTTTGGTAGCGCCGGCTTCCAGCCGGCCCGGCGGGCGAGGAAGAGCGGCCGCCGCGCAAAGGGGAACGCTTGGCCGACTGGACGTCGGCGAAACGGCAGGTTGGAAACCGGCGCTACGGAGAGCCTCCTCCTCACCTCACCGCTTCCGGGGAGCCCTTTCGGAATTCGGATTTCCTTCGGCCTTCGGCTTTCCGCCGGCGGGGCGGGCGGGTTGCGGATGGGAGCCCGCGCCTCCCGGGTTGACTCCCCCCCGGGAGAAGGTAGGGTCGGCGCGCACACACCGAATCGGCCGACCATGAAAACATTCCTGTTGTTGACGATGGGGGGACTGCTCGTTCCGTTCCTGCTTCCGGCGGCGGAGGTCACCGCGCCCGGCGCGCGGCTGGAAAAGCTCACCGACGCCTGCAAGTTCACCGAGGGCCCCGCCGCGGACGCCCCGGGCAACGTCTATTTCACCGATCAGCCCAACGACCGCATTCTGGTGTGGACCACCGATCAGCGGCTCGAAACCTTCCTCCAACCTTGCGGCCGCTCGAACGGGCTCTTCTTCGACCGGGACGGCAATCTGCTGGCCTGCGCGGACGAGAAAAACGAGTTGTGGCTCATTCCCCTGGCGCGCCGGCCCCGCGTGCTGGTGCGGGATTTCCGGGGCAAGCTGCTCAACGGCCCGAACGATCTCTGGGTGCGCCCGGACAACGGGGTGTATTTCACCGATCCGCTCTATAAACGCCCGTGGTGGAAACATCGCGATCCGGCCGGTCAGCAGGGCGGGCAGCACGTCTATTTCCTCTCCCCCGACCGGCGCGCGCTCAAACCGGTGGCCACCGACCTGGAGCAACCGAACGGCATCATCGGCACGCCGGACGGGCGCACGCTCTACGTGGCGGACATCCACGCGAAAAAAACCTGGGCCTACACCATCCAGCCTGACGGCGCGCTCACGGACAAGCGCCTGTTCTGCGCCCTGGGGTCAGACGGAATGACGGTGGACGACGCGGGAAATGTTTACCTCACCGGCCCCGGGGTGACGGTGTTCGACGCCCGGGGGACGCAAATCCAGCACCTTCCCGTGCCCGAACGCTGGACCGCCAACGTCTGCTTCGGCGGTCCCCGGCGGGATGAATTGTTCATCACCGCCAGCACCGCGTTGTATCGCATCCGGATGCGGACCCGCGGGGTGTATTGAGCGATGCGGAAATCGGCCGGCTCGGCGTTCCCCTTTGCGCGGGGGGCGCTTTTGCTCGTCCGCCCGGCCGGCTGGAAGCCGGTGGAACGGCAGACTGAAAGTCCGCGCTACGGGGAGCGGGCGCCACCCCGCGGACGCGCCGGGACGCTCGCCGGATTCTCCCGCCTCCGCCCCATGGCCGTTCCCTCCGTCATGCCGTCCGCCCTCCCGTCAGGTTCGCGGGCCGTCTCGCCGGGGTGGGATCCGCAGTTTTGCTCATCGTCACCATGCGATTTTCCACTGGACGCTAGAGTGCTAATGCAGTACGTTTGTCATTGTTATGGAACTGACCAGCCTTTTGTTTGCCGCCTGGATCACGACGACGTCGGTCGTCACCGGCGGCTGTGTCGGGGCATCTCCCGACCCCGCCACTCAGGAAGTTCGGGCCCCCGCCGCACTGGAGGTCGCCCCCGTGGCGCTCTACAGTCCCGACGAGGCGGTCGTGCATCCCGCGTGGGATGCGTTCGCCGATTAGGCGCCGAACCTTCCTTCGCGCGCTCCGCGACGCGCGCTGATTTCCCCCTTCCGACGGCGGAGCAAAGGTGCTTCCGCCGTCGGAAGGGTTCTTTTTTTTTCCCGGTCCTGTTTCGTCCGGAAGCGGCCGGAGTTCCGTCAGAGAGCAGGCATTTCCGGCGTCCGCTCTTCGGAAGCCGCCCCGCCCCGTCATCCTCCGTCCGACGCGGATTTCCAATCTGCCAAGCTGCCGCTTTACGCGGCGGCTGCCTTTCCTCGCCCGCCGGGCCGGCTGGAAGCCGGCGATGGGCTCGCGCGTGCCCCCGCGCTCGGCCCCGCGGGCCTTCGTCCTGCCGGACGAATCCCTTTCGCCGCCCCCCGGCGGCTCAAGTCAGCAGATCGGAAGAAAAGACGTGCGCTTTCTTTCGGGTTTCGGATTTCCCTGCCGGGGCAGCCCCCCGCGTCCTTTAATCACGGCCGTTTCCCCGGCATCACGCGTGCCGGAATACCCGGGGCCACGAAGAACGCGCAACCGGACCGAAGAACCCCGTTCCCGCGCATCGGGGAGCCGGGCGGGCCCGGCCCGACCCGCCAGAGGCGGGTGCTACCCGGACAAGCAAGTCGCTCCTCAAGCAAAAAATGCAAAAACCAACTGCAACCGCCATGCGGAGACATGCCCTTTTCCGGACCGGTCGCCCTCTCAAGTCGTTGGGTTTTTCGCTTTTTTCGGGGGAGGCGCGGCATGGAATCCCGGGAAACGGCCCATGAAATTCTCCGCACGTTGGCATGTCGCGTGCTAAAGTGTCAGCCTGCATGAGCTGTTTTCGCATCGTTTGGCGGGCCGGGCTGGTCTGCGGTTTCGCGGGCTTGGCCGGGGAGCTGGTGGCCGAATCATCCCCGCCGCCGCGGTTGACCTGGTCGCTCACGGCGGGCGGATTGCAACTGAAGTTTCCGCCCGCGCCGGGGGTGGCCGCCTTCGTCATCGAGTCTTCCAGCGACGTGACGGGCGGTTATCAAGCCGATCCCCACGGCACGGTGGAGGGCTACACCTGGACCGCCGGGAGTGCCGCGGCGCCGCGTTTTTACCGGTTGCGGCAGGAGCCGGTGGACGCCGCGCATCTGCTGGGATCGGTGGCGCTGAACCGGCTGGCTTACGGCCCGACGCCGGACTTGATCGAGCGGGTGCTGACCGGGCCGGACGCCATCGGACCGGAGGCCTACCTCGCCGAGCAACTGGCGCCGGAGACGATTGACGAGTCGGACCTGGACGCGCCGTTGCCCGAGCTGGGCTGGGAGCGGGTGGTCTGGACCGGCATCGCCACCAGCTCGCGTCTCTACATCTATCCGAGCGCGCCGGGCGAGGTGTATCTGGACGATCTGGAGCTGGTGGCGGGCGACACCCCTGGCGGGGGACCGAACCTGATCCGCAACGGCGATTTCGAGTCGCCCCTCGAAACGGCGTGGACCATCTCCGACAACCTCGCCGACACGACCCGCAGCGCGACGATCAAACATTCGGGCGCCTACGGACTGCATCTGGTGGCCACCCAGGGCGGCACCACCCGCGGTTCTTCCGTCTGGCAGGAGATCACGCCGCGCCTCGTCCGGGGCGGGACCTACACGGTGAGCTACTGGTATCTGCCCACCACGGAGGGCCGGAACCTGACGGTGCGGCTTTCGGGCGCGGGCAGCCGGCCCGGTGACGGCATTGACACGACTCACAGCCTGGTGCCCACCCGCTATCTGCCGGGCGCGTTGCGGGAGAAGCTCGAAGCGGGCGAGGCGGTGATTGACGACCTGCGGGCGTGGTTTCTGCTGCACGCGGTGCGTTCCGAACGCCAGCTTTTGCAAACGCTCCTCCAGTTCTGGGACAACCATTTCACCACCTGGTACACCAAGAGCCGCGACTGGGTGAGGCGACGGGTCGAGGAATCGCAAACCGCGCGCCGGGTGGCCACGCATTTCGAGTTTCGTGAGCTCCAGCGCTGGACCGAGGTGCTGCTGAATCCCAACGGCACCTTTTACGACCTGCTCCGGATCAGCGCCGAGAGTCCCGCCATGATCATCTACCTCGACACCGTCAGCAGCCGGGCGGGGCGGGCCAACGAGAATTACGCGCGCGAGCTGCTCGAGCTGTTTACCATGGGGGTGGACAACGGCTACACGCAGGACGACATCGAGGAGCTGAGCCGGGTCTGGACCGGCTGGCGGGTGGCCAAGCTGCCGCCCGAGCAGGCGGACAATCCGTTGGCCGAACCGGTCGAGGATCCCGACACCGATCCCGGCGTCTGGGCCTTCTGGTTCCGGAGTTCGCGGCACGACACCGGCGGCAAGCTCCTCTTTCCGGGCCGCACGGTGGACGCGCGTTTCGGTCCGCCCCACGCCGGCGAACCCTACCAGTTGGTCATTCCGCGTCGCTCCGGCGACGCCGGCATCCGGGACGGCTACGATGTGCTCGCGCACCTGGCCAACCTGCCCTACACGCAGGAATTCATCTCCGTGAAGCTCTGCCGGCTGTTCGTGCACGAGAATTTCCACCACGGCGTCCATGACTACACCGATCCCGATCTGTCGCCCGAGGGCCGCCTGATCAAGGAGTGCATGGCGGCCTGGGACCGGCCCGGCCCGGACGGTCGGCGCGGCAATCTGCGGCAGGTGCTGGCAGTGATCTTCGCCTCCGACCTGTTCCGCGGGCACGCCGCCTCCCGGCAGAAGGTGCGTACGCCGCTCGAATTCGTGGTGGCCACCGTGCGCCAGTTGCGGGCGGCCCGGCCGGAGGGCGGCTACACCGCCGACACCGACGGCTACGACCTCGCCGGGCCGCTCGAACGGATGAACATGGAGCTGTTCGAACGCGAGGATCCCGACGGCTGGCCGGAGTTGGGTCGCGACTGGATCAGCACGGCGTCGCTGGTCGAGCGGATGCGCTTCACGCAAAACTTCCTCCTGCCCGACCGCGCCCCGCTCAAGCGGGAGGATTACGGCAGGTCCGGCGTGAACAACGTGTCCGATCCGGTGGCCCTGCTGCAACAGCGCCTTCCCGCCGAGCAATGGAACGACGCGGACGCCGTGGCGGCGTTTTTCCTCGATCTGCTGTTCCTCGGCGAAGGCCGCGCGAACCTGGATCTCGACCGGCGCGCCGCCGTGGATTTTCTGAACGCCGACGCCACCGGCGCGCCGGATTCTTCGCCTTTCGCGGATTTGTCCGCCGACGGGGCCGCCTATGACGAACGGGTGCGCAGTCTGCTGGCCTTCCTGCTCGCGCTGCCCCGCAACCATGAACAGTAATCCGCTTTTTCCCGATGAACGCTCCTTCGCTCCTCACCCGTCGCGGTTTTCTGGATCGCGGCCTGCGCCTCGCCTTGGGCGCCTCGGCCGCCGCCGCGTTGAACACCCCGGCCTTTCTGCGCCGCGCCGTGGCCGCGGGCGCCGTGCCGCCCGGCACGCGCAAGCTGCTGTTCATTTTCCTGCGCGGCGGCAACGACTCGGTCAACACCGTCATCCCGTGGGGCGACGACGCCTACGCGCCGCGCCACCGGCCCACGTTGCACCTCCCGGCGCCCGACCCGCAATCCGTCACGCCCGGCCAGATGCCGGTGGATTCCGACCCGACCCGCGTGATTGATCTGGGCAACGGCTTCGCCGGCGTGCATCCGGCCCTGCGCGACCTCGCGCCGTTGTACAACGCCGGCGAGCTGGCGGTGGTCCACCGGGTGGGCTACCCCAAGCAGTCCCGCTCCCACTTCGACTCCCAACGCTACTGGGAAAACGGCACGCCCCACGACGACTTCAACAGCACCGGCGTGCTCTACCGGACGATGGTCGAAACCGGGCTCCACGAGGGACGCACCTTTCCGGCGGTGTCGGTTCAACGCACCCCGCCCCTGATCCTGCGCGGACCGGTGGCCTTTCCCAGTCTGAGCGACCCCGAGCGTTACGATTTGCTGGGCGTGGCGGACGACGGCGCGGACAAGGCCAAACTCCTCGCGGCCATTACCGCCGCCCACCGCGAACCGCATCCCGCCAAGGACAATCGCGAGCTCCTTTACGGCACCGGCGGCACCCTGCAAAACTCGATCGAGACCCTCAAGGCCGTGGGGGTGGACCAGAACGACTTCTTCGACACCGACGGCACGACCCATCTGTTCCCGATTGACCGGGAATCCAACCAGAAGGGCTTTCCGAGCAGCGCTTATCGCTTCTTCCGGTATCTCAAAGTGGCGACGCAGATTCTGGCCGGCACCGACGCGGTGATCGCCGGAACCCAGCTCACCGGATTCGACACCCACAATCGGCAGGGCGCCTTGGACGGCAAACACGCCGGCTTGCTGGCCCGCTTGGGCTGGGCGTTGTACGCGGTGCGCCGGTTCCTGCTGGACGCCGACCCCGCGTTGTGGCGGGACACGGTGGTGGTCACCCTCTCCGAGTTCGGCCGGACCTCGAAGGAAAACGGCTCCAACGGCACCGACCACGCCGAAGCGGGGGCGATGTTCGTGGCCGGCGGCGGCATCGCGGGCGGGGTGTATCAATGCGACAACGACTCCTGGACGGTGGGCGATGAAGGGAGCCTGTTCGCCGTGAAGGGGCGTTACCTCGGCCGCGCGGTGGATTATCGCTCGGTGCTCGGCGAATTGATCCGGAAACACCTCGGCGCCACCGAAGCGCAACTGACACGCATCATCCCCGGCTACGCCGATCCCGCAGAGCATCTGCGCGAGGGCGGCGACGCCCCCGACGGCACTCCCATTGTCGGGGAATTGAACCTTCGGGGTTGAGAGCCGGGCGGAAAACGCCGGGTTGGGGAACCCGGCGGGCAGCAGGAGGCCATTTCAGCGCCCGCCCCGTCGGCCGCCACACCCGGGCAGGCGAATTCCACCTGCAAGCGGAAAACGCAGAAATCAATTGCGGCGGGTCTCATTCGCCCTTGAGCAGGGCCATCGCGTAGTCGCGGTTCATCCGGGAGATGAAGGCGAGGTTGATGTTCTTCGGGCAGACGGCCTCGCAGGAGCCGGTGACGGTGCAGTTGCCGAAGCCTTCCTTGTCCATCTGCTCGACCATGGCCAGCACGCGGCGGGTGCGCTCGGGCTGGCCCTGCGGCAGGAGGCCGAGGTGGGAGACCTTGGCGGAGACGAAGAGCATGGCGCTGGCGTTCTTGCAGGCGGCCACGCAGGCGCCGCAACCGATGCACTGGGCGGCGTCCATGGACAGCTCGGCGGCGGGCTTGGGAACGGGCAGCGCGTTGGCGTCCTGGGGGGAGCCGGTGCGCACGCTGATGAAGCCGCCCTTCTGCATGATCCGGTCAAAGGCCGAGCGGTCCACCACCAGGTCCTTGATGACGGGGAAGGGCTTGGCGCGGAAGGGCTCGACGGTGATGGTCTCGCCGTCCTTGAAGTCGCGCATGTACAACTGGCAGGTGGCGGTGCCCTTGCCGGGGCCGTGCGGGCGGCCGTTGATGGTGAGGCCGCAGGTGCCGCAGATGCCTTCGCGGCAGTCGTGCGGGATGGCCACCGGCTCGATCCCCTTTGTCGCCAGCGCGTCGTTCACCACGTCCAGCATCTCGAGGAACGACATGTTCGGGTTCAGGGTGGGGGTCTCGTAGGTCTCGAAGCGCCCCGGGGAGTTCGCGTCTTTCTGGCGCCAGATTTTCAGCGTGACTTTCATGATCGTTCGGCGATTGCGGCCTGGGTCGCAAAAATCTCGGGCTTATTTGTAGCTGCGGGTGGTGAAATGCACGCGCTCGTACTCGATGGGTTCCACGTGGCGGACCGGCTCCCGCTCCTCGCCCTGCCATTCCCAGACGGCGGCGTGGGCGAATTGCTCGTCGTTGCGTTTGCACTCGCCGGCCTCCTCGTATTCCTCGCGGAAGTGGCAGCCGCAGGATTCCTCGCGGGCCAGGGCGTCGCGGCACATCAATTCGCCCAGTTCGAGGAAGTCGGCCACCCGGGCGGCGCGTTCGAGGGACTGGTTGAGGCTGTTTCCGTCGCCCAAGATGTTGACGTTCCGCCAGAACTCCTCGCGCAACGGCGGGATTTCCTTGAGCGCCTTCCGGAGGCCTTCGCGGTTGCGGGACATGCCGCAGTAATCCCACAGGATGCGGCCGAGCCGCCGGTGGAATTCCGAGACGTTCCGTTTGCCCTGGACGGCGAGCAGCCGCTGGATGCGGCCGGTGACCGCTTCCTCGGCTTCCTGGAACTCCGCCCGGTCGGTGGGCGGGGTGGCGTTGCGCGGCTGGGTGGCGAGGTAATCGCCGATGGTCAGCGGGATGACGAAGTAGCCGTCCGCCAGCCCCTGCATGAGCGCCGAGGCGCCGAGGCGGTTGGCGCCGTGGTCGGAGAAGTTCGCCTCGCCCAGCACGAACAGGCCGGGGATGGTGGACATGAGGTTGTAGTCCACCCAGAGGCCGCCCATCGTGTAATGGACGGCGGGGAAAATCCGCATGGGGGTCTCGTAGGCGTTTTCGGCGGTGATTTCGTGGTAGATGTCGAAGAGGTTGCCGTAGCGCTCGCGGACGGTTTCGACGCCCAGCCGTTGGATGGCGTCCGAGAAATCGAGGTACACCCCGAGGCCGCTCTCGCCCACGCCCCGGCCCTCGTCGCACACCCGCTTGGCGGCGCGGCTGGCGATGTCGCGCGGAGCGAGGTTGCCGTAGGCGGGGTACATCCGTTCGAGGTAGTAATCGCGCTCGTCCTCCGGGATGTCCTGGGGCCGGCGTTTGTCCCCGGCCTTTTTCGGCACCCAGCAGCGGCCGTCGTTGCGGAGGGACTCGGACATGAGGGTCAGCTTGGACTGGTAATCGCCGGAGACCGGGATGCAGGTGGGGTGAATCTGGACGAAGCAGGGATTGGCGAAGCCGGCGCCGCGGCGGTGGGCGCGCCAGATGGCGGTGGCGTTGCAGGCGCGGGCGTTGGTGGAGAGGTCGAAGACGTTTCCATAACCGCCGGTGGCCAGCAGGACGGCGTCGGCGGACCAGCGCTCGATCTTGCCGGTGTTGAGGTTGCGGGTGATGACCCCCTTGGCGTGGCCGTCCACCACCACGAGGTCGAGCATCTCGGTGTTGGGCACCAGCGTCACCGCGCCGGCGCCGACCTGCTTCATCAGCGCCGAGTAGGCGCCCAGCAGCAACTGCTGCCCGGTCTGGCCGCGGGCGTAAAAGGTGCGGGACACCTGCGCGCCGCCGAAGGAGCGGTTGGCCAGCAGGCCGCCGTATTCGCGGGCGAAGGGCACGCCCTGGGCCACGCACTGGTCAATGATGTTCGAGCTGACCTCGGCCAGGCGGTACACGTTCGCCTCGCGCGCCCGGAAGTCGCCGCCCTTGACCGTGTCATAAAAGAGCCGCCACACGCTGTCGCCGTCGTTTTGGTAATTCTTCGCGGCGTTGATGCCGCCCTGGGCGGCGATCGAGTGCGCCCGGCGGGCGGTGTCGTGGAAGGTGAGGACCGTGACCTGGTATCCCAGCTCGGAGAGGGAGGCGGCGGCCGAGGCGCCCGCCAAGCCGGTGCCGACCACCAGGACGCGGTAGCGCCGCTTGTTGTTGGGCGCCACGAGGCGCATCTCGGCCACGTGCCGGGTCCATTTCTGTTCCAGCGGTCCGGAGGGAATTCGCGATTCGAGTTTCATCGTCTTACTTCGTCACAGTCGAGCCCACGAGGCGGAGCAGCACGGCCACGGGAATGGAGGCGTACCCCACGAACAACACCACGGCCACGATCGTCGCCGCCCGTTCCACCACCGGCCGGCAGCGATGGGTGGTCCAGCCCAGCGACTGGGACATCGCCTGAATGCCGTGACTCAGGTGCAGGCACAACAATCCCACGCCCAGGAGGTAAAAGAAGGACACCAGCGGCTGCCGGAAACCGAGAACCACCATCCGGTACACGTCGTGCCGTTCCAGACCGAGCTCGGTGGTCTCCTGCAAGCGGGTGAAATCCGCGCCGGTGAAATTGACGGCCGGCACGCAGACGGTGTAATGGAGGAGGTGGTAAATGATGAAGGTGGCCACGATCAAGCCGCTCATGATCATGGTGCGCGAGGCGTAGCTGGCCGCCGGCGGCACGGGATCGCCGGCGTAACCCACCGGCCGGGCGGCGCGGTTCTCCGACCACACCTGCAGGGCCGCCCAGATGTGCAGGCTCACGCAGGTCAGCATCACCAGCCGCACGATCCACAACACTTCATGGTTGCTTTGGAGAAAATGGGCGTAGCGGTTGATGGCCTCGGGGCCGAGGAACATCTGGAGGTTGCCCACCATGTGTCCGCAGACAAACAGCACCAAAACCACCCCGGTGGCGGCCATCACCAGTTTCTTCCCCACCGACGATTGGAACAGTCGAGCCAGTAACTTCATGATTCGAGGGCGGCGCCGGCCTCTTTCCGGCGCGGGAGAATGCCGTTGGCGTCCCCTGGGGGCGCCGGCCGCGGCGTCGTTGGGCGCGCTTTTTCGCGCGTTCCGACCGCCGGGCCAACTTTACACAAAGTTAAAACGCACATTCCGAACATAGGATTGTCTGATGCACCAACCGAAGACAATGCCAAAATCCGGGAATCCCCGAAAAATTTTGCCGCCCGGCGCCGTCGCGGAGGAGCGGACCGAAAGAGCGAAGACCCGGAAAAGGGCCCGGCGGCGACGCGCCCGCCCTTTTCCGGGTCTCCCGGCCCGGGGGGAAACCTGTTTTTCTTCGTCCCGGAAGCCGGACGGCTCTCAGCGGACGAGTGACGCGATGAATTCCCGCCCCGCCTTGAGGTCGGCCACGCGCTGGTCGCCGGCTTCGCGTTCGAGACAGAGGTTGCCGCTGTAGCCCAGCTCGTCCAAGACGGCGAAGAAGGCCGGCCAGTCCACCTCGCCCGTGCCCACGACGACTTCCTCGCCCCACGTGCCGGGGGTCCTGGTGCGGACGGCGTCCTTCAGGTGCACCTGTTTCAGCCACGGCGCCAGCGTGCGCAGCGCCGCCACGGGGTCGCCCTTGTCGTAGAGGAGCATGTTGGCGGGGTCGAAATTCACGCCCACGTTCGGCGCGTTCAGTTGCTCCAGAAACGCGGCCAGCGTCCCGGCGGTTTCCTGGCCGGTCTCGAACCCCAGCGTGATGTCGCGCGCGGCGAACACCTCGGCGATGCGGGTGATGCGCTCCTTCAACTTGGCGAAGGCGGGGTCGGCGGAATCATGCGGCAGAAAGCCCGCGTGGAAGCTCACGAACGGCAGCCCCAGCGCCGCCGCCAGCTCGGCGTTGGCCCGGATGTGGCGCCAGTTTTCCTCCCACGTCTCGTCCGGCACCACGCCGCCGGTGCGCCGGATGCTTTCGAGGGTCGAGTAATCCTCGCCCACCGTGACGAACATCCCGGAGACGCAGGTCACCCCCCGCGCCTCGGCGCGGGAGCGGAAGTCGCTCCAGCGGCCCTCCGCGTTCTCGCGGATCGGGTCCAGCGCGATCTGCGTGCGCGCCAGACCGGTGGCGTCGAGCTTGGCAAACAAATCGTCGGCGGACTCGGGTTGCAGCGACCAGCTGCACACCGCCAGACGTTCCACGACCGAAGGCACATTCGACATGGGCGCAGTGTGCGGAAAACGCGCCGGGAATTCAACCTCCGAGCCGCCGCCGGGAAGGCGGCGCCGGACCTCGGGGCTTCGCGGCCGAAAGGCGGGCGCCGCCCTCCGCCCGCCGGGGCCGGGGGCGCTTTCGCCGGCGCGCCGCGGGCGCGAAACGTCAGATTTTCACGTGCGCGAAGGGAAAGGCTGCGGTACGTTGCCGCCAATGTTCGCAGTCGAAGACACACGGGATCCCACGGCGGTGGCCCACGAGGTGCAGCTCGCCTATTTGGAGATGTTTCCCGAGGGCGACCGGCTTTTCGTGCCCCGCAACTTCGGACTGGTCATTGACTGTTTTTGCGGTGGCCACCCCGGCTTTCAATCCATTGACACCCGCTATCACGACGTGGAACACACCCTGCAGGGGACCCTGTGCATGACGCGCATCCTGCGCCGCCGGCACGCGCTGGGCGCGGAGCCCCGCCTGCCCCGCCGCCTGTTCGAGCTGGGGTTGCTGGCCATCCTGCTGCATGACACCGGCTATCTCAAACGCCGGGACGACCGCGAAGGCACGGGCGCCAAATACACCCCCGTGCATGTCCAGCGGAGCGCGGACTTCGCCGCCGAATGCCTGCCCGCGAAGGGTTTTTCCCCCCCGGAAATCCGGGCCATCCAGCACATGATTCAATGCACGGGCGTCGGCTCCCGGCCCCGCGAAATCCCCTTCCAGAGCGAGGAGGAAAAACTGGTGGGATGCGCGCTGGCCACCGGCGACCTGCTCGGGCAGATGGCCGCCGCCGATTACGTGGACAAACTGCCCATCCTTTACGAGGAGTTTGCCGAGGCCGCCGTGTTCAACGAGGGACGCACCTCCGCCCTGACCACCTTTGACAGCGCCGAGGAGCTGATCCGCAAAACGCCCGAGTTTTGGGAAAACTACGTCAAGCCGCGGCTCGACCACGAACTGGAGGGCCTGCACCGGTTTCTCAACGATCCCTACCCCGACGGCCCCAATCCCTACTGGCAACGCATCGAGGCCAACATCGCCCGCATCCGCGGGCATTCCGGGCCCGGGAAAGCGCGCCGCGGAGAGGAGGAAGCCTCCGAAACGGCGGCGCGGTTTCCCGGGCGCTGAGCGCCCGGCGGAAAACGCCGGACCGGAGAACCCGGCCCGCAAGCCGGGAGGCGGTTTACGCCCCTCCCCGCCATCGGCCGCGCGTTCCCCCACGCGGCTGCTCCCCCTTCGGACAGGGCGGAGGCCGGGGCTCGTCATCCGCCGGGGGGGCGGGATCACGGCTCGAACCACTCGACCGGCCATTCGGCGCAAAGCCGTTCGAGGGGGAGCCCCATCACGTTGGAGAACGAGCCGCGCAATTCCGCCACCAGTTCCCCGCCGTGCTCCTGAATGGCGTAAGCGCCCGCCTTGTCCAGCGGATTCACGCGCGCCAGGTACCGGGCGATCTGAGCGGCGGTGAGCGGACGGAAGGTGACCCACGTGGTCTCCGCGAAAAGCCGCTCGCGCCGCCGGTGCCGCAGGCAGACCGCCGTGATGACCCGATGCGCGCGCCCCTGCAACCGGGCCAGCATCTCCCGGGCGACGCGCCGGTCGGGCGGCTTGCCCAGGAGGGTTTCGCCGAGGCAGACCACCGTGTCGGCGCCCAGCACCAGGCAATCCGGAAGGGAGAACGCGCGCGCCTTGCGGTGGGCATTGAGGAGGGCGGTTTCCCGGGCGGTCAGCGGCCCGCCGGCATGCTCCTCCACGGCGGCGGGCCGCACGGTGAAGCGCGGGCGGATCCGGGCCAGCAGCTCCCGCCGCCGGGGAGACGCCGAGGCCAGCACCAATCGGGGTTCGCCCGGGAGGCGGGGCGGCGGCGTGAGGGACTCGAAATTCGCGTTCAAACGAAGGAGACGATAGGCCCGCCGCCCGCCGGGATTCAACGCCGGAAGCCGGGGCGCGAGTCGCCGCGCCTTTTGCCCCCGGCGAAACGGCCTTCCGGGGCGGCGCGACGAACGCTTTTCCGGCGTCGCGCGTCCCGGGTTTTCGTCCGGCGCCGCGCGGGGGGAACTTTTTGCCAGTTGGGCGCGGGGATGGCATCGTTCTGGCTGTGGTGGGGCGTTCCCGAAGGCCGGGCTTTTCGGGAGAGCGGGTAAAATGGCGTGATCATGCGGATGTTCAAAGGCTTGAGCCGACGCCGCGCGCCGCGGCGGGCAATGGCGGCGGCGGTGGCCGGGTTGTGTCTGGTCGGCGGGAGCCGGGCGGCCGCCTCCGGCGGCGCGACGAACGCGCCTCCGGCGGTCGCGGCGGCGGAATCGCCGGATCCCCCGCCCGCGCCGGAAACGGTGCCGGGCGAGCTGCTGGTGCGGTTCCGGCCGGGCCTGAGCGGGATCAGCCGGGCCGGCGTGGTGCGGCTGGCCGGCGTGGAGGGCCGGGAGGCGCCGCCCGCCCGGCGGTTCGCCCGGGCGTTGCAGGGACGCCGGGACTCGGTGTTCACCGGCCTGGTGCGGTTGCGCCTGGCGGACACGAACGCCGTCGCGGACGCGATGGCGCGCCTGCGCAACCGGCCGGAGGTGGCGTGGGTGGAGCCGAATTACGTGGTGCGTTTGACCGGGGAAGCTCCCGCGGAAACCCGGCCCGACGATTTCGAGTTTCCCCGCCAATGGGCGCTGGAGAACACCGGCCAGCAGGAGGGCACGCCGGGGGCGGACTTGCAGGCGCCGGCGGCCTGGGCGCTGGTGCGCGACGCCGGCGCGGTGCGGGTGGCGGTGATTGACAGCGGCATTGATTATTTCCATCCCGACCTCGAATCCAACGTGTGGGTCAACGCCGGCGAAATCCCCGGCAACGGACTGGACGATGACGGCAACGGCTACGTGGACGACGTGCACGGCTACGATTTCGTGAGCGGGGACGGCGACCCGATGGACGACCAGGGGCACGGCACGCACGTGGCGGGCATCATCGGCGCGCGGGGCGACAACGACATCGGGGTGACCGGCCTGTGCTGGGTGAGCACGTTGATGGCCGTCAAATCGTTCAACGAAGACGGGCGGGCGTCGGTGGCCGACGTGGTGGACGGCATCGAATACGCCGTGGCGAACGGCGCGCGCCTGATCAACGCGAGCTGGGGGTTGCCCGAGCAAAGCCTCGCCCTGCAGGAGGCCATTCAGGAAGCCGCCGACGCCGGCGTGCTGGTGGTGTCCGCCGCCGGCAACAGCCGCAATGACGATCCCTTTTACCCGGCGGCGCTCGATGACGTGCTCGCCGTGACCGCCACCGACAATCGCGACGAGCGGGCGGGGTTCGCGAATTTCGGTTCCTTCGTGGATCTGGCCGCGCCGGGCGAGCTGATCCTTTCCACGCTGCCCAACGCCCGGTACGAGTTCCTCAGCGGCACCTCGATGGCCGCGCCGCAGGTGACCGGCGTGGCGGCGCTGGTGCTGGCGCGGCATCCGGAGTTCACCCGCGCCGAGCTGGTGGACGTGCTGCGCAACGCCGTCGAGGAGGTGCGCACGGATCACTTCGTGGGCACGGGCCGGTTGAACGCCTACCAGGCCGTGCGGGTGGTCCGTCCGCTGCCCACGGCGCGGCTGAAGCCGCCCGAGGTGTTGTCGGGCCGGATCCCCCTGCGCGGCACGGCGGCGGGGGACGACTTCGCCGGGTACCGGCTCGAATACGGCGAGGGGAGTCACCCGGATGAATGGGTGACCTTCCATGAATCCGACACCCCGGTCGTGGACGACGCGTTGGTGACGGACTTTGACACGGCGGTGTTGAAGGAGGGGCCGTACAGCGTGCGGCTGGTGGTGTGGGATCACGCGGGCCAGACGGCGATGGACCGGGCGCGGGTGACGGTGCGCAACGTGGTCCTGACGGCGCCCCGGCACAACGACTGGTTGCGCGCGGGGGAGATCATCGAGCTGCGCGGCACGGTCTTCGGCGCGGGCCGCACGTTCACGCTCGAACACGGCGCGGGCCGGCTGCCGCGGCAGTGGTCGGCGGACGGCATCACCCTGGCGGACGGCGGGCGGCACCCGATCATGGACGACGTGCTGGGGTGGTGGGACACGCGGGCGCTGCCGGCGAACAGCTTTCACAGCCTGCGCCTGGTGGCCCGCAAGGACGGCGCCGTGGTGGGCGAATGGCTGACCCATCTGGTGTACCTGGACGGTCGTTTGCGTCCGGGCTGGCCGCGGCATCTCGCCAGTGACGCCTTCTATCCAACCAACGACTGGCGGGAGGTGGTGGTGGCGGATTTGGACGGTGACGGTCCGCGGGAAATCCTGCGGGTCCAGACCGGCGGCGTGACCGGCGCCCCGGCGGAGCTGAAGGTGTTTGATGGGGACGGGGCGTTGCGCTGGTCGGCGCCGTTGGGCCGGGGGGAGCCGTATTCCGACATCCCCGCCGTGGGCGACGTGGACGGTGACGGCAGTTGCGAGGTGTTCGCGGAAACCGGCGAGGAGGGCCGGGTGTGCGCCTTTCACGCGGACGGCACGCCGGTGGCGGGCGCCTGGCCGGTGACCCTCGACGCCACCACCACCGGCAAGACGCTGGCGGATGTGAATCAGGACGGCCGGCTGGAGCTGATTTGCTACGCCGCGCGGCCCAAGCCCGGCGGGAACCTGCGTCGCGAGCTGGCGGTGTTTGACGCGACCGGCCGGTTGCTGGCCCGCTGGGAGCTGGATTCCTGCCCCCGCGAGGCGGACGCGCCCCGGATGTTCGCGGCGGTGGGCAATTTTGACCGCGACCGCGACCTGGAGATCGTGGCGGTGAGCGGCTGCCGGCAACTGGCCCTGTTCGATTTGACCCGCCCGGACGAACCGGTCTGGACGGCGGACCTGGACACGAAGTTGTACACCAGCCCGGTGGTGGGCGACGTGAACGGCGACGGCGAGGAGGACGTCGTCATCGCCGGTTACGATCCCCGGGCCGGCCGGGAACACGGCTTCGCGGGCGGCGTGTTTCTGGTGGACCGCAAGGGGCGGATCGCCGAGGGCTGGCCGGTGCTGGTGGACGAGGCGTTCCTGAGCCCGCCGGCGCTGGCGGACGTGAATCATGACGGACGGCTGGAGATCGCCGTCGCCAGCACGCAATCGCGCAAGCTCCACCTGCTCGGCAGCGACGGGTTTGACCTGCCGGGCTGGCCGGTGATGATCAGCGGCTATCACCGGTTGCGTTCCCTGCCCCTCATCGCGGACGTGGACGGCGACGGTCAGCGGGACATCGTGACCACGGTGAACGGGATGTTGTCGCAATTTGCCGCCCACGGCGTGACCGACGCCCTGGGCGGGGTGCGGGCCTGGACGGCCGCGGGGGAACCCATCGCCTGGCCGGACAGCGCCCTGACGCAGGTGCTGCCGTTGGAGCAGACGGGCGGCTTTTCGCGCGGCAAATCCCCGGCCGCCACGCTGACCGACCTGGATGGCGACGGCCGGCTGGACATCGTGACGGCCTCCATTGACGACGCGGCCTATTCCGCCACTCAACCCGGTTCCTCGCGAAAAGGACGCTACAGCGTGTACGCGTGGGAACTGCCCACGCCCGTGGCGGCCTCGAATCTCGTCTGGGCGGCCTTCCAGCGTAACGCCGCCCACACCGGGCGCATCCCCGGCCCGGGCCAGACCAACCAGCCGCCGCAACTGCTGCCGTTGCCGGACCAGATCGTCCGCGTGGGCGCCCCCTTCTTCCCGCTGCCCCTGCGGCAGTACGTGAGCGATCCCGACGACGAGCTGACGCGGCTCGAATGGGAGGTCCAGGGCGCCACCGCCTTGCGGGTGGACATCGGTCCCGACTGGGTGGCCCGGGTGACGCCGCTCGCGCCGGATTGGGAAGGCAGCGAAACGCTGACCTTCATCGTGCGCGATCCGGCCGGAGCCGGGGCCCGCCAAGGCGTCACCTACAGCGCCCGTCACGATTATCAACCACCGGTGGCGGAGCCCGACGACGTGACAACCGACGAGGACACCGTCGCGCTCGTGGACGTGCTGGCCAACGACCATCACCCGCGCGATCTCGCGTTGACCGTGGACTCCGTGAGCCGGCCGGATTTCGGCCGGGCGCGAATTCTGCCGGACGGGCGCGTGCGGTACACTCCGCGCGACAATTTCTTCGGCGACGACCAGTTCACCTACCTTCTGCGCGACGCCGAGGGCGGGCTGGCGATGGGCGAAGTGCAGGTGCGCGTCACGCCGGTGCCGGATCCGCCGCGGGTGCGGGACGATCATTTCATCACCCTCGAAGACACCCCGCTGGAACGCGACCTGCTGGCCAACGACGAAGATCCCGACGGCGACCCGCTCGCGGTGGCGCTGCTCGACCGGCCCGCGCACGGACGGCTCGTCCAACTGGACAACGGCCTGGTGCGATTCACGCCGGATCGCGACTGGTCGGGCGAGGACTTCTTTCGCTATCGCGTGAGCGACGGGACCGGTTTCACCGTCGAAGGCGCGGTGCAGATCATGGTCAAACCGGTCAACGACCTGCCCATCGCCGAGGACCAGTCCTACACCCTCAACCGCAACTCCCAGCAGGACGTCTTCTACCAGGCGCACGACCCCGACGGCGACCCGCTCACCTACACCGTGCTGGACACCCCCGAGCACGGCGAGCTGTGGAAATTCCCCACCATCGCCACCTACTACCCCGAGAAGGGCTTCGTGGGCGAGGACCGCATGACCTACCAGGCCAGTGACGGCCACGGCGACAGCCGGGTGGCCACGGTGACCTTCCACGTCATTGACGCCAACAACGTCCCGAAAACCAAGGGCCAGACCCTCACCAACAAGGTGGGGCGCGCCCTGTCGCTCACCCTGGCCGGCAGCGACGCCGACGACGACCCGCTGACCTTCGAAATCACCCGCCCGCCGGAGCATGGCAGCTTGAGCGGCGAGGACGCCGGGCGGGTGTACCATCCCGACGCCGGTTACGTGGGCTGGGACGAGTTCTGGTTCCGCGCCCATGACGGCCGGGACGCCAGCGCGGAAAGCCGGGTGGCCATTTACCAGACCGACCAAAACACCGCGCCGGTGGTCGAGGACCGCGAGCTGGACGTGCGGTTCAACACGCCCACCGAGATCGAACTGCCGGCCACCGACCCCGAGTCTGATCCGCTCACCTTCCGGATCACCGTCGCCCCCGAGCACGGCCGGCTCGAAGGCGACGGCCCGCGGCCGCTTTACACCCCCGACGCCGGTTACATGGGGCCGGACCGCTTCACCTTCGTGGCCAGCGACGGCGAACTCGAAAGCGGCGAAGCCACCGTGCACCTGGCCATCCAGCCCCGCAACAGCCGGCCGGTGGTCGAAGATCAGGAGCTGGATTTCCCCGCCGACGAAACCTCCCGCGTGCCGCTGGCGGTCCACGACCCGGACGGCGATCCGCTGCGGCTGGCGATTTTGAAGGGGCCGAAACGGGGCCTCCTGTTCGGCACGGGCACCAACTACGTCTATCGCCCCAACCCCGGCTTTCACGGCGCCGACAGCTTCACCTACAAGGCGTGGGACGGCTACACCTACAGCCTCGTGGGCACCGTCTATTTCGTGGTGAAAGCGCCCCCGCCCCCCACGCCGCACATCGAGGCCATCGAGATCAGCGAAGCCGGACGCATCCAACTGCGACTGCGCGTCCGCCCCGGCCGCCCCTTGTACGTGCAAAACTCCTCCGACCTCCGGGAGTGGAAAACCCTCAAGCAATTCACGCCGGACGCCGCGGAAGTCACCTTCACCGATCCCGACCCGCCCGCGGCGCGCCGCTACTACCGCGTGCTGGAATATTAGCTCCCCATGGGCCAATGAAACGGGCTTGGAACCCTTGAAACCGCGTTGCTTTTCCTCGGGGTTGGGATTTGGGAAATCTTCGAAGGGGGGATGAGCCCCTCCGGTGGCTGTCCCGCGGCAAATCCGATAAATCCGCCATCGAACTCCTCCGGCTTCCCCTTGGCAGCGCCCTGCGGAATCCGGGCGGCGCTACCGGCGATCGAGCCGCAACCGGCAGAAAAAGCGGGGCGGCGTGTTGGAAAAACGATATTCGAGGCGGTCGATTCCGGCGCCGAAGGCGTCGGTTTCGGTGTGGACCGAGACGCCGTCGGCGCCGTCGAGCGCCGGAGTCCAGGTCTGCAAGTCCCGGCTGACTTCCACGGTGCAGTCGAATTCCGTGCCGGCCTCGCGGCGCTTGGCGAAGGAGAGAACCGCCCCGGAAGACTCTCTCCGGGCGACCGGTGCCAGGGGGCCGAGCGGCGCGAAGGCGTCCGGCGCGCCGTGGAAAAAGGCAAAGGCGTTCGCCACGCCGTCGGCGCCCGGGTCGGCGGCGGGTTCGGCGTCCGTTCCGCGCAATCCGGAGTTGCGGATCCATTTGTTCCACGGGCTGTCGTCCTCCGGGCCGTTGTCCGGGTAGTAGCGGGTGTTGTAGAGGCGGAAGTATCGGAGTTGCGGTGCCTTGCGGCGCGGCGTCCCGTCGGTGTCGAATGTTTCCGTGCGCATCGAGACGCGGAAGCGGCGGGCGGTCACGGGGCGGGCCAGGCGGTAGTCGAAGAGTCCCATCTTTTCGTTTTCGGCCCGGTAGAGGGATTTCCAGGCGGCGGACTGTTCGTCGTAGTATTCGAGTTCCCAGTTGCGGATGCGCCGGCCTTTTTCGCACAGGGCGAATTCGGAGACCGTCTCGGTGCGCCCGAGATCGACGGTGAAGCGCACCAGGGAGAACGGGCAGGTGCCCGAATCGAATTCGAACCAGTCCGGCGGCATCCAGTAGGGCAGGTTCTTTTCCCGGAACCAGTAGCGCCTGGCGTCTCCCTTGATGTCGAGCGATGCGGCGAGGCTTTTTTCCGGTTTTCCGTGGATTGCGTTCCGATAGAGCGAATCGTAGGGGACGCCGGGTGCGTCGTGCCAGCCTTCGGCCGAGACTTCCGGGTGGGTCTCGACGCAGCAGAGCGATTCGGTGTAGCGGAACCGGGCGCTGTCGACCTGGTCGGCGGAGATGGCCAGCGTGTCGTAGCCGTCCCGGCAGCGGATTTCCACCACGCGGTCGGGCACCGAGCGGTCGGCGGCCAGGGCGTCGGGGATGCGCACGGTGAAGAGGCCGTCTTCGTTGCTCCAGTCCAGCGCCTCGCCGGTGTTCAGCAGGGTCACGGCCTGGATGCCGGCGGAGTCCGGCAGGGCCGGAAAATCGTAGCGCCCGTCCGGCGAGTTCTGGAGGATGTGGAGGAAGATCGAGTTTCCTTTCCGGGTGGCGCCGCCCCAGGTTCCCGGTTCGTAGGGTCCGCAGCGGGTTGAGTAGATGCTGCGGTGGAACTTGCGCAACCAGGCGCCGAGGTAGCGCAGCGCCGCGGCGTGGTGCGGCTCGAAGCCGCCGTCCGGGCGCGGGGCGACCCGGACCAGGAAATTGCCGTCGCGGCAGGCGGACATGGCGAGCAGTTTGACGAACTCCCGCCCGTCCCGGTCGTTTTCCGGATAGCCGAACGCCCAGCACGGCAGATCGCTTTCCTGCGGGAAATAGACCATCGCCACCGTGTCGTCCGGGGCGGGTGCTTTGCGGAAGTTCGGCAGCGAGGTGCCGCCCATGTCGATCCAGGGCCGGAAGCCCGGCGCGTTCTTCATCTTGAATTTCGTTCCCATGATCAACCAGGGCTGGGCGGCGAGAAGGCCCGTTAGATAGTCCGAGTTTTCCTGGTCGAACTGGTCGCGGTATTCGCCCTCCCGGGAGGGATGCTCGCCGTCCCCGCCGCAGGTGCCGACCAGCAGCGCCGCGGCGGCCTTGCCGTAGATGTCGGTTCGGGAGATGATGTGGTAGATGCTTTCCTTGCGGAACTCCGGGTAGCCGAGGATGTGCGGGGCGTAGCGGCACTTGAACTTCGTCCAGGCCGCGAGAATGAAATCGATGCCTCCGTGCTGGCGCTGGTGCCAGATGACGGGCAGGCGCCCTTGCGCGGCCTGGCCGAGTTCGGCGCAGATGTCGCGCCCCCAGTCGGTGGCCGCCGAATCGTAGGTGCTCGCCGGGGTGTCGAACGAGGACCACCCGTATTCGTCGATGATTTCATCGACGAGGAACTGCGCGCCGGACTCGACGAACAAATCGATCCACTCTTCGGCGTCGAAGAGCGTCGGGTTGAAATTTTCCCAGCGGTGGTATCCGGTCGGGTTGCCCTGGTCGTCGCGGATTTCCGTGGCCATGGCGCTTTTCTGGGCGGTTTTGATCTGCTCGCGCAGGTAGCCCGCCTCCGCCGCGGACTGGTCCCAGGCGACCCGCGGTGTCCAGTCCAGATAGATGCCGAAGCGCGCTCCCTGGAGCCAGTCCCGGGCGTTTTGCTCGTCGGTGTATTGCATCTCGGTCTCCAGCGGGATGCGCTGCGGAGGCGCCTCGGCCCGGGCGGCGTGGGAAAGAGCGGCGAGCAAAAGCAGGGCCGCCAGTCGGGCGGTCGCCCTCGGACCCGCCTTCGCACGGAACGGCGAAAATCGCGAGGTGTTGTGTTTTTCCATATCTTCGGATTCGGGGTTCACGGGGCTTGGGAAGACATGGCGTCGCCGGGGATGACGGGCCGGAAGCCGATGTCGTCGCGGGAGGTTTCCGGGGCCAGGCCGAGGCGGGCGCAGGAGCGGCAGTCCCGCGCCGGCGAGCGCCAGGAACCGCCGCGCACCACCCGCAACCCGCCGTCGCCGCCGGTCAGGGGATCGACGGCATCGCCGGAGCCCAGGTCCTCGGCATAGACGTCCGCGCACCATTCCGCCACGTTGCCGCTGGGGTCTTTCACGCCCCAGTCGTTCTTGGCGTGGTTGCCGACCCGGTGGGGGGCGAAGAGGGTGAACTCGGGCGGGCCGTAGAGGAAGTTGGCAAACTCGGCGCTCAGGTCCACTGCGTTGGGCGGCGGGGTTTCATCCTCCTTGCCGTTTTGCCAGTTCGCGCTGTTGCCCGCGAACCATCCGATGATGCTCAATTTTTTGGAATTCGCGTCGCCCGCGATGTCGTCCGGACCCGAATAGAAGACCGTGGTCGTCCGGGCGCGGCACGCGTATTCCCACTGGGCCTCGGTCGGCAACCCCATGCCCAACCCCGGATAGCGGGTGTTGAGCGCCGCGGCGAAGGCCATCGCGTCGTTCCAACTCACCGAATCCACCGGATAGAGAGCGGCCTCCTCGCCGTCGCGGACGAAGACCGACGGGTTCGATCCCATCACCGCCTCCCACTGGGCCTGGGTGCACTCGGTCGTCGCGATCCAGTAGCCTTTGGTCAGGATCACCTTGTGCCAAGTTTCGTTGGGTTGGTGGGAGGGCGCCTCGTCCTTGCTGCCCATCCACCAGGTGCCCGGCGAGATCCAGATGAACTCCATCGCCACCACCGGATCGCCGGGCGCGGAAAGCAACAGCGAGGCCGTCGGCGCCCAGCGCCCGCGCACGATGAAATGGCTGCGCCGGATGTCCGCCGCCCAGGGCGCCCAGGCGATCGGCAACTCGGCGACGACATCCCCGGCCAGCGGTTCGCCGTCGGCGTTCGTGCAGCATCCGGCGGGCACGGTCACCCGCACCGCGCCCGGCACGTTGTCGCAACGGAGCTGCAAATCGTAGAGCTTCGCGTTGCGCCGGCGCCACCCGAGCGCGGTCCCGTTCTCCACCAAGATGTCGTCTTTTTCCAACCCCACGATTTCCACGTCCGAGGAAATCACCGCCAGGGTCGTCTCCCGGTATTCCGGATCCGGCGTGGAGGGGATGATGTTGTCCCGGGGCGCGAAGCCGACTTCCAAGGTCCAGGCGTCCGCCGCGCCGCTTGCCGCAAGCATCGCGGCCAGCGCGGCGGCCAGCATGAGGAGCGGCGCGTGGAGCGGGACGGTGCGGGGCGCCGGAGCGCGCCGATGTCCGGGAATCGGGGAAAGCATAGGCTTCATAGGATTGTCGGTCGGCAAGGCGAACCAATCCGAGCATTCCCGTCTGCGCAAGGCAAATCTTGTGTTTTGTCCGGCGCCTGCGGACCTCTTGGGTTTCCCGTGTGCTCGGCAGGCGCCGGAAAATGCGTTTCAGGCCGTCCTGCGGCTGCGGCGCAGGAACATTCCGGCCAGCCCGGCGAAGGCCAGCAGAGCCGCCGAAGGTTCGGGAACGACTTGCCCTTGTCCGGTGAAGGTTACTCCGAACTCGATGGTTCCGTCTGGGTTTTCGCCCCACCGAGCCGTTCCCGAATCGGCGTTGAACATGTAGACGCGGATCGAGCGGATGGGCTGGTTCCATTCGGCGACGATGCCGCTTACGCTGGCGTCCTCGTTTGTGCCGCCGTCGGTGCTGGAGTGGTAGAGTGTGTCGTCACAAGATTTTGCGCCAAAGAGCAAGGCATCGGGCAATGTCGGCTTCCGCAGCCTGCCAGGCTGCGCCGCGCCAGGGCGTTGGTTCGGCGGACCGGAAGCTGGCGGAGCGCGGGCTCATGGCAGGCCCCATTCGACCACGAAACAGACGAGAGCCAGGAGGAAAATCCACGGAGTGTGCCAGGCCGATTGGGAAACGGTTTCCATGACCGGCGCTTCCTCGAAGGCGGTCTGGCTCACGCGCGCCCGGCTCAGCGCGGCGTCCCGGATGGCGCCCGGCCGGCCCCGGAGCACCGGACCCACCGGCGGTCCTTCCAGCAGGTCGTCAAGGTCTTCCGCGAGATCCGTGGCGACGCCATCGAATCGCCCACCGATTTGCTCGGCTCCCTGATCGCGTGACGGGGATTGTCCGTGGTTTCCGCGCCCCCCGGCGATTTCGGCCGGGAACCAAAATCCCCTCCCTTGCCGCAGGGGACGCCTTCAGCGGCGCACGCGGAGCAGGCGGCCGCCGCCCGGCGGCAGGCGCAGCTCGACCCGCGCGCCCTTGGCCGCCGACCATTGGCCGGGGGTGGTGGCGAACAGTTCCAGCGGTCCGGGCCCGCGCACCCCTTGGGTCAACGGCGCGTGGGCGTCGAGGTTGACCACCACAACGTGGGTGGGCGCGGCATTCGCGGCCGGCCCGAAACAGCCCAGC
>CAZRPT010000127.1:0-19378 GCA_964601985.1 uncultured Verrucomicrobiota bacterium
TCCGCGTCGGCCATCTCGCCGGGGCCGTTCACGATGCAGCCCATGATGGCGATCTTGACCCCCTTCAGGTGTTCGGTGCGGGCCTTGATGCGGGCGGTGACGGTTTGCAGGTTGAACAGGGTCCGGCCGCAGCCCGGACAGGCGACGTAGTCGGTCTTGAAGGAGCGGGAGCCGACCGCCTGCAACAGGTCGTAGGCCAGCCGCAGGGCCCGGGCGGGGTCGGGTTCGAGCCGCACCCAGATGGCGTCGCCGAGGCCGTCCGCGATCAACGCGCCCAGCACGACGGCGGCTTCGAGGAGGGCACGCTCGGCGTCGCGCGGCGGGGCGGGCGGACCGAGGCAGTCCTTGAGCAGCAGGGGCAGGTCGCAGCGGGCCTCGCGCAACCGGCCCGCCAGCAGCCGGAAGGCGACGATGGCCGGCAGCTCCACGTCGTCGCGCACGGTCACCCAGCAGGCGTCCGCCGGCAGGTTCAACGGCTCGCGCGGATCCACTTCCGCGACGGCCAGCTCCTCGTAAATCCCCTCGGGGCGGATGTCGTCGTCGGGACGCAACCCCGGGGCGAGCGCGTCCGCCGCGGCCCGGCTCACGACCACCCGGAGGGGCTGTTCGCCGCCGCCGGCAAGCCCGTCGCGCAGGGGCGCTTCGCGGGTCGCCCGGCGCGCGTATTGGAACGGATCGAACGGCAGCGGCGGGGGATTTTCGACGGGACCGGTGGCGGCCAGTTCCGGAACCAGCGCGATGAGCGCCTCGCAGACGGGGATTTCGCGCGGCGAATCCTCGGTGAGCGAGACGCGGAGGGTGTCGCCGAGGCCGTCCACCAGGAGCGCGCCGATGCCGATGGCGCTCTTGATGCGGCCGTCGGCGCCCTCGCCGGCCTCGGTCACGCCGAGGTGCAGCGGGTAATGCCAGTCCGGCCCGAGGGCTTCGAGGCGCCGGGCCAGCAGGCGGTAGCACTCGATCATCACCTTCGGGTTCGAGGACTTCATCGAGAAGACGAAGTTGTGGAAGTCGTGCCGGCGGCAGACGCGGGCGAATTCGAGCGCGCTTTCCACCATGCCCAGGGGGGTGTCGCCGTGGCGGTTCATGACGCGGTCGCTCAGCGAGCCGTGGTTCACGCCGATGCGCATCGCCCGGCCCCGGGCGCGGCATTCCCGGACCAGGGGCGCGAAGGCCTCCTCCATGCGCGCCAGTTCCCCGGTGTATTCCGCGTCGGTGTAGTCCCGGACCGCGAATTTTTTCCGGTCGGCGTAATTGCCCGGGTTGACGCGGATTTTCTCGACCCACTTCACCGCCTCCAGCGCGGCTTCGGGCTTGAAGTGGATGTCCGCCACGAGGGGCACGCGGCAGCCGCGCCGGCGCAGCTCGCGCGCGATGACGCCGAGATTGGCGGCGGCCTTGACGGTGGGAGCGGTGATGCGCACCAGCTCGCTGCCCGCGGCCGCCAGCTCCAGCGTTTGGCGCACGCAGGCCGCGGTGTCCAGCGTGTCGCAGGTGAGCATGGACTGCTTCACCAGCGGGCGGTCGCCGCCGATGACCACGCCGCCGCGGGCGGGATCGCCGACCACCACCTCGCGGGTCGGCCAGCGGCGGTATTGGTAAAAACGGTCCGTGAAGGCGGCGCTCATGGGGCGGGATTCGGAGCGGGCGGGTTGGCGGGCGGCGGGTTGCTGTCCCCGCCTTCCGCGGGCCGGATCACCTGCCGGGTCTGGGTGGCGTTGTCAAACAGGGCCTTGAACAGCGGCATCCGCCGCGCGTCGAAGAAGCTCACATAGAGCATGAAACTGATGAGCGCCAGCGCGAAGGCGGTGGTGACGGCCTCCGTGACGCGCAGGCTCAGCGGCCGGCCGCGCACCTTTTCGATGATGGCCAGCAGGATGTGCCCGCCGTCGAGCACCGGGATGGGCAGCAGGTTCAGGACGGCCAGGTTGAGGTTCAGCAGCACCAGAAAGCTCAGCAGGAGGCGGAAATCGGTCTGCGCCTGCACCGCCATCACCGACAGGATGCCGAGCGGCCCGCTCAAATCGCGGGCGCGCACGCCGGTTTCCTTCGAGTGCATCAACGCCCCCAGCACGCCGACGGTCTGGTTCCACACTTTTTCGAACTGCGCCCACGGCGTGGGGCCCGGCCGCATCACCTCATACACCCCGCCGGTGAACATGACGCCGATGCGGGCCCGCTCGCGCTGGGGGTCGTATTTCGGGGTGAGGTGGAAGGTGAGCAGTTTGCCGTCCCGTTTCACGACCACCTCGCTGGGTTTGCCCTTGCTCTGGGAAACCAGCTTGATGAGGTGCCCGCGTCCCAGCACCCGCACGCCGTTGAAGGAGACGAATTCGTCACCCGGCTTCAACCCGGCCCGGCCGGCGGGCATGTCCGGCTCGACGTAGCCGGCCACCGGATGTTCCAGCGGCTCCACGTCCAGCCATTTCAGCCCGACTCCGGAACTCTTTTCCGCCGGCAACGTGACGGTGAGCCGTTTCCCGGCCCGCTCGACGGTCAGATCGAAGACGTTGCTCCGGGCCAGCGTGGTGATCGTGTTGATCTCCTCCCACGACTTCACCGGTTGGCCGCTGACGGCCACGATCCGGTCCCCCTCGCGCAGGCCCGCCTTGCCCGCCGCCGAATCGGGATCCACCTGGCCCACCAGGGACGGATTCACCAGCACCGGCAGGCCGACCACGTAAATCACGCACGCCACCAGAAAGGCGAACACCACGTTCATGACCGGCCCGGCCAGCGCCACGAGGATCTTCGAGCCGGGCGGCGCGGGCGGCACCGGCTCCTCCGCGTTGCTGCCGCCTTCGAGCGCCTCGGAGGTGATCATCTGGGGCAGCTTCACGAACCCGCCGGCGGGAATCCAGCGCACCGAGTATTCGATGCCGCGCCGCGTCGTGCTCCAGATTTTCGGCCCCAACCCGAGGGCGAAGGCCTCCACCTTCATCTTCCGCCACAGGGCGACGAGGAAGTGGCCCAACTCATGCACGAAGATGGAGGCGCCGAACATCAGCACCACCACCACCGCCACGTATGCGTAATCGAACAATTTTTCCATGCCGGCGTCCCCCAAGGGGGACAAATCGCCGCACTCTACCGTTCAAGAAAGCCTCCCGCAACCTTCGCGCGCCCGCCGACTTTCCGCTCGCTCCGTTGCGGAAGCGGAATTAGGGTGGGGCCAGTGATGAACAAACGCTTTCACATTCTCGCGGCCGTTTCGGGCGCCGGGGCGCTGCTGCTGGGAGCGGGCGGGTGCGCCACCAGCGGCAAACCGGCCGCCCCGGCGGAAGTCCCCGCCGCCACCAACGTGCTCCGGATCGGCGTCACCCCCACGCTGCCGCCGATCGCGTTCCGCCAAAACGGCCGGCTCGCCGGCATCGAGGTGGATCTGGCCAAGGCCCTCGCCGCTTCGCTGGGACGGACCCCGCGCTTCATCGAGCTGCCGTGGGAGGAGCAGATTGACGCCCTGCTGGCCAACCGGATTGACCTCATCATGTCCGGCATGTCCATCACCCCCGCCCGCAAAATGCGGGTGGCCTTCACCGAATCCTACATGCGCTCGGGCCAGACGGCGCTCGTCCGCCGCCCGGAACTGGCGTCGTTGCAGTTGACCCTCTTCACCTCCCCGCATCGCATCGGCGTGCAACCCGGCACCACGGGCGAATACTTCGTCCAGCAGCAGTTCAACCGGGAGAAGACGGAGGTGAAATTGTTCCCGACACCGGCCGCGGGCGCGGAGGCGCTCATCAAGGGACGCATTGACGCCTTCATCCACGACGCGCCCGTAAACTGGTGGCTGGCGTCGGTGCACGAAAACGAAGGCCTGACCGTGATCCCGCGTTACCTCACCGAGGAGTATCTGGCGTGGGCGGCCCGCAAGACCGACACCGCCCTGATCACCGCCGCCAATCACTGGCTCGCCGCCGCCCGGAAAAGCGGCGAACTCAAACGCCTCGTGAGCCGCTGGATCCCCTTCCAGTAGGTAAGAACCGCCCGGAAAACGCCGGGGCGGGGAACCCGGCCCGGCGTCCGGGGGGGCGCCCTTCCGGCAGGCCGCGCCCCCGCGGCGGGCGGCTCCGCGTTTTCAGGCCGGCTCCAAGCCCCTCCCGGGCGACCGCGGACGATGGGTTGTTCAACCCGCCGCCGGGCGGTACACTCCCGCCATGCGATTCGGCAACATCATCTTCGCGGGAATGCTGGCCGGCGCCACGTGGGCCGCCGCGGCGGGCGCCCGCCGGCCCAACGTGCTCTTCATCGCCGTGGACGACCTCAAGCCGATGCTCGGTTGTTACGGGCATTCGGAAATCCGGTCGCCGAACCTGGACCGGCTGGCCGCGCGGGGGATGGTGTTCCTCAACGCCTACTGCCAGCAGGCCGTCTGCGGCCCGACCCGCGCCAGCTTGTTGACGGGCCGGCGGCCCGATTACACGCGGGTCTGGGACTTGAAAACGAAGATGCGCGACATCCACCCGGACATCCTCACCCTGCCGCAGCATTTCAAGAACCACGGCTACGAGACGGTGGGCCTGGGGAAGATTTTCGATCCGCGCTGCGTGGACGGCCGCCAATGGGGGGACAAGCCCTCGTGGAGCCGCCCGTACGTGCACGTCCCGAAAAATCCGGATTCCGAGATGGGCTTTCTCAATCCCGCCTTCGTCGAGCGGGTGCGGAAAATCCGCAGGGAAAAGCGCCTCACGGGAGATTGGGGCGTGATCCGCAAGGCCATCGGCGGCGTGCCCCCGGTCGAACACAGCGAGGACGTGCCGGACAACGCCTATGAGGACGGCGCGCTGGCCGAGGCGGCCGCGGGCCTGGTGAAGGAACTCGCCGCCGGCGACCGGCCCTTCTTCCTCGCCGTCGGGTTCCACAAGCCGCACCTGCCCTTCATTGCGCCCCAAAAATACTGGAATCTCTACGCGGACGACGCCATCGAGCTGGCGAAATTCCAGCAAATGCCGGCGGACGCGCCGGGGTTCGCCTTTCAGGATTCATGGGAGTTGAAAAACGGCAGCTACGCCGTGCCGCGCGGACCGGGCCTGCTGCCCCGCGATCTCCAGCGCGAGCTGATTCACGGCTACTACGCGTGCGTCTCCTACGTGGACGCCCAGATCGGCAAGGTGCTCGACGCCCTCGAGGCGGCCGGGGCGGCCGGGGAAACCATCGTGGTGGTCTGGGGCGATCACGGCTGGCACTTGGGCGACCACGGCATGTGGTGCAAACACACCAATTACGAGCAGGCCACCCGCGCGCCGCTGATCATCGCCCGCCGGGCCAGCGGCCCCGGATTGGGCGTGGCGAAGTGGCCGGTCGAGTTCGTGGACATTTTCCCCACGCTCTGCGAGCTGGCCGGGGTGCCGCGCCCCCGGGACCTGGCGGGCGTGAGTCTCGTGCCGGTGCTCGATCACCCCTCCGCGCGCCTCAAGGAAGTGGCCGTCAGCCAGTTTCCGCGGCATCGCAAAGGCGGCGAAGTGATGGGCTACGCCTTCCGGGACGAGCGCTATCGTTACGTGCAGTGGGTGCCGCGGCGCGCGCCCCATTCCGGGAGCGTGGTGGCCGAGGAGCTTTACGATTACGCGAAAGATCCCTGGGAAACCCGCAGTCTGGTGAACGACCCCGCTTACGCCGCCCCCCTCGCCCTCATGCGGCAGCGCGCCCGGCGGTTTCACGCGGATTCCCGTTGAATCCTTTCCGTCTTCCGCGCCCCCGGACGGGAGACGAACCCGGAACCCGACAATGACCTCCCCACTGGCAGGCAAGAAGGCGTTGATCACCGGCGGCGGCACGGGCATCGGACAAGGCGTGGCGCGGGCGCTGGCGGCGGAAGGATGCCGGCTGGTCCTGTGCGGCCGCCGCGAGGCGCCGTTGCGCGAAACGGCGGAAGCCCTGGGGGGCGCGCCGCGGGTGCGCTGGCGCGCGTGCGACGTGGCGGACCGGGCGGCGGTGGAGGCGCTGTTTGCCTGGCTGCGGGCCCGGGATCACGAGCCCGAGCTGGTGGCCCATTGCGCGGGCATCAACGTCTCGCCGCGCACGATGGCCGAGGTGGATCCCGCCGATTTCGACCGCGTGCTGGCGACCAACGCCACCGGCGCCTTCAACGTGATGCGCGCCGCGCTGCCCGCCATGCGCCGCCGGCGGGACGGCTTGATCGTCAACGTGGTTTCCGTGGCCGGGCGCCGGATGTTTCCGCTGGCCGGCGCGCCGTACACCGCGGCCAAGTTCGCCCAGGCGGCGCTGGGCGGTTTCGTCAACATGGAGACGGCCGCCGAGGGGGTGCGGGTGACCAATCTCTATCCCGGCGAGGTGAACACGCCGATCCTGGACCAGCGCCCGGAACCGCCGCCTCCCGAGCAACGGGCCCGGATGTTGCAGCCGGAGGATTTCGGCGCGCTGGTGGTCTGTCTCGCCCGGCTGCCGGCCCGGGCGTTGGTGTCGGACTTGGTCATCACGCCCACCTACATGCCGCAGCCCTGAGGACCGCGGCCCGAAATGCTTCGATGAGCGACGGCTACTACGAACCGGGCGAGCGGCGGGCGACCAGGGTGCGGGATCTCTTCGGGGCCATCGCCGGCCGTTACGACCTGCTCAATGACCTGCAAAGCTTCGGCCTGCACCGCGCGTGGAAACGCCGCCTCGTGCGGCTGACGGCGGCGGGTCCGGGCCGGCGGGCGTTGGATGTGTGTTGCGGCACCGGCGACGTGACCCTCGCGCTGGCCGCCACCGGCGCGGAGGTGGTGGGCGTGGACTTCAGCGAGCCGATGCTCTCGGTGGCGCGCCGCCGAAAACCGCCCGCGGCCCGCGCGCGTTTTCTGCAGGCGGACGCCCTGGACCTCCCCTTTCCGGACGCCTGTTTCGACGCCGTGACCATCAGCTACGGGCTGCGCAACCTGGCGGACATCCCGGCGGGCCTGCGCGAGCTGTGGCGGGTGGCGCGGCCCGGCGGGCGGGTGCTGGTGCTGGATTTCGGCAAGCCGGCCAACCGCTTCTGGCGGGCGCTCTACTTCGCCTACCTGAACGGCGTGGTTCCGGTGCTGGGCCGGCTGTTCAGCGGCAACGCGCCCGCCTATGCCTACATCATCGAATCCCTCCGGCATTATCCCGCCCAGGCGGGCGTGAGCGCCCTCTTTCAGGAGCTGGGCGTGGCCCGTGTGGACGTTCACGAGCTGCTGGGCGGCATCATGAGCATCCACGTGGCGTGGAAGCCGGAGACCGGACCGGCGTGAAGCGGAGCGTCCTCCGGGACCGCCCCGCGGACCGTCATAACGGCGGCGGAGATCGGGGTTGCTGGCGTTGCAAAGCACGAGGGTCCGCTCGCAGGGGGGGGCAGGCCAGTTGTTCCCGGCACCAGCGGTATTGGAGCGAGTCCGGCCCGCAGACGTGACACGTCTGCCACGTGGTGCCGAGGTCGCCGAGGTGGTTCAAATCCGGCGCCAGAAAGCGGACGTGAAACCGGGGCAGGCGGAACGCCCGTTTCCACTCGTCGCCCGGCAGGGCGAAGAATTCGCGGAACGCCGGCGCCCGCACGTCGTACACCGCGTGATCCTTCGGCGGCGCCCTGCCCCGGGGATGGATTTGTTTGTCGTGACTGCCCGGCGTCGGGAGGAACGGGGGGGAACGAAACAGCTCCGGGTGGGCGCCCAAACCAGCGCTCGTTCTTTCATGACCGGATTCAGGAAAAAGGGAGCGGCGCCTCCCGCCGCGGAGCGCTCGGGGGGACTTTCGTCCCTGATCGGACTCAAGGCAGTTCGGGCAGGACCGAGGAGTGGTGGTGCGCGATCAACCAGCGGTCCCCGACGCGGTGGTACACAAAGGTGAACCGGGCGGCGATTTCCCGCTCGTTCCGGCCCTCCCCCACGGTGAAGGTGTACAAACCGGAATTGACCGCCACTCCGTCGAACCGGCGCGGGTTTTGCTCCACGACGCGGCCCCGGGGGCGGCTGCCCAGAAAACGCGCGAAGTATTCCCGCCTTTCCTCGGGCGTGTGACGGAGGGCGGACGAGAAGGTGGGCAGCAGCACGGCGTCCGGGGCGTAACACGCCTGCACGGCTTCGAGGTCTTCCGCCCGCACCGCCGCGAGCCAGGTTTCCAGTTGTTGCGTGATTTCGTCGGAGGGTTCCATGAACGGGAGGGAGCGCGGAATTCAGTGGTGGACCGGCCGCGGCGCGGGCGGAAGCGGGACGGCGAAAGCGACCGGCCTCACGCCGGCGTCCGCCGCTTTCAATGTCCTTCCGCCCCGCGCGGCGGCGGAAAACCGGAAAGCGAGGCGCGCCCCGGGGAATTTCATCGCGGCATTCTGGGGCCGCCCGCCGGAAGGCGTCAAGCCGGAGGGAAGGCGCGCGGGAACGCCGCGGACGGAGGTTTCGCGGCGGCGCCGCGCGGGCCGGAACGGAGGCGAAAGCAAAGAGAGGCTTTCTTTGGGCGCGGATTCTGCTATGCTGCGGCCATGCCTTTTTCAAAGTTGGGGCTTTCCAAACCGGTGCTCAAGGGAATCCGGGCCATGGGCTACACCGAACCCACGCCCATCCAGGCCCGCGGCATTCCGGTGATGATGGAAGGCCGGGATTTGATCGGCAGCGCGCAAACCGGCACCGGCAAGACGGCGGCCTTCGCGCTGCCCATTTTGACGAAACTCGGAAAACCGGCGCCCGGGCCGCGCGCGCTGGTCCTCGAACCCACCCGCGAGCTGGCCGCGCAGGTCGAAACCGCCTTCCGCGACATGGCCCGCTTCACCCGGCTGGACGTCGGGGTGGTGTACGGCGGCGTGGGGTACGGACGGCAGATCGCCGCGCTGGAACACGGACTGGACATCCTGGTGGCCACGCCGGGCCGGTTGCTGGACCACCTGGAGCGGCGCAACTGCCGGCTCGACCGGGTGGAATACCTCGTGCTCGACGAGGCGGACCGCATGCTGGACATGGGCTTCCTGCCCGACGTGCGCCGCATCATCCGCAAATGCCCCTCCGACCGGCAGACCGCGCTCTTCTCGGCCACCATTCCCTACCAGATTGACAACCTGATCAAGTGGGCGATGCGCGATCCGGAGGTGATCGAAATCGGCGCCCGGCGGTCGCCGGCGGAGACCATCCAGCACGCCCTCTACCCGGTGGCCACCGCCCAGAAAAACGACCTCCTGCTCGCGCTGCTGGAGAAGATCGAGTACGAGTCGGCCATCATCTTCTGCCGCACCAAGCACGGCGCGGACCGGCTGGCGCACCTGCTCAAGCGGCACAACCATTCCGTGGCCCTGCTGCATTCGAACCGCACCCAGAGCGAACGGGAACGGGCGCTGGAGGGCTTCCGCAAGGGACGCTACGAAGTGCTCGTGGCCACCGACATCGCCTCCCGCGGGCTGGACATCCTGGACGTGTCCCACGTGATCAACTACGACGTGCCGCAGCACGCCGAGGATTACGTCCACCGGATCGGCCGGACCGGCCGGGCCTCGGCGGAAGGGGACGCGCTCACGTTGATGACGGTGGAGGACGTGAAATACGTGAACGCCATCGAGACCTTCATCGGGCAGAAGATCGAGCGGCGCAAGCTGCCGGACTTCGACTACCTCTACACCACCCTGCTCGAGAAACCGGCCGCCGGCCAGCGACGGAGCCGTCGCGCCCGGGGCGGCCGGGTGGGCCGGGGATTCCGCTACGCGCCCAGCAGTTGAACCCGGTGCGGCAGAGCGGGCTTTCCGGGAACGTCCGTGCCCGGCGGTCGCCGCCGGACCTCTCCGCCGGGCCCTTTCCGTTTCCCTCCGAAGCGGCCCAAGTAGCGCCGGCTTCCAGCCTGCTGTGTCGCCGACTTCCAGTCGGCCAAGCGGGCAAGAAGAAGCAGCAGCCACTCAACAGGGAAAGCTCGGCAGATTGGAAATCTGCGCTACGGCAGGCTGGAAGTCTGCGCTACGGGTACACGCGGGTTTTCCCTTTCCCGCCATGACTTATTCCGAGGCGATTGAGTATCTCTACGAGCTGCGCTGGCTCGGGGTGAAGCTGGGATTGGAAAACACGCGGCGACTGGCCGCGCTGGTGGGGCATCCCGAGCGGCGGCTGCGTTTCCTCCACGTGGCCGGCACCAACGGCAAGGGCTCCACCTGCGCCATGCTCGAAGCCGTCCACCGCGCGGCGGGCCGGCGGGTGGGCTTGTTTCTCTCGCCGCACCTGGTCTCGTTCCGCGAACGGATGCAGGTGAACCGGGAATGGATCCCCGAGGCCGAAGTGGCCGCCCGCGTCACCCGCTTCCGCCGGCTGCTGGAACAATTTCCGCCGGACCAGATGCCCACCTTTTTCGAGGTGGTGACCGTCATGGCGCTGGAATACTTCGCCGAAAAGGGCTGCGGGCTGGTGGTCTGGGAGACCGGCATGGGCGGGCGGCTCGACGCCACCAACATCGTCACCCCGCTGGCCAGCGTGATCACCAACGTGCAGTTCGATCACCAGCAATGGCTCGGCGACACCCTGGACCGGATCGCCGCCGAGAAGGCCGGCATCATCAAGCCCGGCGTGCCGGTCATCACCGGCGCCGACGAACCGGAGGCCCTCGCGGTCATCCGCCAGGTGGCCCATCACCAGAACGCGCCGTTGACGGAAGTCACCGCCGCCGACACCCGCCGGCCGCCGTTGGAACGCGTAAAGCTGCCCCTTCTGGGGGCGCATCAGCGGCTCAACGCCGCCATGGCCGTGGCCGCCGTCGCCGCCCTGCAAGCCGTCCTCCCGGTCGCTCCGGAGGCCGTCGTGGCCGGGCTGGAGCACGTGGGACTGGCCGGCCGCTGCCAGGTGCTCCGCGACGCGGCGGGGCGCGTCACCCTGCTGGACGGCGCCCACAACCCCGCCGGCGCCCGCGCCTTGCGCGCCGCCCTGACCGAGGCATTCGGCGGCCGCCGCCCGGCCCTGATCGTGGGCGTGCTGCACGAAAAGGACTGGCCGGCCATGGCGGCGGAGCTGCTGCCGTTGGCGGGCCGGGCGTTTCTGACGCCGGTCAGCAGCAGCAGCCGGAGCGCCCCGCCGGAAAGCCTCCTGCCGGTCTGCCGCCAGGTGGCGCCCGACGTGCCGGTGACCGCGGCCGCCTCCCTGTCCGAGGCGCTGGCGGCCACGGCGGAGGAACCCTTCCGCGTGGTGGCCGGCTCGCTCTACCTCGTCGGCGAAGCCCTTGAACAGTGCGCGGCGGCCCGCTGACGCCCTCCTTGTTTCCCCGCCGCCCGGGATTTCTTCGCGTTGCCAAACCGGCGGGACGCGCTACGTTCCGGGGCATGGATTGGCAGCAAATCGCGGCGCTGACCATCGTGGGCGTGACCGCGCTGGTGATGGGATGGCGCCGGTGGGGCCGGCGGCGCGAGGGATGCGGCGCGGGCGCCTGCCCCGGGTGTCCCGCCCGCCTCCCGCGGCGCGAGACGAGGACGGGGTTCGCGAAGGCCCCGTCCGTCCGTCCCGCGTTCCGTCCGCGGCCCCCGCGCGCGTGAATTTCGCGCGCCCCGCGGTCCAAGGATTCAGGGCCTTTCCTTGGTAATTCCCGCCAAAAAGGTTACTTTGCGGGACTGCATGCTTGTCGCCGCCATGCAAATTCACTGGTGGCACTGGGTCAGTTTCGTGCTGCTGGTGCTGCTGTTTCTGGCTCTGGACCTGGGGTTGTTGCATCGCCGGGCGCGCGAGATTCGTTTCCGGGAGGCGCTGGCCTGGACGCTGTTTCTGGTGGTGATGGCGTTCGTGTTCGCGGGAACGCTCATCCCCACCCTGGGCCATGAACGGGCCATCGAATTCGTCACCGGGTATCTGATCGAGTTGTCGCTCTCGATGGACAACGTGTTCGTGATCGCGGTGATTTTCCGTTATTTCGCCGTGCCCCGGGCCTATCAGCACCGGGTGTTGTTCTGGGGCATCATGGGCGCCCTGGTCATGCGCGGCGTCATGATCGCGGTGGGCGCCGAACTGGTGGCGCGTTACGAGTGGGTGCTTTACTTCTTCGGCATTTTTCTTGTGTTCACCGGCTTGCGGATGTTCGCGGGGGAGGACGCCGAGGTGGAGCCGGAACACAACGTGGTGGTGCGGGTGGTGCGCCGCTTCTTCCCCGTCACCCGCCGTTTTCACGGCCACCAATTCGTCACCCGCGAAGGTTCCCGCCTGTTTCTGACGCCGCTGGCGGTGGTGCTGGTGATGGTGGAGACCACCGACGTGATCTTCGCGCTGGATTCCATCCCGGCCATTTTCTCGATTACGACCAACCCGTTCATCATTTTCACCTCGAACGTGTTCGCGATTCTCGGTCTGCGGTCGCTTTATTTCGTGCTGGCCGGGGCGGTGGATTATTTCTGCTACCTGAAGTACGGGCTGGCCGCCGTGCTGGTGCTGGTGGGATTCAAGATGCTGGTCGTGGACTGGGTGCGGGTGCCCACCCATTGGTCGTTGATCGTGGTCGGCGCGGTGATCGGCACTTCGATGCTGCTTTCGGTGTGGTCGGCCCGCCGGGGCAAACCCTGCGTTCGGCCGCCCTCCTCCCCGCCGGAAGATGATTAGACTTGGTCATGGGGGCGGTTAAGGATTAGGGTTTCGCATCGGAGCCGCCGATGATCCTGAGCATACATGCCGTCGAACCGGAGGACGCGCCGTTCATTCGAACGGTGATGGCGCGTTTGCTGCGCGCTTACGACGGACGGCGCCTGCACTGGGCGTTGCCGAACTCGGAGGAGCTGTGGAGGATTCACCCCGGCTGGCGCGCGTCGGTGGTGGGGATGCGGCTGGAGGGCCGGAAGTGCTGCGCGAAATTTTTTCATGACCGCCGCTGGCGCGCCCACGCGCGCAACCGGCTGGGGTTTTCCAAGGCGCGTCGTTCCTTCCGCAAAGCGCGCCGGTTGGAACGCCTGGGCGTGCCGGCGCCCGCGGTGTGGGGGTTCGCGGTGGACTGGGTCAGCGGCTACGCGGTGCTCGTGGCCGAGCTGGTGGAGCACGCGGACAGCGTGGACCACCACGTGGAACGCGAGGGGGCGGATGCCGCGCTGGCCGCGCGGTTGGGACGGTTCGTCCGCCGGATGCACGAGGCCGGCGTGGCCCACAAGGACCTTTCCTTGAGCAATTTTCTGCGGCAGTCCGACGGGCGGTTTCTGCTGGTGGATTACGAGGATTGCCGCTTCTTCAAAACCCTGCCGGAGCGGGTGCGGTGGGCGAACCTCCGGCACCTCGACGCCCGGGCCCGGGATTTCGTCTCCCTCGAGTGGCGCCGGGTTTTCCTCCGGGCTTACTGGGAAAGGGCCTCGCGCGGACGGGCGGCGCCGCCGCCGGAGTTCGCGGTTCCGCGTGGGCGAGAGACGGCGGCAAGCGCGGGGGACGTTCCCGCCCCGCACGGCGGTCTGACGGGCGCCACGCCGGTCCCGCCGGTTTCCGGCCCCGCCCGGACCTGCCCGCCGACGGGGGCGTGACGCAAGGGCGAGACGCCCCGGGGCGCGCGGCTTGCCGGTTGACAACGCCCCCCTTCGCGCGGATAGGTTGGGGAGGTTCACGTCCTTCCGGACGAAGCCCGGCGCGGCGCGTTCGGAGGGAGGGGAACCGCGAAACAGATGAGAGGGCAATTCCCCAGCGGTGCGCGGAACGGCATCCGGCGTTGCCGGACAAAGGGGGCTTTTACCCTCATCGAGCTGCTGGTGGTCATCGCCATCATCGGCATCCTGGCGGCCCTGCTGCTGCCGGCGTTGGCGCGGGCCAGGGAGGCGGCCCGCTCCGCGGCCTGCAAGAGCAACCTCCGCCAGCTGGGATTCGCGCTCACGATGTATGCCGACGATTTCGCGCACTACCCGTACGGGGCGGATTTTCAACGGGGCTGGTTGTGGTACAACTCCCTGAGCAACTACTACGCCGGCGCCACGCGGGTCCTGGACTGCCCCTCCTACAAGGGGGACAAGGGCTTCGTCTGGATGGGAAGTTTCATCGCCTACCGGGGCGGCAGTTACGGATACAACGGTTTCGGAAGCCGCTCCCGCCGCCACATCTACCTCACCACCTCCGAGGTGCTGGGGCTGGGCGGTGACCGCGCCCACCGGCCCGGCCCGGGCGCGCTGCCGCCGGTGCCGCAAAGCCGCGTGCGGGCGCCGTCGGACATGATCGCCATCGCCGACTCGATGAAAACGCCGTGGGGCCCCACGAGCTATCTCCTGACCATCGCCGATGGCTTGTCCACGGACGAGCAGCGCCACAATCACGGCTCGAACGTCTCGTTCGCCGACGGCCACGTGGAGCTGATCCCCAACGAGACCCTCGTGGCTCCGGTGGAGGAGCATCGCCGCCGCTGGAACAACGACCACCGCGGCCACTTGGCGGAGGAGCGTCCGAAACAGTAGCCGCCCGGTTTCCCGGCATTCGACGCGCGAAAGCGGCGGCGGGGCGGGGGAGAATTAGAATAATGCATCGCAAGTCGCGGTGTGAGAAATTCATTTCTAATACTTTCCCCCAACAGGTTTAGACAGATTGACAGAGGCCGCTTTCCTCTTACACTGGTCGGCGCGTTATGAATCAGAGTCCTCATGTGGCCGTGGTCGGCGCCACCGGAGCGGTCGGCGTCGAAATGATCCAGACCCTCGAGAAGCGGAACTTTCCCGTGGGCCGCCTGACCCTGCTGGCCTCCGCCCGGTCGGCGGGCCGCACCCTGCCCTTCCGGGGCGGGGAAGTGCCGGTGCAAACCCTGACCCGGGACTCCTTCGCGGGGGTGGACCTGGCCCTGTTCAGCGCCGGCGGCGGCATCTCGCGGGAATTCGCCCCCCTGGCGGTGAAGGCGGGCTGCGTGGTGGTGGACAATTCGAGCGCCTTCCGGATGGACCCCGACGTGCCGCTGGTGGTGCCGGAGATCAACGGCGCCGACGTGGCCCAACATCGCGGCATCGTGGCCAACCCGAACTGCACCACGGCGGTGACCCTGATGGCGCTGCACCCGCTGCACGTGGCGTTCGGCTGCCGCCGCATCTTCGCCTCGACGTATCAGGCGGTAAGCGGCACCGGCGCCAAGGCCATCGAGGAATTGCGCCGGCAGGTGCGACAAACCGCCAGCAACGAACCCTTGACCTGCGAGGTGTATCCGCACCAGATCGCCTTCAACGTGCTGCCCCACGTGGATTCCTTCCTCGAAGACGGCTACACCCGCGAGGAGATGAAGATGCAGAACGAGGGGCGGCGCATCCTGCACCATCCCGGCTTCAAGGCGAGCGTGACCTGCGTGCGGGTGCCGGTCTATCGCGCCCACTCGATCGCGGTCAGCGCGGAATTCGAGCGCCCGGTGAGCGTCTCCGCCGCCCGCGAAGCGCTGGCCACCGCGCCGGGTTTGGACGTGATTGACGATCCGGAAAACAACCGCTACCCGCTCCCGCTGGACCAGGCGGGCCGGGACCATTGCGCGGTGGGCCGGTTGCGCCGGGATTGCGCGCTGGACAACGGCCTCTGCTTCTGGGTCTGCGGCGACCAGCTCCTGAAGGGCGCGGCCCTCAACGCGGTCCAAATCGCCGAGGAACTGCTGAAGCTCGACTGATCCCCCACCGGGAACCATTCAGCGCCCGGCGCCGGGGATGGTTGACTGGGCGATGACCGCGGTTTTCGGGGGGGGGGCACCGCTTTGTGGCGCGCTTTCCGCTCCGCGATTTTCTGTTGCGGGAATCCCGCGTTTCCCGGGTGGTTTGGCTGTTCCCAAGTGACGGGAAGCACCGCCTTGACACCTCGGCGGCCACGAAGGAGGGATTTCGGATTTCCTTCGGCCCTTGGTTCCTCGGATTTCCCCGCGTGAGCCCCGAAGGCGGGCGGCGCATCCTCCGTTGCCGGACCTTCAGCCCCACACCTGCGTCACCAATCGCGGCAGCAAATCCGCCGAGGTGCCGCGCAGGGCGCAGGTGGCGCGGGGGCTGAGCGGGGTTTCCCGGGGGTTGATTTCGATCACCAACCGCCCCCGCGAGACGGCCATTTCCGGCAGGGAAGCGGCCGGGTGGACCAGCGACGAGGTGCCGATGCTCAGGAAGGCGTCGCACTGCTCGGTCGCGGTCCAGGCGGCCTCAAGGACGCCGGGCGGGAGGGCTTCGCCAAACCAGACCACGTCGGGCCGCAGCAACGCCCCGCAGCGGGGACAGCGCGGGGGCGGGTCATCGGTTTCCTCCCACGAATCCACCACGCCGCAACAGGCGCTGCACCGGGTGCGCGCCAGGTTGCCGTGCAGCTCGATCACGCCGGCGCTGCCCGCCCGATGGTGCAGGCCGTCCACGTTCTGGGTGATCAACGTGAACTCCGGCACCCGCCGGGCGAGTTCGACGAGGGCGTGGTGACCCGCGTTGGGCCTTGCCCGGGCGACCAGGTCGCGCCGCCACGCGTACCATTCCCACACCCGCCGGGGATGGGCGGCAAAGGCCCCGGGCGTGGCCAGTTCCTCGGGACGAAATCGCGCCCACAAACCGGTCTGGGCGTCGCGAAACGTCGGCACGCCGCTTTCGGCCGAGGTGCCCGCGCCGGTCAGGACGGTCACCCGCCGCGCCGCGCGCAACCGGTGGGCCAGTTCATCGGAGAGGGGGTGGTTCATGGGAAAGACATCCTAATTTCGCCTCGCCGATTGTTCATCCGTCCCCCGGAGGGGTAAATCTCGAAATCCCGAAATCCGAATTCCGAAAATAACTTCGGGCTCGCGAAGCTCGCTCCTTCCTTTCGATTCTTTTTGGAGGGCGAAGCTCCGTGACGCCGTAACTTCCTATCAGGATTTCGGAACTCGGATTTCGGAAGTTCCCACCCGATCCAACACCTCCTTCGCGGCTTGGCGCACCTCGGGGTTTTCGTCTTCGAGGGCCGCTCGCAGCAACGGCACGGCGTGTCGCACGGCCGGGCTGGGGAGTTGCTTCAGCAACCCCTGTTTCGCCAGCCGGCGCACTTCGGGGTCGGGGTCGCGAAGGGCCCGGGCAAAGGCCACCGCCCGGGTGGCGATATGGCGCGCGAAGCCGTTCAACACCTCCAGAGCAAAACGCCGCACGGCGGGCGGTTGCTCCGGCAGCAGCCGAATCCATTCCTTGAGAAACGGGTAGTTGTTCTTCGCCACCTGGACCAGCACGAGCCGGGCGTTATCGCGGCCCGTCGCGTCGGGTCCGCTGTCGGCCAGCAGCGCGAAGACGACCGGCACGGCGGCGGGGCCAAACCGACTGATCGCCTCGGCGCAGGTGTTCAAGGGCACCAGATGAATCCCGTGCAACGCCTCTTCCAGCAACGCGGTCACGGCCGGCTCCGGGGGGGCGTTGGCGGGCGAAAGCGCGCCGAGGGCGAGGTGCCGGATGCGCCCCTTCAATTGGGGCAGTTCCGCCAGCAGACGCCGCCCTCCCGGCGGTCCCAAGGCCGCCAGACTGATCACGGCGGCGACCCGGATACGGGTGTCCTCGTCCTGCATCGCGCGGGCGAGGGCATCGAGCACCTCGGGCCGGGTGTCGCCCACCAGCCCCAACGCCGTGGCCGCGCCCGCCCGATCCACCGCCACGGCGTGGGTGCGCAGGCGGCGGTACAACCAATGCTGCGCCGGAGCGGGCAGCGCCTCGGCCCATTCGAGCAGTTTCCGGGAGAAGGCGTCCCGCCGGTTCAGGATACGGACCAGCGGCGGCGCCACTTCGGGACCGGCATTCCGGAACGCGGCTTCGGCTTCCTCGCGTTCGGCGCGGGTGGACATCAACTGGCGGACCCGGACGTCGAGCGGTTTTCCCCGGAGCAGGGGGGCGGGCGCGGGACGCAACAGCGCCGTCCCGGCCACGGCCAGCAGGATGAGGCCCGCCGTCCCCAGCGCCACCCACGTCCGCCAGCCGAAATGAGGGCCGCGCCCTTTCCGGGGAAGGTTGGCGGGCGTCTGGGCGGTTTCGGCATTCATGGCGCGACAACCTCCGGTTCCGCGGCGGTTCCGGTGGTCATTTCCCGCCGCGCCCCTTCTTCGCCGCCAATGGCCGCCAGCGCCTCGGCGGCGGCGGCCTGGGGGTAACCCTGTCGCGTGGCGGCCAGCCGACGCAAATCCGGGATCGCTTCGGCGGCGGCGGGACCGATCGCGCCCAGCGCCTGGCTGGCCACGATTTCCGCGTGCGGTTCGCCGCTCCGCAACAGGCGCAACAAGCCGGGCACCGCCGACGCGGCCGCGGGACCCAGTTCGCGCAGGGCTTGGGCCGCCGAGAAACGCACCTCGAGCGCGGGATCCTCGAGCAATTCCCGCAGGCCCGGCAGGGCGGCGACACCAAACCGGGCCAGGGCCATCGCGCTGTCCGCCGGGATGCGGTCCGGCCGATGCACCGGTTCCCGGCGCACCGCCTCGACCAGGGCCGGAATGGCCGGGGCGGCGTCGGGGCCCAGCCGGCCCAGGACCAGCGCCGCCGCCCAGATGTATTGGGGCTCGCGCAGAAGTTGGGTGAACGTGTCCAGCGCGAGCGCGCGGTCGCGGCCGGTCCACCACAGCGATTCGGCGGCGTACAACCGCACGAGCCCGTCCGGATGCTCGAGCAGCGAGCGTAACGTGGCGGGAGCAAGGGCGGTTTGCGGTCGGAACGAGACATTTCGCTCCAGCACGTTGCGTTGCACGGTTTCGTCGGTGTCGCGGGCCAGTTGCTCGATCGCTTTTCGGGCGCGTTCATCGTGCAGCTCGACGGCCATTCGGACGAGCACCCACCCCGCGCGGGCGCGCGCGCGGGAAGCCGGCGACCTTGCCAGGGTCAGCAAACCGGGCAACGCCTCGGCCAGGCGATCGGGGGGCAGAATTTCATCGAGCGCCCAAGCCGCGTGGGAACGAACGCGCGGCGACGAAGCTCGCAGGCCGTCCAGCAACGCGGGGACCGCCGCCTCGCCCACGGCGATCAAGGCCTCGCCGGCGGGGAGGACCCCATCACGGCGATCGTCATCCAGCAAGGCCACCAAGGCGGGAGCCGCCGGCGCGCCCGCGGGGCCCAGTTGTTTTACCAGTTCGACAGCGACCGCATGCAGCTCGGCGGCCGCCGGCGGGGGCGGAAACCGCCCCGGCCAGAATGCGTTGACCCGCTGGCGCAAGGCATCCCGCCAAGGGTGATCCCGGGCCTTCAACATCCGGATCAGCATCGGCAGCGCCTCCGGGCCCACCTGGCTCGACAAGATCCGGAAAGCCTCCATTTCTTCAGTGGAGCTTCCGTGAATCCAGCGAGCCACCCAGACGCTCAACGGTCGCCCCTCGTACACCGGCTCGCGCGTTTGGCGCACCCCGACCCCCAGCAGCGCGCCCAGCAAAAGCAGCGTGCCGCCGATCGTCCACCATCCGCCCCATCGCGATGACCGTGTCACGCGCCCAGTTTACCCCATCAACGAAAACAATTCAGCGCCCGGCGCCGGCCCGATGTCTCCCCCGGCGGGGGACCGAAGACCGAAGGGCGAAGGAAACCCGAAAGGGAAGCGCGCTTTTCGGT
>CAZRPT010000128.1:0-12433 GCA_964601985.1 uncultured Verrucomicrobiota bacterium
AGCAGGGGCACGTGGCGGGCGTTGCCCAGCGTGCCGAGGGCCCTGACCGCCGCGAGGCGGACCGCCGGATTGGCGGCGGCCCGGGCGAGCGCGGCCACGGCGGGGGCGGCGACGGGGTCGCCCCGGGTTTCCAGCGCGCCGAGGAGCACCGGTTGCGCCTCGGGGCCCAGTTTGCCCAGCCGTTCGGCGAAGGCGCGGGTGACCGCTTCGCCGGGAATTTCGCGCACCAGCTTGCCGGCCAGGCGTTGGAGCAGGGGTTCCGGATCGGAGAAGAGCTTGAGCACCACCCACACGGCCTGGTCGGCGGGCAACGCGCGGGCAAGGCCGCGGGTGGCCGCCACGCGGATGACCACGGCCCGCCCGGGCGCCGGGGCGGCAAACTGCCGGTAGAGGGAGACGGCCAGCTTTTTGTTCCCCTCCGTCAAGAGGCGGTCGGCGCAGCGGAGCAGGGCGTCCGCGCGCGCGGTCTGGAGTTCCGGCGGGAGGACGGCGTGACGCAGGAGCAGGGCGGCCGGTTCATTGCCGATTTCGCCCAGCGCCTTGAGGGTCGCCCGTTGCAGGGCGAGGTCGCCGTTCGCCAGCAGGGCGGCCAGCACCGGGACGGCCGGGGCGTAACGCCGCTGGCCGAGCGAGCCCACGACGCCGATTTGCCGATCGCCTTCCGTCTTCGACAAGGCCGCCAGCAGGGCGGCGCCGGCCTCGGGGGCGGGCATGAATTGCAGGGCGAACCGCGCCATGTGGGAGAGCCGGGGATCGTCGAGCAAGGCGGCCAATGCGGGCACGGATTGGGCGGAGCCGATGCGCCGCAGCAGCCGGCAGACGAACTGCTTGGCCGCGTAGCTGGCCTGGGGATCTTGCAGCACCGGGATCAGTTTGGCCTCGACCGCCGGAAACGCCGTGACGGGCATGTGGCGCAGGGCTTCCTCGATCTCCGCGAGGGGCCGGCGGTCCTTGCCGAAGTCCCACGCGCGGAGGGCGTCGAAATTCGCCTGGCTGATCAACCGGCGGCTGACGTGGTCGGCGGTGGGGAAATCCGGCGGGACGTTGGTCAGCGTGACCCTGCCGGTGGCGGCCCATTCCGTGCCGCGCACGAGGGTGGTCTGGAAACCGGCGCACTGCATCTGCTTGATGTCGTGTCCCATCACGTCGTGGAAGACGCGTCCGTCGCCGTAACGGATGGTGAAGAGCACCGGCTCGTGGCGTCCGGAACCGCCGGTGGCGGGATCCTGCCAACTGGTGGCCAGCACCTGGATGTTTTCCGCCGGACCGCGGAGCAGGCTGTAGAGCTCGTCCGCCACGTGCCGCCACGCCTTGGGCAGGCCGCGCAGGATGGGGTGGTCCGGGTGGTAGGCGGTGACCACGTAGGCCACGCGCTGACCGTGGTTGCCGCCCCGGCCGGGCGAGTAATCGCGCACGATCTTGCCGTCCTTCACGTAGAGGTAGGGACCGCTCTTTTCGTTGCGACCGCCCCAGCCGCCGAGGCCGATCATTTCATTGTAGGCCCGCCAGCGGGGGAAGGAGTTGTCCGCCGCGTGAATGATCACCAGGCCGCCGCCGTTTTTCACGTACTCGACGAAGTCGCGTTTCGTGGCCTCCGGCCATTCGGCGCCGTTGTAGTTCGACACCAGCACGTCGTAATCCGCGAAGCGCGGGTGGAAGGAATCCATCGGCTGCCCCTTGGGCGGCGTGGTGGCGAGGTCCACCGTGAAGCGGCCGCTGTCCTCGAGGATGCGTTTCAGCACCGGCTGGCAGCCCTTCCAGTTGTGGTTGTTCTGGCCGTCAATGAGCAGCGCCCGCAGCTTGCGGTCAATGCGCTTCGGCACGGACAGGTCCTGGATGCGGAGGTTTTTCCACTTCACCTGCACGCCGGCGATGTGGGAAGCGTGCACTTGCAGGCCGATGAAGCCCTCGGAGGTCATGCCGTCGTAGAGGTCCGCCGCCGGCACGCCGTTGACCCAGGTGCGCAGATGGTCGCCCAACGCCACGATGCGGAAATGGTTCCACTCGCCGTTGTGAAAGGCCTTTTGCGCCTCGGGATGGCCCTTGAGCGGGTAGAGCCAGCCGCGCCGGGCCTCGTCGTAAATGCCGCCGGTCCAGGCGCGCTCGGAGGGGTCAATCTCGACCTGGTAACCGTGCACCCGGCCGTTTTTGTAATCAGGCCGGCTTTCGCTGCGAATCTGGATGCCGGAGTTCATCCGCGGATCCACCCAGAAATCGAGTTCCAGGATGAAGTCGCGGTAGGTCTTCTTCGTGCAGAGAAAACTGTTCGGGCTGCCGGGCACCGTGGTGCCGACGATGGCGCCGTCCCGCACGGTGTAGGTGGCCTTGCCGTTGAGCTGCACCCAGCCGTCGAGGGTCTGGCCGTCGAACAGCGGGGTCCATTCCGCGGCGGTCGCGGAAAGGCCGAGCGCCGCCGCCAGCCCCAGCCCCCGGCGGGCCGCGCGACGGAGGAAACGAGAGGAATTCAGGGAGTTGTTCATAAAGTTTTCTGCCTCGGAGGTTCGCGTTACAGGGTCCAGGGTTCGCGGTAGGAACGCCCCAGCAGCGCGCCGGCGCCGGGGTCGTCGAGGATTTCCTCGGTGTCCGGGTTCCACCGGATTTTGCGTCCGGTGAGCATGGCGATCTCGCCCAGCAACCCGACGCTGATCGAGCGGTGCCCCACTTCGACCGGAGCGATGGTTTCCTTCCGGCTGCGTACGCAATCCAGGAAGTTCTGCTTGTGATCGCGGCTCACGTAGAGGTGGATGCCGTCCGGGCCGACGGGTTCGTCCAACAGGCCGGGCGGATCGGCGCGCAGGCCGCCGCGGTTCACGTGGATCCAGCCGCGTTCGCCGTACCACTTCGCCCCCTGGGCGAGCTGCTGGTTGTTGGCCACCGTCATCACGGTGCCGTCGGCGTATTTGCAGGTGAACCGGTACTCGGTGGGGGTGTTGTAGAGGCCCTCCCGCGGGTAGAGGCCGCGTCCTTCGATTTCCACCGGGCCGGTGCGGTCCCAGCCCATCCCCCAGTGGGCGATGTCAATGTGGTGTCCCGCCCAGTCGGTCAACTGGCCGCCCGAGTAATCGAGGATCCAGCGCCAGTTCCAATGCGGGCCGAAACCGAAATACGGCACCTGGGGCGCGGGCCCGAGCCACCAGTTCCAGTCCAGCCCCGCGGGCGGCGGCTGGGGAATCATCCGGCCGCCGGGACTGCCGGTGGGCAGGCCCACCTCAATCTTCAAAATCCTGCCGAGCCGCCCGTTGCGCACCAGCTCGGCGGCCTTGCGAAAGCGGGCGTCCGACCGCTGCTGACTGCCGGTCTGCCACACCACGCCGTAGCGGTGGACGGCGTCGCAGATGGCGCGTCCCTCGCGGATCGAACGGGCCAGCGGCTTCTGGCCGTGGATGTCCAGCCCCGCCTTGGCGGCGGCGATGGCCGGGATGGCGTGCCAGTGGTCGGGGAGCGCCAGTTGCACCGCGTCCAAATCGCCGCGCCCGATCAGCTCCCGGAAATCCAGATACGTGGCGCAGTCGTGGTTGCCGTATTTCTCGTCCACGATGCGCTTGGCCCGCTCGCGATGATTGCGGTCCACGTCGCACACCGCCACCATTTGCACCTCCGGCTTGCCGATGAAGCCGTGCAGGTCGCCGGTGCCCATGCCGCCCACGCCGATGGCGCCCATCACGATGCGGTTGCTCGGAGCGTGCGCGCCGAAGACCGACGACGGCACCAGCGTGGGCAACGCCACCGCGCCGGCGGTTAATTTGAGGAAACTTCGTCTTGGAATGCTCTGTTTCATTTTCAGGAATAACAAACCTTGGGCAGGGTTCCGGAAGGGGAACGACACCCGTCTTGCGTAACACCCCAGCGTTTCCCTCCCGGCAAACCGGGTCAAGGAAAAGTGCCGCCCGCGCGCCGGTGGCAATCCGTTCCCGCCCGCCTGCCCGACGCGAAGCCGGCGAACCCTCCGGCAGATTGGAAATCCGCGATACAGCAGGCGGGAAGCCCGCGCCACGGGGGGAATCCGGATTTTTCATCCGGCGGGCGGGCGGCGTGGGGGGGAATCAGGGCGGGGAGAGGGTGAAGGCGCCGCTGACGTTGAACGGCGCGGCGGCGTAGGCCGTGCCGCTGAAGGCGCCGCCGGTTTCATCGTCGAAGTCGAGCCGCAGCGTCATCGGGACGATGGCGGAGAACTCGATCGGCCACAGCCGTCCGCGGTACGGTTCCTGGCGCCAGGTGTAACGGGTGAGCGTGCCCGTCGCGCCGTTCAGGTCGTACGTGCCGCCGTCCGCGGCGTCGAATCGCACCGTCAGCACGTCCCGCCCGCCGGTGAAGTTGAGCACCAGCGTCCGTTCGCGCAGCGCGCGCGGGACGCGGGTCGAGGCGGCGTAGCGGACCTGGGTCAACGCGAAGAACGCGGCGGCGTTCGTGGCGGGGCGGGTCACTTCCGCGAGCGCCGGCTCGGCCAGGTCCAGGCCGAGGGAGGTCGGGGTCCAAGCGGTCACCGTGGCGCCGGTCCTCAGAAAGTTTTCCACGAAGGGGGCGCCGGCGAAAAGGAGGCGCACCGCGCCCGGTCGGGCCTGGATGGTCAGGGGCACGGCGCGGACCACCGGCAGTCCCTGCGCGTGGATGTCGAACGCCTCCGCGGCGGGGCCCACCCGCCGGATGCGCACTTGTTCGATGATCACCGGCGTGAGGGGGCGGTCCCGGTCGTCCGTTGCCACCTGGCTGATGGCCCGGACGACGTCCAATCCCGTGGTCACTCCGCCGAAGATGGTGTGCGCGTCGTCCAGCCACGGCGTGGGGGCGACGGTGATGAAAAACTGGGCGCCGTTCGAGTTCGGGCCGGAGTTGGCCAGGGAAAGCACACCGGCGGCGTCATGGCGCAGCTCGGGGGTGAACTCGTCCGGAAAGACGTATCCCGGTCCGTCGGTGCCCTGGCCGTTGGGCGAGCCGCCTTGGATCATGAACCCCTCGATCACGCGGTGAAAGGTCAGTCCGGCGAAGAAGGCGTTGCTCCGCGCCTGGCCGGTGGCGGCGTCCATCCAGGCGCGTTCGCCGGTGGCCAGGCCGATGAAGTTCGCCACCGCCATGGGGGCGTGGGAGTATTCGAGCCGGCAGGTGAACGCGCCGAGAGAGGTGGTGAAGTCCGCGAAAATGCCGTCTTCCGCCCCCCGCCCCGACGCCGTCAGCAACAGCGCGCCGCCCAGCAGGACCCATCCGCCGGGGCGAAGGCGTCGTCTTCCGCCGGGGCGCGTCCGCGGCCGCGACGGGGATTCCGGAAAATGAACGCCCGTGTTTCGCATGCGCCCAGCCTGCCATGCCGGGCCGCTTCCCGCCAGCGGAAGCGCGCCCGAAGGCGCGGGGCGTCCGGGTTTGGGCTTGTCGGGGCGGAGGGCTTGGATTCACGCTGAAGCCGTGCGCAAATCGAATCGTTCATCCCGTTGGGGCCGGGCGGCGAAGCGGGGCGGCATGGCGGCCGGCTTGAGCCTTTTGCTGACCGGATGCGGCCCCGCGCCGGCGCCCTCCTCCTCCGCTCCGGAGGCGCCCGCGGCCGCCGCCACGAATTCCGCCGGGGAATCCGGGACGCCCGTTCCCCCGCCGCCCGCGGCCACCAACCCGCCCGTCCCTTCCTCGACCGCCTCCGGGGCCGCCGCCCCGGAGGCCGCCCGTCCGCCGTGGACCCTGGAGGCCCTGCAGGCCGCGCTCAAGGCGAAGAACCCCGATTACAGCGGCGAGGGACAGTTTCGGCTCGAGGGCGGACGGGTGACGGCCGCTGATTTGTCGCGGATGGCGATCACTGATTTGTCGCCGCTCCGGGGCGAGCCCGTTCGGGGGCTGGATCTGAGCCTGACGCCGGTGTCCGATCTGTCGCCCCTGGCGGGGATGCCGCTCCAGGAGCTGTATCTCGAACAAACGCGGGTGACGGATCTCTCGCCGCTGAAAGGCATGCCGCTGGTCACGCTTTACCTGAGCAAAACGGGGGTGACCGACCTGAGCCCGCTGGCCGGCGCGCCGCTGGACACGTTGAACCTGCTCGGCACCGGCGTGACGGATTTGCGGCCGCTGCGCGGAATGCCGCTGCGCATGCTGTGGTTGAACGAGACTCCCGTGGCGGACATCTCGCCCCTGCGGGGGTGTCCGCTGGAAAGCATCACCCTGCACCGCACGCAGGTGCGCGACCTTTCGCCGCTCAGCGGCAGCGGGTTGCAGCGGCTGCACATCGGCGAGACGCCGGTCACCGACCTGACCCCCATCAAGGGGCTCCGGTTGACGCGGTTGATCTTCGACCCGCGCCGCATCCAGAAGGGGCTCGACATCGCGCGTTCGATGAACACGTTGACGGAGATGGGGCTCAGTTTCGAGGAGCGCATGCCGCCGGCCCGGTTTTGGGCGATGTTTCCCGACCTGCCGAAGAACTGAGCGCCGGTCTGAAAGGCGAACTCCTCCCGCCGCGGCCGCGTTTTTCCCGCCGCGGGGAATCTCGGCTGGTCGCGGACAGCGCGCCCGCCTACAGTCCGGGCCGTGCAGTCATTGATTGGCCGAATCACACACGCTGGTTTCGTCGTCGCGGGCGTGCTGGCCGCGCTGCTGGCCGGACACGCGGGCGGTTCTTCCGCGGCCTGGCAGAAAGGGCCCCACTGGCGGCGGCGGGCGCTGACGCCCACGGCGGCCGGGCCGGTGGGCCTGCATCGTCTCCCGGGGGCGAAGACCGGGTTGACCTTCGTCAACCGGCTCGACCGCGACCGGGCCATTGACAACCGCAACCTGCTCAGCGGTTCGGGCGTGGCCTTCGCGGACGTGGACGGCGACGGCTGGTGCGACGTGTACCTCTGCGGGCTGGACCACGGCAACGCCCTCTACCGGAACCTCGGCCATTGGCGGTTCGAGGACATCACCGAAGGCAGCGGCGTGGCCTGCAAGGGCCAGGATTCCATGGCGGCGGCGTTCGCGGATTTGAACGGCGACGGCGCGCCGGACCTGGTGGTCAACTCCCTCGGCAACGGCGTGCGGGCCTTCGTGAACGACGGCCGCGGGCGTTTCACCGAAATCACCGAACAAGCGGGGCTCAAGTCGCGCCGGGGCGGCATGTCGCTCGCGCTGGCGGACGTGGACGGCGACAACGACCTGGACCTCTACGTGGTGAACTACCGCACCACCACCATCATGGATCAGCCGAAGACCACGTTTCGCGTGGTGATGGTGAACAACCGGCCGTTGATCGCCTCGGTCAACGGCGTCCCGGCCACCACGCCGGAGCTGACCAACCGCTTCATCCTCGGCCCGGCGGGCAACGTCATCGAGCTGGGCGAACCGGACGACCTTTTTCTCAACGACGGGCAGGGCCGCTTCACGCGGGTCTCCTTCACCGGCGGGGCCTTTCAGGACGAGGAGGGCCGGCCCCTTCGGGACGCGCCGCGCGACTGGGGCCTCTCCGCCCAGTTTCACGACATCAACGGGGACGGCGCGCCGGACCTCTACGTGTGCGACGACCTGTTCAGCCCGGACCACTTTTGGATCAACGACGGCCGGGGCCGTTTTCGGGCCATCGGGCACACCGCCCTCCGCTCGACCTCGACCTTTTCGATGGGCATTGACTTCGGCGACCTGGACCGCGACGGGCACGTGGACTTCGTGGTGGTGGACATGCTGGGCACCAGCCACAAGGACCGCCACACCCAGGTCAGCCGCGAAAAACCGCGCGTGTGGCCGCCGGGCGTCATCGAAAACCGCCCCCAGGTGTGGCGCAACACGGTGCAGCACAACCGGGGAGACGCCACCTTCGCCGAGATCGCCTTCTACGCCGGCCTCGAAGCCTCGAACTGGTCCTGGATGCCGCTGCTCATGGACGTGGACCTGGACGGCTACCTCGACATGATCGTGCCCAACGGCCAGCTGTTTGACGTCCAAAACGTGGACATGCAACGCAAGCTCGAAGCCGAGCGCGCGGCCAACCAGCTCACCGCCGAGGACATCCGCCGCCGCGTCGCCATGTTTCCCGACTTCCGCACCCCGAACCTCATCTTCCGCAACCGGGGCGACCTCACGTTCGAGGAGATGAAGGGCCGGTGGGGCTTTCACGAGGTGGGCATGTCCCAGGGCACCGCCGCCGCCGATCTGGACAACGACGGCGACCTGGACCTCATCACCAACAACCTCAACGAGGAAGTCGGCGTGTACCGCAACGACAATCCCCGCCCCCGGCTGGCGGTCCGGCTGCGGGGCCGCCCCGGCAACCCGCGCGGCATCGGGGCGAAAATCGTCGTGACCGGCGGCCCGGTGTACCAAAGCGCGGAACTCATCGCCGGCGGACACTACCTCTCCCACGGCGAACCGCTGGCCGTCTTCGCCGCCGGCGCGCTCACCAACCGCCTGCGCATCGAGGTCACCTGGCGCGACGGCGCCCGCAGCGTGGTGGAAAACGCCGCCCCCAACTTCCTCTATGAAATTGACCAGGCCGGCGCGCAACCGGCCCCCGCCCCTCCGCCGAAGCCGCCCTCCCCCTGGTTCGCCGATGCCACCCCCCTGCTGCTCGGCCAGCGGCACCACGAAACGGACTTCAACGATTTCGAACGCCAGTCCCTGCTGCCCCGCAAGCTCAGCCAGCTCGGCCCCGGCGTGGCGTGGCACGACCTCGACGGCGACGGCTGGGACGACCTCATCATCGGAACCGGGCGGGACGGCACGCCGGCGGTCTTCCGCAACAACGGCCGCGGCGGCTTCACCCGCGATGCCGCGCCGGTCCTCCAACGCCCCGCCCCGCGCGATCTCACCACCGTGCTGGGCATGAGCAAAACGCTCGTCTTCGGCGCGGCCAATTATGAGGACGGCCGCACCAACGGCGGCTGCCTCCGCATCTACAACCTCGCCCGCCAGTCCTCCGGCGACTCCGTGCTGGGCCAGGCCTTCAGCACCGGACCGCTCGCCCTGGGCGACGTCAACGGCGACGGCGTGCTGGATCTCTTCGTCGGCGGGCGCGTCGTGGCGGGCCGTTACCCGGAGCCGGCCACCTCCCTCCTTTTCCTCAACCAAAACGGCCGCCTCACCCTGGCCCAGCGCTTCTCACAAGCCGGCCTGGTCAGCGGCGCGCTCTTCACCGACCTGACCGGCGACGGCCGGCCGGAGCTGGTCTGGGCCTGCGACTGGGGCCCCGTCCGGGTGTTTCAATTCGACGGCCGGCAGTACCAGGAACGAACCCGGCAGCTCGGCCTCGCGGACTTCACCGGCTGGTGGAACGGCGTCAACGCGGGCGATTTCGACGGCGACGGGCGGCTCGATCTCGTGGCCGCCAACTGGGGCCTCAATTCCTTCTACGGCCAGCCCACCCGCGAACACCCGGAAATCATCCTCTACGGCGACCTCGATGAAAGCGGCACGGTGCAAATCATCGAGGCGCGCTACAAGGAGGAACTCCACGGCCTGGGCCCCCAACGCGGCTACCTGGCCGTGGTGCGGGCCATGCCGTTCATCCAGGAAACCTGTCCCACCTTCGAGGCCTACGGCACCGCCACCATCTCCCAGATTTACGGCGAGTGGCTGCAAAACGCCCGCCGGGTCCAGGCCGGCGTCCTCGCCAGCATGCTGTTCCTGAACCGGGGCGACCACTTCGAAGCCCGCCCCCTCCCGGCGGAGGCGCAGTTCAGCGCGGCCTTCGGCGTCAGCATCGGCGATCTCGACGGCGACGGTCACGAAGACGTGTTTCTCAGCCAGAACTTCTTCGCCACCGCCCCGGACTACACCCGGCTGGACGCCGGGCGCGGACTGGTGTTGCGCGGCGATGGACACGGCGGCCTCACGCCGGTGCCCGGTCAGGAAAGCGGCATCGAAGTCTATGGCGAACAGCGCGGCTGCGCCCTGGCCGACTACGACGGCGACGGCCGGCTGGACCTCGTCGTAACCCAGAACGCCGCCCGCACCCGGCTGTTCCGCAACCGGAGCGCCCGGCCCGGCCTGCGAATCCGGCTCCAAGGCGGCCCCGGCAACCCGCACGGCGTGGGGGCGGTCCTGCGCGTGGGCCGGGGCGACACTTGGGGACCGGCCCGCGAGATTCACGCCGGCGCGGGCTACTGGTCCACCGACAGCCCCGTCCAGGTGATGACCTGTCCCGACGGCCCGCCCGAGCGGCTCCGGATCCGCTGGCCCGGCGGCCGGGTGACCGATTCCCCCATCCCTCCCGGCGCCCGCGAAATCACCGTCACCCCCGCCGGCCGGGTCCAAGCCACCTCCCAATAACCGCGCTCCCCCCCCCGTGGCCGCCGCCGTCAAGAGGCGGATTTTCCGTTTCCGCGGCGCGGGCTGGCAGCCCGCCGTTTCCCGACGCAGCGCCCCTCGGGACGCGCAATTGCTCCCGTGGGCCGCCGGCGGGCCGAGAGCAGGCGCCGACCGGCGGGGAGAAAGGAGTCACCACGGGGCTGCGGTCACTCCTCGTGATGACGAAAAATCCCCGCCCCCTGAGCACAGTCGAAGCAGGGGACGGGGGTGTTTGAGCCGGGCGGAGAAGCCCGGCGGTGGGAGATGAGGCTACCGGTCGTCGTCGTCGCGGTCCGGGCGATTCGGACAGACGGGGCAGTCCTGGCGCGGGCCCTTCGGGGCGCGGCGCGCTTCGTCGCGCTTCGGGCGCTCGGGGCGCTCCAGCCGGGGCGCCTTGCGATGCGGCGCATGGGCGCGGGCCGGGCCTTGCGGACCGGGGCGTCCCCGGGGCGCTTGGGCCCGCTCACTCCAGGGGCCGCGGGGCGCGCGCGGCGGAGCGGCCATCGGGCCCATGGGGCCGCCTTGGCCGCGTTGTCCTTTCCCGCAGGAACCACCGGGGCAGGCGCGGCCCTGGGGACCCCGGGGCCCCCGCTGACCTTGCATGCCCGGACCGCCCTGGGGACCGCGGGCGAACCGGCCGCCCCGGGGACTCCACGGACTCATGCCGTCGGCGTGACACCCACCCCGACCGCGCCGCATGCCCGCCATGGGGCCGCGCGGGCCGTGATGTCCCCGGCGCATGCCCGCCATGGGGCCCATGGGGCCGCCCTGGCCGCGCGGGCCTTTCATGCCGGGGCCGTTTCCGCGACAGCCGGGACAGGCGCGGCCTTGCGGGCCGCGGGAACCGGCGCGCCAGGCGCGGCGACCTTCCGGACCGCGTTCCGGCCCGGCCATGGGGCCGCGAGGTCCCGGAGGGGGTTCTTCAAAGGCCAGCGGACCGCGCGGGCCCTTGGCGAGCCGTTCGCGAATCCAGGGCGGGGGGCCCTGGCGTTCGCCTTTTTCCCGCCACGCCCGCACCCAGGGCGGCGGGCCCACGCGGTCTTTCTTTTCGAGCCAGGCCCGCACCCACGGAGGCGGCGCCATTTGCTCGCCGCGTTCCATGTGGGCGCGCGCCCAGGGCGGGGGCGCCATGCGCGGACCGTCTTCGTCGTCCCATGCCCGGCCGGGGCCGGGTTGGGCGTTCAGGACGGCGAAGCTCAGACCGAGGGTCACCGTCGTTGTGATCAGGTAGGTGGTTTTCATGTGGTTTGTGTTTTGTTGGTGGCCCGCCGGCGGGGGAAAGGGTCCGACCGGCGGACGCTGGTTTGCTTGATCCGTTAACAGTTATTGGAGGGCGGAATCCGGGAGGAGGTTACTCCTCATTGCTGCCGTTCAGTAAGCGCGGGCGGCTCCCGCCCGGCCCTGGCCTCGTCCCTGGCCTTGTCCGCGTCCCTGGCCCTGGCCCTGGCCGTATCCCGCGCCACTCCCGCTTTGGGGCCGGAGTTCGTCGGGGGTGATCTGGCCGTCCTGGTTGCGGTCGAGCCGCCGGAGGGCATTGGCCGCGTTGTTGATTTCGCGGGCGGAGAGGATGCCGTCCCGGTTGGCGTCCAGGACCCGGAAGAGCGGATTGTTGGTCATGCCGGGGCGGGCGCCGTTGTTTTGACCGGCCGTGCCGCGTCCGCGTCCGCCGCCGGGGTATCCCTGGGCCAGCGCCACCAGGGCGCCCAATGCGAGCGTGAGGCCCGCCATTTTGAGTGTCGTTGTGCGTTTCATAATCGTCTTTCGTTTCGCGTTCCCGTTTTCGGTCGGCGGCGCGGCGGGAAACCGCTCCGCCGGTGTTGTTTTACCGTTACTCCTCCAAGAGACGCCGGCTTTGTTAAGCCTCTGTTCAGTCGGGTGGGGAAAAATGTAAAGGAATGGTAAACGTGATCCCGGAAAGGCGGAAAACGGGGGGGTGGGGCTCGATTGCGCGCGTTTTGTGGCCCTGCTGCTTCAAGGGGGGAAATGCGAATTCCGGATTCCGGAAAATCACCCCGCTCGGAGCCGCCGCCGCAAGAAGGTCTGGGAGGCGGTCGGAAACCGCCGGATTGGGAACCCCGGCCCGCCCCGGAGGATGTTTTGCGTCCTTCCGGGAGGGCGCGTGCCCCCGGGCGGCGGGAGGTCCCCGCCGCTCCGCCAAACTTCCGGGACCGGGCGGGAGCGGGGGAAAAAAGCAGGGGGGGCG
>CAZRPT010000129.1:0-9853 GCA_964601985.1 uncultured Verrucomicrobiota bacterium
CCCGTCGGTGTACCACGCATTCACGGTGTCATCCGAAGGAGTGCCCCACGTAAAAGGATTGCTGGTGCTGCCTGATTCCACGGCCGCCGTCCATCCTTGATTGGAAACGGCAAAATTGTAGGTGACGGTCGCGGCGACGCCTATTTCAGCAGTGCCACATCCGATCACAAATCCGCAAATCACTTGCAGTAACCAGCGATGCACAGCGGATTTATGGAAACAAAAATCAGCTTAATTTCAAGCATGATATGCGGAAAAATCAGGAAAAATCATACAACAAATGTTGGATGCGCAACCATCCAAAATAAGACTGAGATAAAAAAAAGATAACACGATCAGGATAATATCCCGCCTCTTGCCGAATCTTGGGTTGCCGAAAAACTTCGGATAAATCACCGAAAAATCAGGAATCACGCGCTTTCCCGGCGGGCCAGGACCTGGTACTGGCCGCCCAAGGGGAGACGGGCGAGGGCGGGTTCCCAGCGACGCAAAGGCCGCAGGGCGCGGGGGAAGATGAAGCGAAAATCGGCGCGAATCACGCGGAAGCCCCCCGCGCGAAGGAGGCGGCGGGCGGCGGGCGCGGAGAGGGGTTGGGCGTCGGCGTCGAAGGGCACCCGGCGCATGATCCAGCGGGTGCCCGGGTTCCACGGGTTGTTCTCCCAAAACGCCAGCCAGCCGCCCGGGCGCAACCGCGCCGCCAGCCACGCCACCGCGGCGGGCCGTTCCGCCGGCGGAATATGATGGAAAACCCCGTTGGTGTAGATCAGGTCGAACGGTTCGCCGGGCAGGGGCGGAGGCGCAGAGAGCGGAACAAAGGCCCACTCCGGACGGGCGTGGCGTTCCCGGGCGCGGGCGAGCGAGGCCGCCGACACATCCACGCCGGTCACCCGCTCCACGCCGGAAAGGTCAGCCAGCAGGGGGACGGTGTCGCCGGTGCCGCAGCCGTAATCGAGGACGGAACGGGGAGCGGCATCCGCCCGCGCCAGGCAGCGCCGCAACCACGCCACCCGTTCCCGGGCGTAGTAGTCACGGCCCTCGCCGGTCAGCGCCAAGCCGCGCTCCAGCGCCGCGTCGTACTCGTCGGCGAACCGGTCGAACAACGGCCCGGGATCGGAGGCGTTCATCGGCGGTGCATGCCCAGCAGGCTGGCGAAGAAGCTGAACAGGACGGTCTGGAACCCGAGCGTCCCCAGCGTGGCGCCCACCAGCGCCAGCGTGGTGGTGTGCCGGACCGCCGTCGGATCCGCCTCGCCGCCCCACCAGCGGACCAGCGCCCAGCCGAGCAGGCCCAGCCCGGCCAGCAGCCCCAGTCCGCCCAGCGCCAGCCCGCGTTCCATTGTCACCACCCGGAAGAAGCGGTCCATCCGGCGGTCCATCGGCAGCAGTTTTTCGTTGATCGCGAAGGCCTTGGTCAGCAGCGCGAACAGGACCGATTGATAGCCGCACAGCAGCAGCATCGCCCCCGCGAGGGAGGAATTCACCCCGAGCGCGCGCCCGGCCACCGTCACGCCCGCCGCCGCCGCCCACCACGCCGCCCATCCCGCCAGCATCAGCGCGATGCCGGGGACCAGGAACAGCCAGCGCGGACTGAACAGCAGATAAAACCGCAACGTGCGCCAGCCGTCGCGAAAAGTCCGCAAATGCGGCCGCCGCGCGCGGCGTCCGTCCGGATGCAGCGTGATCGGCACCTCCGCGAACCGCGCGCCGCGCAACGCCGCCTTGATCAGCATTTCGTTGGCGAACTCCATCCCGGTGCAGCGCAGGTCGAGCTGCTCGAGCCAGTCCCGGCGAAAGGCGCGCAAACCGCAGTTGGTGTCGTGGACCGGGGTCTTGAACCACCAGCGGGCCAGCCCGGTGAAGAGCGGGTTGCCGATCCAGCGATGCAGCCACGGCATCGCGCCGGGCAGAACGCGCCCCCCGCCGGAGGGCAGGCGGCAGCCTTGGACCAGGTCCGCCCCTTCGCGCAACGCCCGCACGAACGGCTCGACGGCGGTGAAGTCGTAGCTGTCGTCCGCGTCGCCCATCAGCACGAACCGCGCCCGCGCGGCGGCGATCCCGGCCAGCAACGCGTTCCCGTAACCGCGCTCCGGGACGTGAATCACCCGCGCCCCCGCCTCGCGGGCGCGTTCCACCGACCCGTCGGTGCTGCCGTTGTCGGCCACCAGCACCTCCCCTTCGAGGCCCAACCGCTCGAGCGTGGCCCGCGCCTTGCGGACGCAGGTGGCGACCGTGTCGGCCTCGTTCAGGCAGGGCATGAGGATGGTCAGTTCCATGCGCGAAGTGGGGGGACGGAGTTCAAGGGCCGGTCATGGGGTTTTCTGGCCGTCGGAAAAAAGATGCCTGGCGCTGGCTGGAGTCGAAAAATCGCCACGCCTTTTTTCCTCAGAACGCCCGGGGCCGGAAATCCGGGCGGTTCTCGATGGTCACGACGCCCTCGGTGCACTTCAGTACGAAGAGCCCCTTTTTCTCGGCGTATTGATCGGCGGCGGCCTCGTACTTGAGCGCCGCGATGCCGCCGTACAGCTTCTTGCTCCCGCTCGCGTAAAGGGAAAGCAACTCGCGCAACCGGCGCAATCGTTCCAGATGCTCGTTCACGTCCTCCGGGCGGCAGGTGGTTTTGACCTCCACCGCGATGTCCTCCTCGCCGTTGTGCACCATCACGTCCACCTGCGCCACCCGCTGGCCGGTGTCGTCCTGCACCTCGATGTCCCGGCTGGTGGCCCGCACGGGAATGCCCCGGGCGCGAAACAGCTCCGGCAAGCCCGATCCCAGCAGGGCCTCGACCAGCTTGCCCCACTGCCCGGTGAACAACGTGCTCAAGTCCCGGATCTTCCGGTCGGTTTCCTTGAAGTGCGACTCCAGTTCCCGGTTCGTTTCTTTCAGTTGCCGATCGGTTTCCTGCAACTGCCGGTCCGTCTCTTTCTGGGCCACCGCGAGGCTGGCGACCAATTCCCGCAACTCGTCCGTGCTCATGGCTTCACCTTCCTTGCGCCAGCCCGGCCTGTCAAAAGGAAAGCCGGCGCGCCTCCGGAGGGGACGTTCAAAGCGAGGCCTTTCGAATGCGCGCGCCTCTGCCCCGGGCAAACGCAATTTTCACTCAACCAGCTCCCGCGCCTCCACCACGGGCAGGTGATGGGCCTCGCCCACCGGCGGGCAGGCCAGTTTGCCCCGGGCGACATTGACGGCGCTGAGCAATTCCGGGCGGCGACGACAGGCCTCCGCGACGCCGTGGTCGGCGATGAGCATCACCCACCGCTGGGTGACGTTGTTGAGCGCCTGGGTGGCGGTGCGGGCATAGGCGCCCGGCATGTTGGCCACGCAGTAATGGATGACCCCCTCCTCGACGAAGGTGGGATCGTCGTGAGTGGTGGGCCGGGTGGTTTCCGCGCAGCCGCCCTGGTCCACGTCAATGTCCACAAAAACGCTGCCGGCGGGCATCAGCTTGAGCAGCTCCCGGGTCACCAGCTTGGGCGCGGCGGCGCCGGGCAACAGGACCGCGCCAATGAGCAAATCCACCCGGGGCAGCAGGTCGGCGAGGTTCGTCTCGTTCGAGTAAAGGGTGCGGGCGCCGTCCATCGTGATGTCGAGAAAGCGCATCCGCTCGAAATCCACCTCCAGAATGGTCACGTCCGCCCCGATCCCATGCGCGACCCGCGCGGCGTTGACCCCGGCGGTGCCGCCGCCGAGCACCACCACCCGCCCCGGCGCCACGCCGGGCACCCCGCCCAGCAGGATTCCCCGTCCGCCCCGGTGTTTGGCAAGGTGGTAGGCCCCGACGATCGAGGCCATCCGGCCCGCGATCTCGCTCATCGGTTCGAGCAACGGCAGCCGCCCGTTGACTTCGAGGGTTTCGTAGGCCAGCGCGGTGCAGCCGGTGGCCCGCAACGCCTCGGTCAGCTCCCGGCTCGCCGCCAGGTGCAGATAGGTAAAGAGCACGTGGCGCGGCTCGAGCAGCGCGATCTCCGGCGGCTGGGGCTCCTTGACCTTCACGATCAGCTCCGCCGCGCCGAACACCTCGGTCGCGTCGGGGAGGATTTCCGCGCCCGCCGCGACGTATTGATCGTCGTCGTAGCTCGAATCCGCGCCCGCCCGGGTTTCCACCACCACGCGGTGGCCGCGCTTCGTCAATTCGCGCACCGTGGCGGGAGTCAGGGAGACGCGGTGCTCCTGAACCTTGGTTTCCTTGGGAATGCCGATAATCATGACTGAGAAGCTAGGGCTCCGTCCCGCAAACGCCAGCAAATTGTCTCCTCATTTCATCCGTCGGACGCAGCGCGTCTTTTTCGCGTCAGACACCGCGGAAAAGGCGTCGGAACGCGCCCGTTTTCCCCGGTTCAGGCGGGCCCTCCCCTGCTCCGCGCCGCGGAATCCCCCCTTCCGCCGGCGGCGGAAACCCAGAACCCCCGCCCCCCACGAAGGGGGACGGGGGCCGTTGAGGAGGGGGAGGATTTACAAGGAATCGCGCACGATGCGCGGGGTAATGAAGATGACCAGTTCCTTCTTCTGGGAGGCGTCATACCGTCCTTGGAAAAGTTTTCCCAAGATGGGAATGTCGCCCACGACCGGAACCTTCCGCAAGGTGCGGCTCCGGGCGTTCTGGATCAACCCCCCCATCACCACCGTCGCCCCATCCTTTACGCGAACCAGTGTGGAGGCTTGCTTGATGTCCAGTACCGGGGCGGTGGTGGTTTCTGATGGGGACAATTCCACCCCCACCAAACTGGTCAGCACCGGCGAGATGTCCAGCGACACCCAGCCGTCCTCCGAAATCTGCGGGGTGATCGAAAGGATGGTGCCCACCGTGATGGTGGTCACCTGATCATCCTGCAGCACGGTGGAGCCGGTGGAGTTGACGCCGGGAACGATGGTGCTGCTCTGCGAGAAAAACGGGGTCTCCGTGCCCACCTTGATCAAGGCGGTCTGGTTGTTCAGCGTGCGGATGCGCGGCTTGGAGATGACCGTCACCTCGCCCTGCTGTTGCAACGCCTGGAGGACGACCGTGATGTCGTCGTTCTGGAAAGTGAGGTTCAGGGTGGGCGCGCTGGGGGTGAGCCCGCCGATCGGCGCCGTCACGATGGTGGAAGCGCCCCCCGTCAGGAAACCGCTTCCGAGCTTCTGAGCCGCCAGCTCCCAATCAATGCCGAGCTGGTATTCGTCGTTCAACAGCACGTCATAGAGTTTCGCCTCCAAATCCACCTGCCGCCGGACGCCCTGCATGGCGTCCTCCAGATAGCGGGCCACCCGCTTGAGCGCGGAGGGACGGTCGGTGATTTGAATCAGCCCGGCGGTCTTGTTCAGGGCCATCGTCTGCCGGCCCTGATCCGTCAACAGGCTCTGGATCTCCGCTTCGAACTCCTTCCAGAAATCAATCTCGTTCTGGGCGCTCACGTTGATGGAGGAGCCGCTCTGGGTTCCGTTCGCGCCGCCCCCGGAGGCGCCGCCGCCGCCGCCGCTCATGCCGCCGCTGCCGCCACCGCCCCGGCCGGAGGTGGCGGCGGAGAGGGAGGCGGTGTTCTGACCCTCGCCGTTGCGCGCCAGCCGGAGATAATCCACCCGGAAGGTCTCGGTCTTGAAAGCCCGCACGCGAATGAGCCCGCCTTCCTCGTCCCACGTGAAATCATTCGCCTCCAGCAACGCCCGCATCATCTGATCCAGGGAGAGGTTGCGCACGTCGAGCGTGACCGTGCCGGTGACCGCCGCGTCGGGGACGATGTTCAGGTTGTTGGCCCGCGCGAACATGGCCAGCGCCACCTTGATGTCGGTGTTGATGGCGCGGAAGGAATAGAGCCGTTTCGCCGAAACATGCCGGAAAACCTGATCGGCCTCCTGCTCGACCAGCAACCGCGGGGCGGCGGGCCGGGCCGGGGCATTCGCCGTCGGGGCGGACGGACGACGCGCCGGGCGCGAACCCGGCGCCGGACGGCGCGGAGGGGGCGCGGACGGCGGCGCGGACGGCGGCGCGGACGACGGCGGCCGGGGGGAAGCCGTCCGGGACGCCGGCGCGGGCGAAGCGGGGGCGGGCGTCACGGGCGACGGCGCGGTCGTCCCGACCGGAGCGGCGGCGGGCGCCTGCTTTCGCGGCGCGGCGGCGGGCGCCGCGGCCGGTTTCGGAACGCCCGGCTTGGAGGCCGCCGATTTCGGAGCGGCGGGCCTTGCCGGCGAGGGGTTCGTCGCGGGCGGCGAAACCGCCGGGGAGACCGGTTGGGAGGAGGGCGGCGGCGCGGCGGGAGCAGCCGTCGCCGCAGCGGCGCGCGGCGGAGTCGCCGCCGGAGAGGTCGCCGCCGGGACCGGGTCCGGTTTCAGCGTCGCCGGATAGGGGGAATCCGGAGCGGCGCGTTCGGACTGCCCCACGGCAAAGAGCCCGAGGCCACACACCACGGCGACGGCCCCATACCGCCACCAGCCCGATTGACGGGCGCCATTGGAGGTTGAGCGTAGGTTGTGTTCCATGCTTGAGCTGGGTTGGGAGGAGGTCCGCAACGGAGAATGGGAATCAAGGTCCTTCATGGCGGGAGCAGATGAAACGGGTCAACGTCGCGAACGGGGCGCGGAACGCCGGGACGACGCGCCGCCGGGTTGGTTTTTTCCGGATTTCGGGGGACGCCGCCGCATGCCAAAAGGCACCCGCTCCCGTCCGTTTTTGCCGACCACCCAGATGGAGTCCGGCAGGATGGATTGGATCTGGTACCCTTGAACGACGTCCTGAATGCCCACGACCCGGTTGTTGACCACCGCCAGGCTGCCGCCCGTCTGCCGCCAAATGGCGGTGAGGCTCAGCACCTGCCACGCCGGCACCCGGCGTTCCGCCGGCTTCCGGGGCGCCCGCACGCCGCTGTCAAAGGGATCCCGCCGGGGCGCGTCCCGCCATTCGGCGAAACGCGCGGCCAGGGTATCCCGCTCCGCCGCCACGGCCGGCAGTTGATCCGCCGCCGGAGCGGGGGTGGTTTTCGGCCCGGCCTGCCGGGGCGGGGGCGCGGGCGGGGACTTCTTCCGGGAGGCCGTGGTCCGCGCGGGCAGTCCGGGCGGAGACGAAGGCCGGAACTGGACCACCACCAGCAGCAGGGCCGCGACGCCCAACAACGAAACAAACCATTTGTTTTGCAGCAGCCGGTTCATTGCGTGTCTGATTGGAGCGTGGTGGTCCAGAGGTGCAGCGTCATGCGGGCGTAGCCCACGGAATTGGACGCCCCGCGGGCCTCGAGCTGCACCAGGTCAATCCGATGCCCGGTGTTGACCACCGTCTCGGCCAGATCCAGAACGCGCTGGTAGGCGCTCCGGTCGTCCGGAAGGTCCGCCCGCGGGCGCAGCACCAAGTCCGCCGGCACGAGGGTCGTGAGATAATTCGTCACCGACCGGCTCTCCGGCTTGCCGAAAGAGATGCTCATTTCCAACCCGTGCACCAGGGCCGCCTGTTCCATTTCCTTCGACCACGCCTCGATGCCGGGCCGTCCGGGCAGAAGCTGCTCCTCGGCCTGCCGGAAGCAATCCTCGATGCCCTGCTCGCCCCCCGCTTCGCGGAGGTCGCTCTCCATGTTTTCGATCTCGCTGTTGAGCCGCGAAATGCTGGCGGTGATCTTGGCGATCTCCTGCTGCACCGGCGCCAGGCGCTTGACGCTCCACCAGATCAGCACCACGGCGCCGATCATGGGCGGCACCAGCAGGAGGCGTCCCCAGCCCAGCCAGCGGATGAGCCCCATCCGCCGCGCCGATTCCGTGGAAGCAGATTTGCTCATCGGACGGTTCCCTCGATTACGAATCCTCCGGAGACTCCCGAAAGGAGGTTGGTGGCCGGCAGGCGCAGGCGTTTGGCCCAGGAGTTGAGCAGCGGTTCCCGCTGATCCGCCGGGCGGTCCGCGGTGTCCTGCGTCTCCATGGTGGTGATGCGCATGTGCAACGGCGCCTGGGCCAGCCGGTTGGTGAAATCCGCCAAGGCGCTGGAAAGCAGCAGATCCGGCGCGGTGTTGGTGGTGGGCAGCAACACCCCCTGCATCCGCGCCTTCCATCCCTCGCCGGTGTAGGTCATCGAAAAATCGCGCAACAGCAGCTCGTCGGGCAACGCCTCGCTGAGATAGCCCAGGCACCAGGCCGGCATCGGCTCGGGGCGGTTGTCCAGCACCTCCGCGCACAGGGAACGCTTGTTCAGCAGTTCGGCGTACACCTTGCGCAGGCTCTGATGCCGCGCCTGCAACTCCCGCTCCTGCTGTTGAAACTGCTCCCGCTCCTTGAGCATGCGGTTCAGGTAGAGGTGGGACCACCCGAGAATGATCATGGCGGTCAGCACCAGCACCGCCGTGATTCCCGCCGTGACCCGGAGCAGGGCCCGCCGCTGGGGGGCCTTCTGCTGTTCGACGCTGACCAGATTCGGCGCGAGGCCCGGGGGCAGGCGCAACACCTCCGTGGCCCAGTAGTCGGGGGTGTCATCGGCCAGCGCCGGGCGCACGGGAATCTGGAACGGCGTCTGCACCGCCTCCAGATGTTCCTCGGCCCCCTTTCCGAACAGAAAGATGCCGCTCACCTCCACGCCGAACTGCTCCTTCGTGAACAGCAGCGTGCGGTTCAAGTCCGCCAGCAACCCCCGCAAGTTGCTGTTCCACGAAGCCGGCACCGACCGGGCGAGCAAGATCTGGCCGTCCCGCTGCCCCACCACGAGCTGGGTGGTGTCGCCCACCGCCGCGGCCACCAGAATGGCCTCGTTCAACGGGACCGGCAGACCGAGAATCTGGCCGTGCACCACCGCGCAGGCGGGCACGGCGCTGACCAGCGTGAGGCCGCCCAGCTTCTCGGCCATCTTGATGTACTGCTGCAAGAGCGCCCGGGGAAACAGGTGCAAAAGCACGCTGGTCCCCCCCTTCACGGACAGCGTGAGCTGATGGCACCACGCCGCCTCGCCATCGAAACTCTTCTCCCGCTGGGCCTGACGCTCCAGCAGCCGGGCCAGCGACCGGCCGCTCGTGGCGGGCACGGTGGCCAGCACCGTGGTCAGGCGGGGATGAGCCAGCACCAGATGCAGGGTGCCGCCCCGGAAGGAGGTTTCCTCCACCGCCTGTTTGACCGCCGCGCCGAACTCCGCCGGGCTGTGCACCGGCGACGGGCATTCCCAGCGCCCCGTGATCGCCCCCCGGTGCAGGGCCACGGCGTAAAAATGCCCGTGAATCAAGCTGACGCTCAACGTCGTAACGCTCGAAGGGATCACGCCCATCGTGGCCTTCCGGCCCGGCAAAACCCGGTATGTCGTTTGCGACGCCATCGCGATTCAGCAGTGTTTTCGTTGATCCGGACCCTAAAACGTCCTGTCGGGAAGGAGCCGCGGGAGACCCCCGCGGCTCCCCGCGCTTCCTCACTGGGTGTTGGTGTGGTGGGAGGCGCCTTGTCCCATCTCGTCATCCACGGGAGCGGAGGAATCTTCCTGACCGTTTGGACCACCCTGGCCCTGGCCCGGATTGGAACAATCCACCCCGTCCTCGTTGTTTCCGTGGCCGTTGTTGTTATGGCCGCCGCCGCTCTCGCAACCGTCGTTCTGACCGTTGCCCTGCTGGTTCTGATTCTGGTTCTGGTTTTGATTGCGATTCTGGTTCTGCTGTCCCGAATCGCAGCCATCACCCCAGTCGCAGCCCCAGTCGGAGCCGTCATCCCAGCAGTCACCCCAATCGGAGTCATCGCCCCAGTCGCAGCCGTCGTTCATGCCGGAACCGTCATGGCCGCTGTCGCAACCGCCGTTCTGCTCCCGCTCCCGCTCCCGGTTCTGGTTCTGGTTGCGGTTTTGATTGCGATTCTGGTTCTGCTGTCCCGAATCGCAGCCATCACCCCAGTCGCAGCCCCAGTCGGAGCCGTCATCCCAGCAGTCACCCCAATCG
>CAZRPT010000130.1:0-27732 GCA_964601985.1 uncultured Verrucomicrobiota bacterium
GGCGGCTTGAAATTCCGCGGCGGTTTCGGGGGAAAGCCGGTCCCGGTGCAGGCGGAACCGCCGGCGTTGTTGTCGCCAGACCTCGAAGGCCCGGCGATGGGCGGAGGATCGCAGCCAGGCCCGCGCCCGTTGGAGCGCCGCTACCACCACTCGATCGGGCCGAAGCGCGACGAAAACGGCCAGAAGGTAAACAGCGCCCGTCCGGTCACCTGCGTGCGCGGAAAATCCCCCCACGACCGTCCGTCGAAGCTGTTCATCGTGTTGTCCCCGAACGCCAGATAAAATTTCGGCCGGACGGTAAAGACGGTGTTTTCATCCGGAAACAACACCGCCAGGCCCGAGCGACCATACTCGCGCGCCACCTGCTCGTTGACGTGCCCGGAATAGACACTGTCCCGAGGCGGCCCGGTGAAGCTGTACACCTTCTCGAAATGCGGCGTTTTGTTGTCCAGCCGCTTCCCGTTGATGCGCACGTGCCGGTCGTTGCCGATCTGAACTTTTTCCCCACCCGTGGCGATCAACCGCTTGATATAATGCGTGTTGGGGATCAGCACCGGATGTCCTCGATAGACCCGCAGGCTGGGATCAATGTTCACCGAACTAAATACGATGATCTCTCCCCGTCGCGGGCGCCGGAAATGATAAGTCATCCGGTCCACGAACAGGCGGTCGCCGCTTTGAATTTTGAGCCGGAAGACCTGTTCGCCCTGGTTGAAATGCTGGCCGGGCCGCACGCCGCAGCCCTTCAACAACTGCTCCGGCGGCCAGTAAAACGTATAAGTATCCCGCCCGATGCGAAACGTGCGGGAACGGATGAAGCCGAAGAGGCGGCGTTCCGGCAGGATTTCCAGCTCGCCGCTGTCCCGGGCCACCCAGTCGTGATAGCTGAATCCGCGGAACCAGTCAATGAAGCGGCGGACCCGGCCCGGCAGGGGGTCATTGGTGGTTTGTAAATTATACACCACGTTGCCGTACAGGGTCGGCTGCGCGGAGCCGGACGGAATCTTCATCGGCTGGATGAAGAAGGTGAAGACCGTGAGAATAAACACGCTGCTGACCAGAAATTCCTTGAGGTTCTCGCGCGCGCCGGCGTTGGGATAAGGACGCAGCCATTTGCCGGCGATTTCCTCGAGCGCGTCCGCCGCCTGTTCCGCCGCCGCGCCGTTTCGGGCCGCCCGGTAGGCGGCGTCGAACCGCGCGAGCCCCTCGTCCAGGGCGTCCAGCGCGTTGGCGGGCAATTCGTCGCGCTGGGCGTTTTGAATGAACCACACCTGTTTCCGCAGGTCGGCCGCCTGCCGGAACTTGCGGGAAATCCACCAACGCCAGTTTTTGATCATGAGCTAAAGAGCGGGTCAGGCTTTCAGGACCGCGATGAAGGCTTCCTGGGGAATGTTGACGCTGCCCACCGCCTTCATCCGTTTTTTTCCTTCCTTCTGTTTTTCCAGCAGCTTGCGTTTGCGGGTGATGTCGCCGCCGTAGCATTTGGCCGTCACGTCCTTGCGGAAGGCGCGCACGGTTTCGCGGGCGATGATCTTGCCGCCGATGGCCGCCTGGATGGCCACCGCGAACTGCTGGCGCGGGATGACCTCCTTGAGCTTGGCCGCCAGCGCCCGGCCGCGGCTTTCGGCCTTGGTCCGGTGCACGATCGAGGAAAAGGCGTCCACGCTCTCGCCGTTGACCAGCAGGTCCAGCTTGACCATGTCCGACGCCTCATAGCCGTCATGCTCGTAGTCCATCGAGCCGAAGCCCCGGGTGAGGCTTTTGATGCGGTCGTGAAAATCAATCAGGATTTCATTCAGCGGCACCCGGCAGGTCAGCATCACCCGGGTGGCGTCCAGGGTCTCGGTGTGGTCCAGATAGCCGCGTTTCTCGGTGATCAACGCCATCAGGTCGCCGATATATTCATTGGGACAGATGATGAAGGCCTTGACCATCGGCTCCTGAATTTCCTCGATCAGGGTCGTTTCCGGCAGGAACACCGGATTGTCGATTTCATGCCATTCTCCGTCGGTGGTGCGCACCCGGTACACCACGCTGGGATACGTGGCGATGATGTCCATCCCATACTCCCGACGAAGCCGTTCCTGGACGATCTCCATATGGAGCAGCCCCAGGAAGCCACAGCGGAAACCGAAACCGAGCGCCACCGAGCTTTCCGCCTGGAATTGGAACGCGGCGTCATTGAGCTGCAACTTGGCGAGGCTCATCTTCAGGTGTTCATAATCCGAACCGTCAATCGGATAAATACCGCTGAACACCATGGGATGGACGTCTTGAAAGCCGGGCAGCGGCTCCGCCGGATGGCGGGCGTCCAGGAGCGTGTCACCCATCTTGACGTCGCTCGGTTTCTTGAGATTGGCGGTGAAGTAGCCGGTCTCCCCCGCCATGAGGCGGTCGCGGCGGTAGGGCTTGGGATTGAAGCTGCCCACCTCCTTGATCTCGATGGCGCGGCCGGAATGATGCAACCGGGCCGGCATGCCCGCCTTGAGTTCCCCGTTGAACACCCGGATGTAGTTGATCACCCCTTTGAAGCTGTTGAACACCGAGTCGAACACCAGCGCCTGCAACCCCCGCTCGCCGGTGGGCTTGGGGGGCGGAATGCGGCGCACGATGGCCTCCAGAATCTCCGCGATGCCGATCCCCTCCTTCGCGCTGCACGCGATGGCCTCCTCGCCCGGGATGGCCAGGATGTCCTCGAGCTGCTGGCGCACCAGTTCCACGTTGGCGTGCGGCAGGTCAATCTTGTTGATCACCGGGATGATGGCGAGGTTTTGCTTCAGGGCCAGGTGCACGTTGGCCACCGTTTGCGCCTCGACCCCCTGCGCGGCGTCAATCACCAGCAACGCCCCCTCGCACGCCGTCAGGCTCCGGGAAACCTCGTAGGCGAAATCCACGTGGCCCGGCGTGTCGATGAGGTTCAGCTCGTAGCGCGCGCCGTCCTCGGCGTCGTAGTACATCGTGACCGGGTGGGCCTTGATCGTGATGCCCCGCTCGCGCTCGAGATCCATCGAGTCCAGGAGCTGGTTCTGCATCTCCCGGTCGGAAATGGTGCCGGTCCGATGCAGCAGGCGATCCGACAAGGTCGTCTTGCCGTGATCAATATGCGCAATGATGCTGAAATTTCTGATGTTCGTGCTGTCCATCACCCAGCGGTCCGCCATGTCCCCCGGACGCCTCACTGCAATCCGGGGCTTGCCCCGGCGGAAGCGTCTCGTGGCGGGCAAATTCGCCGCCGCCCACCATAATCCCGTGACGCGCGCAGGAAAGCGCAAAGTGTCCCCGCCTTCCGGACATCAATGCCCGAAACGCCGCCCTCCCGCCGGCGAGCCTCCCCCTCCCCTGCCCCGCCGCATGAAGGAATCGCCGTCACTTGCCCTGAAAGCCTGTCGGAAAACGCCGGATCGGGAAACCCAGCCTCCCGCCGGAGGGGGATTTTGCGCCCTTCCGGCGCTCGCCGGGCGTCGGATTTCGGGCGCGTTGACTTTTCGGCGTGGCGGGCTCAGGGTGACTGTCATGACCGTGTCGGGATGGCATTCAAGCGTGCGGGGGACGAAACCGCCTTCGCGGGGATTCACTTTGATCGAGCTGCTGGTGGTGATCGCCATCATCGCCATCTTGGCGGGAATGCTGCTGCCGGCGTTGAGCAAGGCCAAGGCCAAGGCCCAGGGCATTGCCTGCATGAACAATCTCAAGCAGCTCCAGCTCGCCTTCTTGATGTATCCCGACGACCACCGGGATTATCTGGTCATGCCGGGCAACAGCGGCACCGAGCCGTACGCGTGGGTGCAGGGCTGGCTGGATTTCAATCCCCGCAATCCGGACAACACGAACAAGACCCAGTTGCTCGATCCCCAAAAGGCGGCTTTTGCCCCCTATCTCCCCTCCGCCGACGTGTACAAATGCCCCGCCGACAAAAGCGCGGTCACCATCAACGGGCAACGTTATCCGCGGGTGCGCAGCATGAGCATGAGCCAGGCCATCGGCGGTCCCGGCCCGTGGCTGCCTCCCGGCACGACCATGAAGCCCCGCCAGAAGGAGTACAAAATTTTCGTCAAAAGCTCCGATTTGAACGATCCCGGTCCCTCGCGAATTTACGTGCTGCTGGACGAGCACCCGGACAGCATCAACGCGGGCGGTTTCGCCAACATGATGGTGGAGAATCCGGCGGCGGCGCGGATCGTGGATTTTCCCGCCAGTTATCACAACGGCGCGGCGGGCATTTCCTTCGCCGACGGCCACGCCGAGATCAAGAAGTGGAATGATCCCCGCACCATGCCGCCGGTGAAGTACGACAACCAGCTCCGGTTGAACGTGCCCTCGCCAAACAACCCGGACGTGATCTGGCTGGCCGAGCGCACCACGGTGCGGAATCGGAACCGCTGAACCGCCGCGAACGCCCCTCCCCGGCGGGTCGGCGCGGGCGGGAAGGGAAAGTCCGCGTCGGCACGAAAAAAACCGATCTCGACCTCGCGGTTGGCACGGCATCTGCTGCTTCTTCGGAGCAGAAGATGCTGGATTTCGGCGACGGAAATTGGGTATCCACCCTCCGCGCCTGCCTCGGAGCGGGCGCAACCCTATCCCCGTATCCTGCCTTCTGGAATCACGACGTCCCGTCGTGATTCCGGCCTACCTTTGAAAACGTCGCCTGGCGGTCCCGGAACTCCGGGGCCGTCAGTTTCTTTTTGGAGGGAAATCCCGGGTTTTTCGGGAAAACGCGCTCCGGCGGGCGCGGCTTTTCCTTCGCCCGCCACCGGTTCTGGCGTTTACTGGGCGCATGCTTGAGACGGATTTGATGCCGGCGCGGGAACCGGGTTCGCGACGGTTGCTGGTGGTGCTGCACGGCTTGGGCGACAGCATGGAAGGCTACCGCTGGATGCCGGAGCAACTGCGCCTGCCGTGGTTGAACTACCTGCTGGTGAACGCGCCGGACCCGTATTTCACCGGCTTTTCGTGGTACGACATCTACGACAATCCCGGTCCGGGGGTGGCGCGAAGCCGGAAGCTGCTGTTTGCCCTGCTGGACGGGCTGCCGGAGCGCGGATTCGCGCCGGAGCAGACGGCGATGTTCGGTTTTTCCCAGGGGTGCCTGATGACCCTCGAAACCGGCGTCCGCTATCCGCGTCGGCTGGCGGGATTGATCGGCGTGAGCGGTTACGCGCACGAGCCGGAACGCCTGCTGGCGGAGGCTTCGCCGGTGGCGCGGGAGCAGGAGTTTCTGCTGACCCACGGCACGCTGGACCCGCTCATCCCCATCGGGCCGGTGCGCCGGCAGGTTGAATTGCTGCGCCAAGGCGGGCTGCGCATCGAGTGGCGGGAATTCGAGAAGGAACACACCATCGCCGGCGACGCCGAGCTGGCGGTGATCCGGGAGTTTTTGAAAGGCCGGTTTGGCGCGGCGGAATAGGCGGCGGCGGGCGGGGCTTGCTTGACGGCGGCGGCGGTTTGCCGGGATAGTCCGCCCGTTTCGCGCGGCGTCGGAACGAGCCGTCCCCCTGGACGCGGCGCGGGGAATCGCATCGGATGAATTTCGCGGAGCTGCGTTTTTGGGGCTACCTGTTGCTGGGGCTGCTGGTGATCAGCGGCGTCCGGGCGCTTGTACGGCGGCGGGCGCCGGGCGCCCTGGTGGTGACGGACCGGGTCTGTCTGGCGCTGCTGGGGGTGTTTCTGCTGCTCTGCGTCAACATTCTCTCCTGCGCCATCTTCGTCACGGCGGTGCTGGTGACCTACTTCGGGCTGCGCGGGATCTTGCGGCACGACGGGCGCGGCAAGCGGAAGTACCTCTGGGTGCTGATCCCGCTCCAACTGGCGCCCCTGTTCTACTACAAATACTCGAACTTCGTGGTGAACGACGTGCTGGGCGCGGATTTCGACGTGTTGCGGCACCTGATCATTCCGGTGGGGCTGTCGTTCTACCTGTTCCAGATGGTGGGGTTCGTGCTGGACACGCTGGCGTTCGACGCGCCGTTGCCCAAGTTTCTGGACTTCATGAATTTCGCGGGCTTTTTCCCGCAAATCGTGGCCGGCCCCATCGAACGCCGAAAGGATCTGCTTCCGCAGGTGCAGCGGTTCCGGTTCCGGTTCGACTGGCGCGACGTGAACGAAGGGGCGACGTGGATCGCGCTGGGACTGTTTTTCAAGCTCTGCCTGGCGGACAACCTGGCCCGGTGGATGGGGCCGTTTCAGCGTTCCACCACCAACGCGTGGATGATCTGGATGGCCAACCTGCTGTTCGGCCTGCGGATTTATTACGACTTCGCCGGGTACAGCCTCGTGGCGCTGGGACTGGGGCGGTGTCTGGGCATCCGGCTCACGCTGAACTTCCTCAGCCCGTACGTCTCGCGCAACATCCAGGAATTCTGGCGGCGCTGGCACATCACCCTGAGCCACTGGTTCCGGGATTACGTGTACATCCCCATGGGCGGCAGCCGCACGCCGTGGTGGGCGTGGAACGTGATGGTGGTGTTCGTGGTGTCCGGCATCTGGCACGGAGCGGGGTGGAATTTCGTCTTTTGGGGCGCGCTGCACGGGGTGTTTCTGGTCGGGATGCGGCTGAGCGGCCGGCGGAAAATCCTGCCCGGGCCGGTGGCGTGGGGGGTGACGATGATCGGAACCTTCCTCGCGTGGCTCTGCTTTTACGAGACCCGGTTCGGCGTGCTGTGGCAAAAACTGGGCGCCACGTTCAATCCCGCGGCCTACGCCCCCGCCCGTTTGAACGAGGCCGCCCACGTGCTGACCGGCGGCGATCCCATCGTGGTGGCGTCCCTGCTGGCGCTGGCCGGGGCGACGCTCCTTCTGGAGTGGCTCTCGGTGCGCCGGCACGACGAACCGTTCGTCCTGCTCCGCAAACCCGGGGTGCTGGTGGTGCTGGTCGTGTTGACCGTGCTGCTGGCCCCCTCGAAGAACAATGCCTTCATCTACTTCGCCTTTTGAGCGGCGGGCGCGGGGTCCCGCGGTGCTCCTGCTGGTCAGCGCGCTGCTGGCGCTGCTGCTGGCGGCGGGGTACACCCTCCGGCTCAACCCGGAAATCCGCCTCTACCGGTACGCGGCCCACGTGAAGCAGGCCTGGGCCGCGCGACTGGACCGCGACTTCACGAACAAGGTGATCGTCTTCGGCGGCTCGGCCACGTCGTTCGCGATTGATCCCGCGCGCATCTTGGAGCGCGACGGCCTGCCGGTGGTGAACTTCGGCCTTCACGCCGGCATGGGGGCGGAATTCCTGACCGGGTTCGCCGCCGCCGCCGCCCGCCCGGGGGACCTGCTCCTGATGGCCATCGAGCCGGAGCTGCTGCTTTCGCGGGGCAGCGACAGCGACCTGGCCGCGCAGATCGGCTTCGCGCTCGGGCATCCGGAGTGGATTGACGCCTCGAACGTCACCGGCGAACCGGTTCACTGGGTGGCGGACCTCGTGAGCCTGCGGCCCGGCGCGTATCACGTCTTCACCCTGCTGGGCAAAATCGCCCTGCGCCGCCCGCTTTACCGGTATCACCCGGACGATTTCACCCCGAGCGGCTGGCAGCGCACCAAGGAACGGCGCGCCTTCGGCGAACCCGGCCGGTACCGGGTGTCGCTTTCGCCCAAGGCCCGCCGGCTGCTCGCCGCCCTGCGCGACTGGGCAAAGACGCGCCACGTCCGCGTGGCCTACCTTCTGCCGTGGCGTTACGCGGGACCGGAACATCGGCGCGATTTTCAGGAAGACAACCTCCACTACCTGCTCCAGATCGCCGAATACCTGCCCGTGCTGGCGGACGAGCGGCTCGGCGCCTACCCGGTGCGGGAACACTTCGCCGACACCCCCATGCACCTGACCCCGGCCGGGGCGCGCATCCGCTCCGACACCTTGGCCGCCCAGCTCAAGGCCGGCCGTTACTGGACCCGGGCCGATCTGAAGCGCCTCCTGGCCCGATACACGCCCGCCCGGTAGCGCTCCCTCGCTCCTTCGGATTTCCCCTCCCCTCGGGCGTGTCCCCGCCTCCTGACGGCGGCGGCTCCGGGAAGTTTTTTCCGGCGGGGTGGTTGCGTTTTTGGGTTCTTCCCCTACCGTGAGGGCCGATGAGTCGCGGTTGGCGAATAATGGCCTGCGTGCTGGCGCTGCTTTGGGCGCCGGTGACGTCCCATTGTTTGCTCGAACAATTTCCGCCGTGGCATTCCCTGCTGGGCTGCGACACCCACGGATCCGCGTCGCACCAACACACCGATTGCGACCAGGACGCGTGCAGCGTGGTCGAGTCCGGCCTCTATGTTCCCACTCCGGTTCCGGTCAAAATCTTGGAACCGGACTGGATCCCGGCGCCCGGCGGGGTCGTCACGGAAACGATCCCGCTGATCGTCCAAACGGCGGAAAACCGCTTCGCGCCGGTCCTTGCTCCTCCAGAATTGCCGCCTTCCTGGCAGTTCCTGTTCCGCGCCGCGCCCGCGCCGCGCGCCCCTTCCCGCTTCCTCTGATGCCCTGAACCGCGCCCGCGCGCGGGGTTCAAGGCAGCTGTTTCCCCTCTCCGGTTGAGCCGCGTCTCGGTTCGCCGCCGGAGTTTCCCTGTATCGTTCGAGTGAATCCTGAATTGTGGTTGAATGAAGAAGCAGATTGTTTATCCCCTCGTGTTGGGGGGCTGGTTGGGACTGGCGGGATGCGCCGGTTCGGCGAAAGCGCCGCCTCCGGCTCCGACGGCGGCCAGTGCCGGGAGCGTTTCCCCCCCGAACACCCCCGCCCCGCCCCGGCCCCGGCCGCCGGAAGCGGTTCCCTTTTCCCCGGAAATCCAAAACCCCGCCGGCGCCGTCACGCTGCGGCGGGCGCTGGAGCTGGCCCTGGGCCAGCATCCCCTGCTGGCGTCCACCGCGTGGGGGCATCGCGCGGCGCGGGCGGCGATGGAGCAGGCCCGCTTGTTCCCCAATCCGGAGTTTGTGGCCGAGTTCGAAAACTTCGGCGGCAGCGGTGATTTGAGCGGATTCGACGGCGCCGAAATGACCTTCTGGCTCGGGCAGCCCCTTTTGCTGGGCGGCAAACGCGGACGCGCCGTCGAGGTCGCCCGGGCCGGCGCGGAGCTGGCCGGCTGGGATTACGAAGCGGCGCGGCTGGCGGTCCTGACGGCCACCACCGCCGCGTTCGCCGAGGTGCTGGCGGCGCAGAAGAACCTCGAGCTGGCCCGGCAGACCTTTGCCGTGGCGCAACGGGTGCATGATTCGGTGACCGCGCAGGTCGAGGCGGGCAGCGTGTCGCCCATCGAACAAACCCGCACCCGGGTGGTGCTGGCCCGCGCCCGGCTCGAACTGACCCAAAGCCGGCGCCGGCTCGAGACCGCCCGCAGTCAGTTGGCCGCGTCGTGGGGCGCCGAGCAGCCGGAGTTCGAATCCGTAACCGGCGACCTGGCGCAAATCCGCCCGCTGCCGGCGCTCGCAACGGTGAGCGCGTGGCTGGAGCGCAACCCGGACGTGGCGCGGTGGAGCGCCGAAATCGCGCAACGCCAGGCGCGGCTGAAGCTGGAAAAGGCCCGGGTCTGGCCGGACGTGACGATCAGCGGCGGCGTGCGACGGTTCGAGGAAAGCGACGATCACGCCTTCGTGGCCTCGCTCTCCTTTCCGCTGCCGTTCTGGAACCGCAACCAGGGCAACATCCGCGCCGCCCGGGCGGCATTGGAGCAGGCCCGCGCCGACGCGCGGGTGGCCCGCCTGCGCGCGCGGCAGACGTTGGTGACGGCCTTCAACGCCCTGCGGGCGGCGCACGCGGCCGCGACGGCGCTCCAGAACGAGGTGGTGCCCAACGCCCGGCGGGCCTTCACCGCCACCGAGGAGGCCTATCGGGAGGGCAAGTTCCGCCTGATGGACGTGCTCGACACCCAGCGCACTCTGTTCGCCACCCAAATTCAACTGAACGACGCCCTGGCGGAATACCACCGCCGGCGGGCGGAGGTGGAAGGACTCCTCGGCCGCCCGTTGCCCACCCCTTGAAACGAAACCTGATTTTTTTCCGATCCCGATGATGAAAACCGACCGAATCCTGCTGTTGACCGTGCTGACCACCGCCTTGTGGGCGGCGGGCTGCCAACGCTCCACCCCGGAGGCCAAGTCCGACGCCGACCCCGACCACGCCGCGGAACCCGGCGCGCCCGACGAACACGCCCACGAAGACGTGGTCCGGTTGACGCCCGAAGAGCTGGCGGAATTTGACATCAAGGTGGCCGTGGCCGGGCCGGGCGTGTTGCGGGCCACGCTGGAAGTGCCGGCCGAAGTCCAGTTCAACCCCGACCGCCTGGTCCACGTGCGGCCGCGCGTGCCGGGAGTGGCGAGCGAAGTGCGCCGGAAGGTGGGCGACATGGTCCGGACCGGCGACGTGCTGGCGGTGCTGGAAAGCCGCGAGCTGGGACGGGCCAAGGCGGATTATCTGGCGGCGCTGGCCCGGGAGAGGCTGGCCCGGGCCAATTACCGGCGGGAGGAAAAGCTGCGCCAAAAAAACATCAGCTCGGAACGCGATTACCTCCAAGCCCGCCAGAACCACGAAGAGGCGGTGATCCAACGCAAAGAGGCGGAACACGCGCTGCACGCGCTCGGGGTGTCCGAGGCGGAAGTCCGGGCGCTGCCCGACGAACCGGACGACCGGCTGACCCGCTATGAGCTGGTTTCCCCCCAGCGGGGCGTGGTCGTCCAACGGCATCTGGTGCTGGGCGAGGTGCTGGAAGGCGCCGCCGCGGAAGCCCCCTTCGTCGTGGCGGACCTGTCGTCGGTGTGGGTCGAATTGACCTTGTACCAAAAGGACCTGCCCCGGGTGCGGAAGGGGCAGAAAGCCATCCTCCGCTTCGGACACGGCGTGCCGGACGCCACGGGGGTGATTGACTACGTGACCCCCTCGGTCGAGGAATCCACCCGCACCGCCAGCGCCCGGGTGGTGCTGGCCAACCCGGAGGGCCACTGGCGGCCGGGCTTGTTCATCACCGGCGTCATCGAAGTGGGCGAGGAGTCCGTGCCGCTCGTCGTGCCCAAGACCGCCGTTTTGTTCCTGAACGAACAACAGGTGATCTTCGTGGAACACGAGGACGGGTTTGAACCCACGCCGGTCACCCTCGGGCGCAGCGACCGGGAGCAGGTGGAGATCACGGCGGGACTGAACCCCGGCGATCGCTACGCGGCGGAAAACGCCCTGACCCTGAAGGCGCAGTTGATCAAGGGCGAACTGGACGCGGGACATTCACACTGACGCGGAAAGGCACTTGCCATGATGGAACGACTCATAGATTTCAGCCTGCGCAACCGGTTGTTGATGGGGGTGATGGCCGCCCTGGTCATGGCGGCCGGTATTTATACCTACCCCCGCCTGCCGGTGGACGCCTTTCCCGACGTTTCGCCCAATCTGGTCCAGGTGTTCACCGTGACCGAAGGCCTGGCGCCGGAGGAGGTGGAGAAATACGTCAGTTTCCCCGTCGAGGTGGCCATGATGGGATTGCCCGGCGTGGAGAAAATCCGCTCCGTGTCCAATTTCGGCCTGTCCGTGGTCAACATCTACTTCCAGGACGGCCGGGACATTTATTTCTGCCGGCAGGTGGTGAACGAACGCCTGCAGGAGGCGCGCGAACAGATTCCGGAAGGATTCGGCGACCCGCAAATGGGCCCCATCTCGACCGGCATGGGGCTGGTGCTGTTCTATTATCTCGAGGACACCACCGGCAAATATTCCCTGGAGGAGCTGCGCACCATGCAGGACTGGATCGTCAAGCTCTACCTGCAAACGGTGCCGGACGTGACCGAGGTGCTCGGCATCGGCGGCTGGGAAAAACAGTTCCACGTGGTGGTCCGGCCGGACGCCCTGCTGCGGTACGACGTGACCCTCCAGGACGTCATCCAGCGCATCGAGGAAAACAACCTCAACGTGGGCGCGCAATACATCCTGAAAAACCGCGAGCAGTTCATCGTACGCTCGGTGGGGCTGGCCACCGGTTTGAGCGACCTGGAGGAGATCATCATCAAGACCCGGGACGGACGCCCCATTTACCTCCGGGACGTGGCGGACATGAAGATCGGCGGGGCCATCCGGTTCGGGTTGCAAACCCGCAACGGCGAAGGCGAGGTGGTTTCCGGCCAGGTCATCAAGCTGTTCGGTTCCAACGCCTCGACCGTGATCGAACGGGTCGAGGCCCAAATGCGGAAAATTGACGCCCTGTTGCCGGACGGGGTCCGGATCGTGCCGTATTATGAACAGAAGAGCATCGTGGCCGCGTCGGTCCGCACCGTGCTCAGCGCCCTGCTCCAGGGCATCGGGCTGGTGGTTCTGGTGCTGCTGGCGTTCATGGGCGGTTTTCGTCCGAGCGTGGTGGTCGCCATGGCGATTCCGTTTTCGGTGCTGTTCGCCTTCATCGCGATGGGCTGTTTCGGGCTCTCCGCCAACCTGATGTCCCTGGGGGGATTGGCCATCGCCATCGGGATGATGGTGGACGGCACGATTGTCATGGTCGAAAACGTGGATCGCATGCTGCGCGAGGCCGATCCCCGGGAACCGCGCATCCACGTGGTCGCGCGGGCCTGCCGCGAAGTGGGGCGGCCCATCGCGTTCGCGATCTCGATCATCGTCATCGTGTTTTTGCCGCTGTTCACCCTGCACGGCGTCGAGGGCAAGACCTTCAAGCCGCTGGCCTACACCGTGGCGCTGGCCATGTTTGGCTCGTTGATCTACGCCGTGTTGCAAGCGCCGGTGTTCAGTTATCTGTTGATGCGCCGGCCCCCAAAGCGGAGCGCGGAACGTCAACCCGGGGAATCCCGCGTCGTGCGCTGGCTCCTGGTGCCGTATCGCCCGCTGGTGCGCTTTTTCGTGCGGCGACGGGGCGCGGCGGTCGCGCTGGCGCTGGGCTTGATCGCGGTGGGCGCGGTGATCCTGCCGTTCCTGGGGTCGGAGTTCACGCCGATCCTCAAGGAAGGCACCATCGTGGTGCGGCTCACGTTGACCCCGTCCATCGCCATCGAGGAGAGCAGGCGCGTCACGTTGCTGGTCGAAAAACGGCTGCTCCAAATCCCCGAAGTGCGGGAAGTGGTCACCCGCATCGGCCGGGGCGAGGTGGGCGCGCACACCGACCCGGTCAACAGCGCCGAGATGTACGTCCTGCTCAAACCCCGGTCGGAATGGCGCGAGGCCGGCGACCAGGAACACATCGAAAAAATCATCCGCGACGAACTGGGCGACGTGCCCGGCGTGCTGGTGAACCTGACCCAGCCCATCCAGATGACCGTGGACGAGCTGATGGAAGGCGTCCGCGCCGAGCTGGCCGTCAAACTGTTCGGCGACGATCTGGAAGTGCTCAAGGCCAAGGCGGACGAAATCGCGGCCGTGGTGTCCACCGTGCCGGGCGCGGCGGACGTGCAACCCGATCAAATCACCGGCACGCCGCAGTTGCTCATCCGCCCGGACCGGCGCGCCATCGCCCGGTACGGCCTCAACCTCAGCGAGGTGCAAAAAGTCATCCGGGCCGCCGTGGGCGGCGTGACGGCGGGCCAGATTTTCGAGGGCATCCGGCGTTTCGACATCTACGTGCGCTACACCCCCGAAGCGCGCGCCACGCCGGAGGCGATCCGGGAAATCCTCATCAAAGCCCCCGACGGCATGCGCATCCCGCTCGAACAGCTCGCCACCGTGGAGGAAGTGGTCGGGCCGCGCCAGATCACGCGGGAGAACAACCAGCGGTTCATCACCATCCAATGCAACGTGGTGGACCGCGACATCGGCTCGTTTGTCGAGGACGCCCAACGCGCCATCAATGAACAGGTGAAGTTGCCGCCGGGTTACCTGGCCACCTGGGGCGGGCAGTTTCGTTTGCAGCAGGAAGCCAACAAACGCCTGGCCGTGGTCGTGCCGATCACCTTGCTGATCATCTCGCTGCTGTTGTTCAGCAGCTTCGGCTCGTTGCGCAACGCCGTCCTGATCTTGTTGAACATTCCGCTGGCCCTGGTCGGCGGCGTGGTGGCGTTGTGGCTGACCGGCCAGAATTTGTCCGTCCCGGCCTCGGTCGGCTTCATCGCGCTGTTCGGCATCGCGCTGGAGAACGGCATGGTGCTGGTGACATATCTCAACCAGCTCCTGCGCGACGGCCTGCCGGTGGATGAGGCCTCGGTGCGCGGCGCCTGCCTCCGCGTGCGGCCGGTGTTGATGACCGCCATCACCACCGCGCTCGGGCTCGCCCCGCTGCTGATCGCCACCGGCACCGGCAGCGAGGTGCAACGTCCGCTGGCCGCCGTGGTGGTGGGCGGGTTGGTGACGTCCACCATCCTGACCCTGCTGGTGCTGCCCGCCTTGTACAAATGGTTCGCCCTCCCGGTGGAACCGGAAAGCCGGTAATCCTCCCCCGAAGCCCGTCTGAAAAGTGTCCCCTTCCGCCGCGTGAGGGCACGCGGCCTGCCGGAAGGGCGTGAACGACTTCCTGGTGATGGGCCGGGTTGTTTTCCGCCCGGCTCTCAGTGGGCATCCTTCGCCCGATGACATCCTTCGTTTCCGGCTGTTCATCGAAAGAACAAAGGTTTAGCTTTCCAGCAAAACAACCCCACTTATGGCCGAGAACATTCCCCTCGAAGACGCCGTTGAGTTCGCCGAGAATCCGAAACCGCGCCGCCCCGGCGACTGCCGCTCTCCGACGCCCCGCCCGAGACGATGGAAACCGCCGTGCGCGCGGCGCTCGCCGCCGCCCGCGCGGCGTTGGAGCGGGCGGCGGAGCGGCACAAGACCCCGCTCCGGCGATTCGCCGCCACGCTGCTGACTGGCGTGGTCGAGCCGGAAATCCTCGTGGCCGGCCAGATCGGCGACGGCGCGTGGCGGGGATTTTTCGCGCCGCGGGCGGGCGGCGCGCTCCCTTCCAAGCCGGTTCACCCCCGACGGACGCGGTCCCGGAGGAGGTAATAAAGAAAGAGGGTGTTGAACTTGAGATAACGTCCCAAGAGGCGTCGTGGTTCCGAGGCCAGGCGGAACAGCCACGTCAACCCGAGCCGCTGCATCCACGGGGGGGCGTCGGGCTTGGTGCCGGCATTGACATCGAACGCGAAGCCCACGCTCAGCAGCACCCCCCGCGCCAGATGCGGCTTGTTTCGACGCACCCATGCGTCCTGCTTGGGCGTGCCCAGCCCCACCCAGATGAAGTCCGGTTGCAACCGTTTCAGTTCCGCCCGCACCCGGTCGTCGTCCGGGCCCGCCAGCCGGCCTTCGAGGTCGCAGCGCCCGTGGTAACCTCCCACGAAACGCGCGCGCGGAAAGCGCCGTCGCAACCGTTCGCCGCATTCCTCCGAACCGCCCAGCAGATAGTGCCGGTACTCCGGCGTCGTTCGTTCGAGACATTCCCGCATGAACGTGGGGCCGTACACCCGGTCCCGGAGCCCGGCCCCCTGGCGGTTGAGGCACCACACCAGCGGGGTGGCGTCGGGAATGAAAAAATCGTAACCGGACGTCAGTTCGCGAAAGTCGGGATCATGGCGGCGGAGCGTGACGATGTGAGTGTTGGTGAACTCCAGCGCCACCGCGCCCGGCTGCCGGGCCCGCTGATGACACCAGTCCGCCAGGGCGGCATGCGTGGTGGCCACCAAGGGCGTGCCCAGCACCGCAAAACGTCCCGCGCCCGGCGGGTCGGACGGCGCGGACTCGGCGGCGGTCGGTGAAGCGGCCGGATCGTGCATGCGGGGGCCAGCCTAGCCGCGTTTCCACGCCACCGGCAAATCCGAATCCCGAAATCCGACGGGACGAAAACCACGAAGCATCCGCAGGAAAATGGAACGCCCCCCCGCCCCGGGGCCACCGAGGCGAGACGTGGTTTCCCCGATTCCGCGCCCGGTGTTTTTGGGGGGGGCGCTGAAGAGTTTTTGTTGAGGGGTTGCCGTCCGGATTCGCGAAAAAAATGCCCGCCACGAAAGATGGCGGGCGGCGAACGAGCGGTCCGGGCGGCGCTCAGACCGGAATCTGCACTTCCGCGTCCTTCGATTCGAGGAAGCCTTCGAGCTGCCGGATGCGGGTGGGATGGCGCATCTTGCGCAACGCCTTGGCCTCGATCTGCCGGATGCGCTCGCGGGTGACCCGGAACTGCTTCCCAACCTCCTCGAGCGTGCGGCTGTAGCCGTCGCCCAGACCAAATCGCAGTTCCAGCACCTTGCGCTCGCGTTCGGTGAGGGAATCCAGCACCTCGCTCAGCTTGTCCTTCAGCAGGGCGTAGCTGGTCATGTCCGACGGATTTTCCGCGGACTTGTCCTCGATGAAGTCGCCGAAGTTGGTGTCGTCGCTGTCGCCCACCGGGGATTGGAGCGAGATGGGCTGCTGGGCCATCTTGAGCACGGCCCGGACGCGTTCCACCGGCATTTGCATCTCCTCGGCGATTTCCTCCGGCGTGGCTTCGCGCCCGAAGTCCTGCACGAGCTGCTTCTGCACCCGCATCAGTTTGTTGATGGTCTCGATCATGTGCACCGGGATGCGGATGGTGCGGGCCTGATCGGCGATTGAACGGGTGATGGCCTGCCGGATCCACCACGTGGCGTAGGTGGAGAATTTGTAGCCGCGACGGTACTCGAACTTCTCCACCGCCTTCATCAGCCCCATGTTGCCCTCCTGGATGAGGTCGAGGAAGGAGAGGCCGCGATTGGTGTATTTCTTGGCGATGGAGATCACCAGGCGGAGGTTGGCCTCGACCATGGCGCTCTTGGCGGCATGGGCGCGCCGGGCGAAGTGCTGCAGCTCCTTGTAGGCGGCCAGGAATTCCTCCGTGGTCATGCGGACGAACTGCTCCAGCGCCTTGATCTTCCGCTGCTCGGCTTCGATCATCTGCTGCTGGACGGCGCTCTTTTTCTGCTGTTCGAGCTCGTGGATGGCCCGGAGGCCGGTTTGCAACTTGTCGTGGATGTTGTCCGCGACCTGGGTCATCTCCTCGATGACCTTCTGCTTGTAGAAGAATTTCGGGAAGGTGGCTTGGAGCTTCTCGTTCAACTTCTTCATCTCCCGGGTTGCGCGGGCGCGCTTGCGGGTGTCCGTTTCCTCCTGGCTTTTCACGAACCGGGCGTCAATGCGCTGGTCCAGGGAGCGCACTTCCTTCACCAGTTTTTGCAGCTGTTTCAGGTGGTTTTCCCGGCCTTCGATCTTTTTGTCCAGAATCACGCGGTCGAAGCGCTCCTTGGGAGGCTCCGAGATCAGTTTTTCCGCCAGGGCGATGTGCTCCTTGCCGGCGAAGCCGAAGCTGTAAATGATTCGTTTGACCTCGTTTTCGTTGTCCTCGATCCGCTTGGAGATTTCGACCTCCTGTTCGCGGGTCAGCAGGGGCACCTGGCCCATCTGCTTGAGGTACATCCGGACGGGGTCATCCAAAATGTCCAGCCGGGTCTTCTCCTCTTCCTCGAGGGAATGCCGCTGTTTGTCCCGGTCCACGTCGGCCTGGTCCACGATTTCGATCTCCAAGCCGCGCAACTTGCCGTAGAGGTCGTCGAGATCATCGGGCGTGACCATGTCCGGCAGGGCGTCGTTGATGTCGCTGTAGGTGAGATAGCCCTGTTCCTGGGCCAGGCGGAGCATCTGTTTGACCTTTTCGGTGATGTCCACCCCCGAGGGGGTCTGCATCTCCTCGGAGGGCAGTTCAAGGGGCTCCGGCGGCGCCTCCGCTCCCGGCGCGGGGGCTTTCCCGGGGGAGGATTCCGCGCCGGAACTTTTTTTGCGGGATTCCTTTTCCCCCGGGGGCTTGACGGGGGAAACCCCGGCCTTGGAGGCGGATTTGGCGGTCGTCTTCCTCTTGGGAGCGGTTGAGGAGCGCGCGGGCTGTTTGCCGGCCTTGGCGGTGGTTTGGTCGCTTTTGGCCGTTTTCGCGCCGGAGGAGGCCGGTTTGGCCTTGGTCGCCTTGACTGGTTGGGACGCCCGTTTGGTTTGCCGGGGTTGCTTGGCGGCCGGGCTTTTGGCCTTGGCGCTCGAAGATTTTTCGTCGGCGGTCTTCGTCTTCGTCTTGGCGCCGGCCTTTTCCGGGGACTTGGAGGCGGCCCGCGCGGAGGTTTTGGCCGCCGGGGCGGGGGCCTTGGCCTTGGTTTTGGCGGAAGTCCGGGCGGCCTTGGCGGGTTTGGCCGCGGTTGTCGCCCTGGTTTTGGCCCGGGGCGCGGGTTTTTCGCCGGATTTCCGGGCGGCGGTCTTGGTCTTGGCGCGGGCGGGGGTGGTCGTTCCGCTTTTCGCCTTGGCTTTGGTGGGCGCGGCGGGGGTTTCCTTCCGGGCCTTGGTCGCGGTTTTCCGGGTCGTCGTTTTCTTGTCGGACGCCGCGGGGGCGGCGGCTTTCGCCTTGGCGCCGGTCCGGGGGGAGGGCTTCTTCCGGGAAGCCGCGTCCGACGCCTCCGCCGTCTCCGTCCGGGCGCTCTTGGGGGAGGCCTTTCGGGCGGACTCCTTGCGCGCGGGAGCAGCGGTTTTTCCGTGAGAAGCGGCTGTTTTCCCCGTTGGGGTCGGAGCAGCCTGGGAGGTTTTGGCGGCCTTGGTGGCGGACCTCGTAACCTTTTTATTTGCCATAGTCAGCGTTTTGTGACCTCGCCCCCGGCGCTGAGCCGGGCGAAGCCCCGTAATATGGCGATCGCCTCCTCCAGCGTCAAGCTTATCTCCCCGTTCCGCGCCATTCTGATTCACGGGGGGCGGTGGAAGCGCAGAGTGGGAACGGGCTGTTTTCACGTGCCGCCGGCCGGGGAGATTTTTTCGCGGACGGGCCTGGGGCGGGCGACGGCGGCGGGATTGGCTTGCGGCCGGGGGCGGAAACCGCCAGCTTGGCGGGTCACGGAAAGACGATGTCTCGGGAAGTCATGCGATTGCACTGTCTGGGAGTCGGCCCCGGCTGGCCCTGCGCGGAGCGGAATGCGTCCGCGTTTCTTTATCAATGGGGCGCAACCACGGCGCTTTGTGACTGCGGCGAGCCGGTCACCCGGCGGCTGAAGGCCCTCGGCGCGCCGCTGGAGTCCATTGACCACGTGCTGCTGACTCATCTGCATTTCGATCACGTGGGGGGGCTGTTCTTTTTCCTGCAGGGGTGCTGGGTGGAGCGGCGGCGGCGGCCGTTGACCATTCACGCGCCCGCCCACGGCATTCCCGCCCTGCGGGAAATGCTCCGGCAGGGGTTCACGCTGGACGCGTTGCTGCCGTTTTCCCTCACCTGGCGGGCCTGGACGCCGGGGCGGCCGGTGGCGCTGGCCGATGACGCGCGGGTCACGGCGTGGCCCACCTCGCACCTCGACGGTCTGCGGGAGCGGTATCCGGACGAGATGCCCCGGGGGAGTTTGGCGGTGGCCCTGCTCCTGGAGGCCGGGGGACGCCGAATCGTGCACAGCGGGGATCTGGGGGCGCCGGAGGATCTGGCCCCGTTGTTGACGTCGCCCGCCGATTTGCTGGTGGTGGAGCTGGGGCATTTCCCGCCCGGGAGGTTGCTGGATTTTCTGGTCGCCCATCCGCCCCGGCGGCTGGCGCTCGTGCATCTGGCGGTGGAGTGGTGGCCGGAGCGGCGGCGCATCGAGGAGGATTTTCGGCGGCGGCTGCCGCGGACCGAGGTCAGCGTGCCGACGGACGGCGCGGTGCTCGACCTTTGACCCGCCGGGCGGCGGCGGAGCGGCTTCCCGGCGCGTCCCTTTGGAGCGCTTGCCGGAAACCGCCGGGTCGGGGAACCCCGCCCCGCCCCCTCCAAGGGACGGTTTGCGTCCTTGCCGCGGGCCGCGGGCGAAGGCTTCGCTTTTCCGACCGGCGCTGACGCGCGAAGGCCCGGTCGCCAGGGACCGGGCCGGGCGGAGTTCAGTGTTTCCGGCGCGGCCGGTGGGGCGCGCGCCGGAGCGCGGGGGCTCAGGGCGCGGAGGTGGAAGGCAGTCCCGCGAGGGCCATCGCGAGTTCTTCCTTGTCGTAGTCCTGGTCCACCAGCTTGTCGGCGAAGTAATCGGTGTAGGCCTGCATGTCGAAGTGGCCATGACCGGAGAGGTTGAAGAGGATGACGCGACCGACGCCTTCCTCCTTGCATTTGAGGGCCTCGTCAATGGCGGCCTTGATGGCGTGATTGGCCTCGGGCGCGGGCAGGATGCCTTCGCAGCGGGCAAATTGAACGCCGGCGGCGAAGCAGCCTTTCTGGTGCAGGCCCACGGCTTCGATGAGCCCCAGATGCGCCAGGTGGCTGACCAGGGGCGCCATGCCGTGATAGCGCAGTCCGCCGGCGTGGAAGCCGGGGGGAACGAAGGTGGAGCCGAGGGTGTGCATCTTCAGGAGGGGCGTCAGATGGGCGGTGTCGCCGAAGTCGTAGGCGAACTTGCCGTTGGTCAGGGTGGGACAGGCCGCCGGTTCCACCGCCACCACGCGCACCTTGCGGCCGCCGCGGAGCTGCTCGCCGAGGAACGGGAACACCAGGCCGGCGAAGTTGGAGCCGCCGCCGGTGCAGCCCACCAACACGTCCGGGTAATCGCCGGCCATTTCCATCTGGGCCATGGCTTCCTGGCCCACGATCGTCTGGTGCAGGAGCACGTGATTCAGCACCGAGCCGAGGGCGTATTTGGTGTCGTCGTTTTGCGCCGCGACTTCCACCGCCTCGGAGATGGCGATCCCGAGGCTGCCGGGGTGTTCGGCCTGTTTTTCCAGAATGGCGCGGCCGCTCTGGGTTTCATTGGACGGCGAGGGGATGCAGGTGGCGCCGTAGGTTTCCATCAGGGCGCGCCGGTAGGGCTTCTGGTTGTAGGACACCCGCACCATGAAGACCTTGATCTCCAGCCCGAAGAAGGCGCCGGCGAAGGCGAGCGAGGAGCCCCATTGGCCCGCGCCGGTTTCGGTGGAAATCCGCTTGATGCCGGCCTCCTTGTTGTAGAACGCCTGGGCCACGGCGGTGTTGGGCTTGTGGCTGCCGGAGGGGCTGGTGCCTTCGTACTTGTAGTAGATCTTGGCCGGCGTATCCAGGGCCTTCTCCAGCCGGCGGGCGCGGAACAGGGGCGAAGGCCGCCAGAGGCGGTACACTTCGCGCACGGGATCCGGGATCTCGATTTCCCGCTCGGTGGTGACTTCCTGCTGAATCAGCGCCATGGGGAACAACGGCGCCAGATCGTCCGGCCCGATGGGCTGCTTGGTGCCGGGATGCAGCACCGGCGCCAACGGCTCCGGCAGGTCGGCCATGATGTTGTACCACGTCTTGGGGATGCGGTCCTCCCCCAACAGGTATTTGACTGTATCGCTCATAGGTTTTCCGGGTGCGCGGGCGGGTGACGGGGCACGGCTCACGCAAAACAGTTTAAGATTGCGCGCCCAGCAAGCCACAATCGCCCGCCGGAATCAATCTTGGAAATGCCCTCCGGCCCCGCCGTCACTTCAGCCCTTCGTCAAACGTCTCCAGCAGGCCGGCCAGGCCGGTCATGCGGGCGGGCACCTTGGAGGGGGGGGCGAGGACCCGGCGGAGGTAATCAAGCGCCTCGGGCATCTGCCGCACGGTGCGCGGCAGGGTGGCGCCGGCGGCGTTGGGATGACCGCCGCCCTGCAGGCGGGTGGCCACGGCCAGCGCCCCGCCGTTGCGACTGCGCAGGCTGACGTTGAACAGGCCGTTGCCGTGCCGGTGCAGGGTGAGCAGCACGGGGCAGGCGGAGGCCTCCTCCTGGAGCAGTTGATGCACGATGAGGTTGCGGTTGCCCACCACCACCGGCACATGGGCCACTTCGTCGGTCAACGGCTCGATCCGTTCCCGGCTCCACGCCACGCCGAGGGGGTCCTCCACGCGCCGTTTGGCGGCGGCGACTTCCAGCAGCGGGTGGTCCAGCAACCGGTCCAGCTCGCCGCCGATCAGGTCGTGCAGGTTCCAGAAGCGGTAGGTCTTCACCAGCGCCGCGTAATCGCACGCGGTGGCGAAGTCCGGATGCTCGTGCTGGAACAGGTCGGCCACGTTGCTGAGCCGGACCAGCCGTTCGGTGGCGGCTCCGTTCCGCTCCAGGCCCTGCTCCAGGCAAAATTCGTAAGTGAGCAGGCTGGCGGATTTTTCCGCGTCATGGACCAGCCGCGCGTGCTTCGGCGCGGCCAGCGGCGGGTGATGGTCAATGACCAGCCAGCCCGGGCGGTCCAGGCGCGGGTCGAACGTGAGGTCGGCCACCCAGGCCGCCTTCTCGTTCATGGGCCGTTGGAGCCACGCCGAGGTGTGCCAGGCTTCGAGCCGGACGTCTTCCGCGAACAACTGCCGCGCCAGCCGCCGCAGCAGCAGGCCGGAGACAAAGCCGTCCAAGTCGCTTTCGTGAACCAGGATGACGTCGGGTTTGGGCAACGCGAGCATCGTGCGGGCAACTTACCCAACCGCCCGCGTTTCTCCAATGCTTTTTGCTTCACCACGCGCGGGGGCTGGATCAAGCTGGGGAACCATGAACTTGTTCAACTTGGATGGCGAAGTGGCGGTGGTGATCGGCGCCGGCGGCGTGCTGGGCGGCGCGATCGCGACCGGGTTTGCCGAGGCGGGCGCGAAGGTGGCGGTGCTGGATTTCGTGCCCGAAGCCGGCGAGGCGCGGGTGAAGGAGCTGCAGGCGGCGGGCGCCACGGCGGCGTTCTTTCACGCGAACGCGGTCGAGCGGGCCTCGCTCGAAGCCGCGCGGGACGGCGTGGAAAAGGCGCTGGGCGCGCCGACCATTCTCCTCAATGCCGCCGGCGGCAACGACCCCAAGACCACGGTCACCGAGGACAACCCGTTCGAAAACATCCCGCTGGAGAACTGGCATCGCAACGTAAACCTGAACCTCGTGGGCGGCGCGCTGCTGCCCTGCCAGGTGTTCGGCGCGGGAATGGTGGCGCGCGGGCGCGGCAGCATCATCAACATCGCCAGCGTCTCGGCCCACCTGCCCCTCTCGCGGGTGGTGGCCTACTCGGCGGCCAAGGCGGCGGTGCTGAATCTCACCCGTTTCCTCGCGCGCGAATGGGCGCCCAAGGGGGTGCGCGTGAACTCGATCACGCCCGGCTTCTTCCCCGCCGGCCAGAATCGCAAGCTGCTGTTTCACGAGGACGGCACGCCGAACGAGCGCACCCGCTCCATCTGGAACCACACCCCCATGGGCCGGTTCGGCGAAGCCCGCGAATTGGTGGGCGCCGCGATCTTCCTCGCCAGCGAACGGGCCAGCAGCTTCGTCACCGGCGCCGACCTTCGCGTGGACGGCGGCTTCCTCGCCCAAACCATCTGACGCCATGAGCCGGCCGGCGCTTTCCCTGACCGCGCCGGCGGGGGAAACGATTTCGCCCGCCGCCGCGAAGAAACTGATCCGCGAAGCCTGCCCGATCACCGAGTACCACGGGCAGCGGGTGCTGGTCATCGTGCCCGACGGCACCCGCACCGCGCCGATCGGGATGATCTTTCAACCGCTCTACTCGCAGCTTGCGCCGGTGACCGGGGCGCTGGACGTGCTGGTGGCGTTGGGCACCCATCAGCCCATGACCGAAGAGGCCATCTGTGAGCGGCTCGAAATCAGCCTCGAAGATCGCCGGACCCTCTACGGTCGGGCGGAGTTTCTCAACCACGCCTGGAACGATCCCGCCGAGCTGAAATCCGTGGGCGTCCTGCCCGCCGCGGACATCCGCCGGCTGGCCGAACCCGCCCTGCCGCCCGAGATTCGGGAACAGGCCCTCGACGACCTGTGCGCCGAGGACGTCGAGGTGGAGGTGAACCGCCGGCTCTTCGACTACGACGAAATCATCATCATCGGGCCGGTGTTTCCGCATGAAGTCATCGGTTTCTCCGGCGGCAACAAGTACCTTTTCCCCGGTGTGTCCGGACCGAAGATTCTGAACTTCTTCCACTGGCTCGGCGCGCTCATCACCACGCCCCGCATCATCGGCCACCAGCAAACCGCCGTGCGCCAGGTGGTGGACCGGGCCGCCGCGTTGGTGGACGTGCCGAAACGCTGCTTCGCCCTCGTGGTGAGCGGATCGGAGCTGGCGGGGTTGCATTTCGGCACCCCCGAAGCCGCTTGGGCAGAGGCCAGCGGGCTCTCCAAACAGCGCCACATCGTGTATAAAGAGCGCCCGTTTCACACCATCCTCTCCTGCGCGCCGACGATGTACGACGAGCTGTGGACGGCGGCCAAGTGCATGTACAAATTGGAGCCGGTCCTGGCCGACGGCGGCGAGCTGATCATCTACGCGCCGCACCTGAAGGAGGTTTGCGCCACCCACGGCGCGGTCATCCGCGAGATCGGCTATCACTGCCGCGATTACTTCCTGGCGCAATGGGACCGGTTCAAGCAGTACCCGCGCGGCGTGCTGGCCCACTCGACCCACGTCCACGGCCTGGGCACGTTCCGCGACGGCGTCGAGCAACGGCGCGCCCGGGTGACCCTCGCCAGCCAGATCCCCGAAGCCGAATGCCGCGCCCTCAACCTCGGCTACCGCGATCCCGCCGGCATCAACCCGGACGACTACGCGAACCGCGAGGACGAAGGCGTGCTGCTGGTGCCCAAGGCCGGCGAAACCCTCTACCGCCTCACCGACCCGCCGGAGTGGGCGTCGGTCTAAAGCTTCTCATGCGCGTGCGCGTCAAGATTTGCGGCATCACCCGCTTGAGTGACGCCCGCGTCGCCGTCGAGGCCGGAGCCGACGCGCTGGGGTTCATGTTTTACGCGCCCAGCCCGCGCCATGTGACGATTGCCCAGGCCCGCGACCTCATCCGCCAACTGCCGCCCTTCATCGAGCGGGTGGGGGTTTTCGTGAATCCCACGGAGGCGGAAGTCCGGGAAGCGGTTGAGGGCGCCGGGTTGAGCGCCATCCAGCTCCACGGCGAGGAACCGCCGGAGTTCTGCGCGCAATTCGCGCCCCTGCCGGTCATCAAGGCGTGGCGGGTGAAGGACGCCACCTCGCTGGAGGGGCTGGCGGCTTACCGCGATGTTGCCGCCTGGCTGCTCGACGCCTACGTGAAAGGGCAGCGCGGCGGCACCGGCGAACGCTTCAACTGGGCGCTGGCCGAGCGCGCCAAGGCCCACGGCGTGCCGATCATCCTGGCCGGCGGCCTGACTCCGGAAAACGCCGCCGCCGCCGTGCGCCAGGTCCGCCCCTACGGTCTCGATGTCTCCAGCGGCGTCGAAGCCGCTCCCGGCCGGAAAGACCCCGCCCGCCTCCGCGCCTTCCTCGCCGCCGCCCGCGCCGCGTGACGGAAAAGAAGGGCTTCCGGCGGGAAAGCCGGATTCGCGACGCGCGGCGGATTTGCGGTTGGTGATTTCGTCCGGCTCGGCTTAACTCGGGGGGAGAACGGCAAGCACTATGGGGCATCAGGAAAGTTATTACCGCCACAACCGGGCGTACGCGGAGTTTCTCGCCACCCAGGACGAGGGCTTTTTCGCGAAGTACGCGGACACCCTGCGTCCGGCCCGCCCCGGCGCGCGGGTGCTGGACGTGGGCTGCGGGGTGGGCCAGGTGGTGCGGCGCTGGCGGGAGGCGGGATTTGACGCCTACGGGGTCGAAGTGTCCGAGCCTTCGGTGGAACGGGCGCGGGCGGCGGGCTTGAACTGCCGGCACTACGACGGGCGCGCGCTGCCGTTCCCCGACGGGCATTTCGCCGCCGCCGGCGCGCTGAACGTGCTCGAACACGTCGAGGAACCGGAGGCGTTCATTCCGGAGCTGGTCCGGGTGGTCGAGCCCGGCGGGCGGGTGGTGATCTCCAGCCCGAATTTCCTGCGGGCGCTGGGGTGGCGGGATTATCACCCCGCCATGCGCGGATTGCGGAACAAATGGCGCAATTTCCGCCGGCACCTGGCCAAGCGCCGCCAGCGCCGGCGCGCTCCGGAGACGGTGCGGTTCGACCGCATGGAGCCGATCGTCAAGGAGCCGTTCGAGCCGGACGATGACGCCATCATCGCGACGAACGCTCCCGAGATCGCTTTTTTCCTCGAACGGGCGGGGTGCGCAATCGAGCGCCTCGAGTGCACCGATCGCTACGTCCCGGCGCTGGTGGAGCTGGGATTGAACTGCACGCCGCTCCGGCATTTGATGTTCAACGCGTTCGTCGTCGCCCGGAAGAAAGAGTGAAAGCCCCCCCCCCGGCGAAGCCGGCGCCGCCCGGAAAAGCCGAATTTTTCCCCGCGAACAGTCGTCCTTGGGTTCAGGCGGCGGCGGGGATAAGGTGGGCGCGAAAAAACGGCAATGAATCGAAACCATCCCGGCAAGCACGGAAAAGAAAGGCGTTTTCCTCGGAAACGAACGCCGGGAGGATGGTTGCTGCTGGGCGGACTGCTCGGAATGGCCCTGGCGGCGGAGCCGAATCCGCCCGCGCCCCCGCCGGAAAAGACGGCGACGAAAGCCGCGGCCCGGCCGGCGGAAAATCCCGCCGGCCAGACCAACACGCAGTCGGCGGCCCCGGCCCCCGCCCCCGCCCCGCCGTCACCGCCCGCCAAACCCGCGAAAAAACCGGCTTCCCCTCCGCCTCCCAAACCGGCGCGGAAGTCCGCCCCCCCAACGCCCGCCGCCACCGGCGCCTCCCCTTCCCGCGTAACGCCCCGCCCCGGCGAAGGCATTTACACCCTGCTGCGCCGGTGCGGGATTTCGCCCACCCATACCGCCGTCGATGCCTTCATTCAGCTCAATCAGGACCAGTTGGGTCCCAACCACACCTTGCGGCTGGGCCGGAAATATCAATTACCTTCGGCAAAAGAGACGGATCCCAAGGAAATCACCAAGGGCATTCGGACGCATCACGCCTTGTTTGGACCGAAGTACGCCTGGGTGAAGCATCGGGACAACCTCCTGTCCCGGGGGGTCTTTTACCTCGTCAGCGGCCACGGCGGACCGGACCCCGGCGCCATGGGAACGCGGGAGGGACACGTGCTGACCGAGGACGAATACGCCTACGACATCGTGCTGCGGCTGGCGCGGGTTCTGATCGAGCATGGCGCCACGGTCCACATGATCATTCAGGACAAAAACGACGGCATCCGGGACAGCCGCTGGCTGGAACCGGACAAGGACGAGGTGACCTATCCGAACCAGCCGATCCCCCTGAACCAAATCGCCCGCCTGCGACAACGAGTGGCCGCGATCAACCGCCTTTACGACCAGCGCCCCGGCCCGGGGTTGTATCACCGGGTGGTGGTCGTCCACGTGGACGCCCGCAACCGCAACAGCCGGGTGGACGTTTTCTTCTACTACCACCGGGCCAGCGCCGCCGGAAAACGACTGGCCCAGACCCTCCGGGACGTCTTCGAGGAGAACTACCGTCGTCACCAGCCCGGGCGGGGCTATCGGGGCAGCGTCACCCCGCGGGGATTGTACCTCCTCAATGCCACCGTCCCCCCGGCGGTGTTCATCGAACTGGGCAACATTCGCAATCGGAACAATCAGTTTCGCTTCATTGACCCTCAAAACCGGCAGGCCCTCGCGGAATGGATCGCCGCCGGGCTCATCCGGGACTACCAGCGGCAATTCGGCGGCGGGAGGAAGTCAGGCCGCAAAAAGTAGCCGGAAAGCGCAAAAAACATCACCGGCGGGGCGGAAAATCGTTGTTCTGGGCGGGGCGGGTCCTTTTGTCCCATGGAAAGCAAAAAACTTCCCGATTCAGCGAAAATGCCCGGCGCGGGAAAGCGGGGATTTCGGCGGGACAGCGGTTTTCGAGGCTGCTTGATCCGGAGGAAGTTGGGCGCTTTTTTCGCGAGAAAAGGGTTGACACTCCCCAAGGGAACCCCCATGCTGCCGGCGCACACGGAAACGTAAAGACACACAATGAGAACCAAACTACTACTGATTACGGCTGCGATCGGGGCCGCCAGCACGCTGGCGCTCAATGCGCAGGTTTACTCCGTCAACGCGGTGGGTTACATCAACTT
>CAZRPT010000131.1:0-6842 GCA_964601985.1 uncultured Verrucomicrobiota bacterium
CGAAATTTTCCTCATTCTGCTTCCACTTTGCGTCGCGCGGCCTGCAATTCCGACTGGCCGAGCCAGTAGCAGGCCAGCGGGGCGGGGATTTTGAGGAGGCGGGTCCGGGCTGGCGTCTCGTCGAGCGGCAGCACGCTGAAGTCACTCATCTCGCGCGTAATCACATACCCCCGGGGAACCCGCTTTTGCGCGCAAAAAGCGACCAGCCCCTTGAGGTCGCCCGCGCCCGTATGCTGGTGGCTGTATTTCACCTCGAACGGCACCAGCCGGCCTCGCACGTCCGCGACGATGTCCACCTCTTCGTTTTTTCGTCCCCGCCAGTAGGCGAAGCCCACGTTGAACGCGTAATAGCGGGTGAAGACGTGTTTGAAGAAGGCCGTCTCCACGGCCCGGCCCACCGCCGCGGCGTCTTGGAGCATCGCCTTGCCCTTGAGCAGGACGCTCGGCCCGAGGGCCGCGTCGGCGAGATAGACCTTGTGCCGCGCCCGCAGGATTTCCTTGCCGTAGCCGTGCGGGGGCAGGCGGTGGATCAGATGCGCCGCTTCCAACAGCAAGAGGTAGTTCTGCGCCGTCGGCTTTTTGACCTCCAGGTTTTTGCCCAGATCCACCATGTCCAGCAGGCCGCCATCATGCAGGCACAGGTAAAGAAACGTCTGTTCCAGCTCCAGCACCCGCCGCACCCCGAAAAGCGCGGTCATGTCGCGTTTCAGCACCTTGTCCACGATATCCTCCCGCAGGAGCTTTTGCGCCAGGTCCACGCTCGGAACCAGCGCGCACTGGGGAAAGCCGCCCCGCAACAAATACTCGTGAAAATGGGCCACCAGCGGGCGCGCCGCCTCGCCCACGCGCGCGAACTCCGCCGGCCCCCATTCAAACAGTTGCGTGAGCGAGTTCACCTCCGGCAGCGCCGGAACGGCGAGCTGCTTGATTTGCAGGTATTCGAAGAAGGACAACGTGGCGAGCTTGAGGGTGTGCCAGCGCCCCACGCCCGATTCCTGGCCCTCCTCCACCAACGGCGTGGCGGAACCGGTGACGACGATGCGCCGCCGTTTCGCGAAATCCACCTGATGCTTCAGCCACGTCTGCCAGTCCCGCGCAAACTGGATTTCATCAATGAACAAATACTCCGGCCCCTCCGTCGCCGTTTCGTACTCGCGCCACAGCTTCACGATCCCCTCCAACCCGCCCAGCTTGATCAGCGGATGGTCGAACGTGGCATACAGGATGTTTTGCGGTGGAACCCCGTCGGCGATCAGCCCCTCGATGGCTTGCAGCAGCAGCGTGGTTTTTCCGATCTGCCGGGCTCCGCTCAGCAAAACCGCCCGGTGCGCCGGCGGCGTGCGCAGCCAAAAATCCAGCTCCCGGAACGCCGCCCGCCGCCATTTCGGCAGGTCCGCCATCCGTTGTCCGGACCACCACGGGTTGTACTGTCGAAGCACCGCCACAACCTCTTGGGGTGACTTGATCATGTGTTTATTATTCAGTGAAGCGAAAATAAGTCAAGTATGTTTTACTTAAATCATTATTTTAAGTCGTTTTTCGGAAACAGTGGAACGTGGCGTTTGAGCTTGAGGGGGAATGAGTTTCGCGGAAGTCGCCAGGTTTGTCAGAATCGAGAGGGCCCGGAATGGGGAAACCCCGCCTGCAAGGGGAGATCCAAGGGGGCGTATTCTGTAGGCCGTGCCTTACGCGGGCGGAAGCCCACCCTTCCCGGCGCACGCTCAGCAATCGCCTGAACCGCATGCCACGCGCCGCGTGCCTTTCGTCGTCCGGCTCACCCCAGTCCCCAAAACAGCAGCGGCACGATCAGGAACGCCGGGTAGTAATCCGCCGTCCGCACCCGGTGAACCCCGAACACCGCCAGCGCCGCGGCCAGCACGAGATAGCCGCTGACCAGCGCGAGGCCCGCCATGATTTCCCCGCCGGCCCCGGCCAGGGCGGCCCAACGCGTCAGCACGAACAGGGTCCCCTGCAGCACCACCACCGGCAGCGCGCCCGGCAGGCTGCCCCAACCGAGATGGCGGGCGAAGCTGACCATTGCCAGCCCGTCCAGCACCGCCTTGAGGGCCAGCGGTTTCACGTCGTTCATCGCGCCGGCCAGCACCGGACCGGCCAGCGCCAGCGGCGAGAGGCAGCCCACGATGGTCACCGCTTGAAAGGCAGTGTTCCAGTTGGCGCGTTTTTCCGGGGAGGCGTGTTGCAGGACGTCGTTGGCGAACCGCCCCATCCGGCTCCAGAGCCGTTGCACGCCGAGCCACGCTCCCAGCGCGCGGCCGATCGTCAGCCCCACGAACAACAGGACCACCCGCCACACCGCGCCGCCCAGGCCCGCGTCGGCGACGCCCGCCCAGCAGGCGCTGGCGGCGGCGTACAACGCGAACAAGCCCAGCCAGGGCCGCAGCCGGTGTTCGACGTCGGCGGTGTACTCCCACCGCGACCACCGGCCCACCAGCCCGCCCACGAGCATCAGCGCCCCGTTGAACCAAACCCCGATCACCGCCCGCAGCCTAAGACCTCCGCCGCATCCTGAACAGGTCCAAGCGGAAAGCGCGGGGCGGGGAAGTTTTCGGCCCGGGCCGCGGGCCGGACTTTCGGAGGAGGGGGGGGAACCCGGGGGCATCCCGCCGCGCGCGGGCGCGCGGTCTGCAATGAAGGGCGCGGGATGCTCTCCGGGTTGCCGGCCGGGCTCTCCGCTCCCGCCATTTTCGGACAGGATCTTAATTCGCCGGACGCAGGCGGAACCCGCGGCGGTCCTCCCGGTGGGTTTGCGCCGCGGCGGCGCGAAAATGGCGGTAAAGCCGCCACCGCGCCCAGAAGTAGAGCGCCAGATTTTTCGCGATCCAAGCCGCGGCGCCCGCCAACGGAAACAGGAGGTGGGGGGCGACGGCGAACCGGCGCAGGCCGGGCAGGTGGGTGAGCCAGAGAAAGAAAGCCCGCGGCACGAGCGGGCGGAAATGCGGCAGCGCCAGGCTGAACAGATAGGGCAGCAAAATCACCAGGAGCAGGGTGGTCAGGATGGCCAGCGCCGGGCGCCGCAGGGAAAGACTCAGCCACGTGCCCACGTAACACAGCGCCAGCACGTCGGTCAGAAAGTTGAAGAAGCTGCATCCGGCGTTCAGGACGTAACTGGCCAGGTACGGCGCGTGGGACGGCAGCCGTCCGCTCATGACCGACCAGGTGCCCACCACGTAAAACACGTGCAGTCCGGCGATGGCGACGACGGGCCAGAAGAAGTAGCCGCGCAACGCGCGAAAATGGCCGCGCAGAAAGGTGCGCGTGGGCAGGGGGGTGGTGAGCAGCAATTCGAGCGCGCCGGTGCGCCGCGATTCAAGAATCAAGTGGCAGGCCATCACGCACACCCAGACGCGGTTGGTGAAGATCAGCCCGTAGGCGAAGTTTTGGTGAAACCGCGCGCTGCCGGGGCTTTGCCGGTAACCGAAGGTCAGCCAGTACACGTTGACCGCCACCAGAAACACCAGTCCCCAAAAGATCAAATGCGGCCAGCGCCACCGGCCCGCCGCCGCCCAGACGGGATTGCGCTCCAGCCGCCGGCGGAACTGCCGCCGCCAGCCCCGCGTGTAGCCCAGCCGCAACAGCCAGCGGGATTGAACCGGTCTGCCCCCCGTCGGATCCCGCCACAGCCGGGGCATCAACAAGGTGGCGCCGAGCAAAAACAGCCAGCTCAGACCGTGCGTCAACGCCAGCGATCCCCAGTAAGGACGCGGGTCCGCCCGATAAACGGCGTCGAGCGCCCGGTAGCCCGGCCAGGCGGGGCTGATCCAGGCCGCGTGGCTCAGTTGGGCCAGCGGCGCGTGAAAAAACGCGCTGCCCAGCAAAATGACCAGCCCCGGCAGCATCCCGGCCAGCCCCAGCACCAGCACCACCGTCATCAGGGTGGCCCGCGCCTGGTCCCGGCTCAGCGCCGACACCAGCAGGCCGGCGTTCAGCGAGAAGAAGATGGCGTTCACCACGCCGAGGGCGCTCCGCCCGTACTCCGCCGGGGTCACGCCGCCCAGCAGCAGCGGAATGCCCAGCGCCGGCAGGAGGGTCAGCAGCCCGAAAAAACCGGCCAGCGAACCGGCCAGCCACTTGCCCAGCACCACGTGCCAGCTCCGCAGTTCGGTCAGGAACAGCAGTCCCAGCGTGCCGTCCCGTTTCTCCTCACTGAGGGCGTCGGCGGTGAGAAACGGTCCCACGATGAGCGCGTAGGCAAATCCCAGGGCCGACAGGAAATTGAACAACGCCCTGCCCGTGTACGCCGACTGCGCCCCGGACCGGAGGCCCAGACACATCCAGGCGGAAATGCCCACGGCGGCGGCGGCGGCGAGGAAGCGGAGCACGTAGGTCCGCCCCCGTCGCGCCGTCACGCGCAGCTCTCGTTCCACCAGCGGCAGCAGGGTCATCCGGGCCGCGAGTGTAACCCGCCCGCGCCCATGCCCCAGCAGAAATGCGGGAGAAGCCGACGATTTCTCGTCCGGGAAAAGAGGGGCGGAAGCGGACCAAACCGCCCCCGGAAAAGGGAGCGGCGGATTCCGGGATCGCGCACACGGTTTTTCCGATCACCAAAACCCGCCGGTTGCGTCCCTTCCCCAGAAGGGTCGCCGCATCGCCGGACCTCGCGGCCCGGCCATGCCAAGAACGGGAAGGAACCTGCGCCCCTTCCCGTTCCCTGTCAAGCCGCCCGGAACCGTCCTTTTCCCGGCGCTCTTTTCCGCCGCCGCGCGCTATTCGCGGGCGTAACGCCGGGCGGCGGGCGGGCCGTCGGCCACGCGCTTCACGCCGCGCCCGGGATTGTGGCTGAGGTGTTCGCAGATTTTGAACACCCGCTCCGCTTCGTGCGGCCGGCCCAGCTTTTGGGCAAGCTCCTCCGCCGACCACTCATGGCCGCCGTTTTCCGCCAGCGCCCCGACCACTTCCTTCTGGAGCGCCAGCACTTCGTCCGCCGCTTGTTTGCCGGCAATGACGCCGGGTTGGTGGTAGGCGTTGATGTGGATCATCGAGGCGTAGAAGCCCACCGCCCGCTCGAACAACGCGATCAACACCCCCACGGTGAACGGCGTCACCTCCTCCACGGTGAGGGTGATGCTTTGCCGGCCCTTCTCGTACAGCGCGTCGCGGGTGCCCAGCAGGAACCCGTCCAGATAATCGCCGCTGGTGATGCCGGGCTCGACTTCGAGCCGCCCGCCGTCGCGGTCCTTGAGCACCTCGATGAAGACCGCGAAGAAGTTCAACAACCCCTCGCGCAACTGCTGCACGTAGGCGTGCTGGTCGGTCGAGCCCTTGTTGCCGTACACCGCCAGCCCCTGGTTCACGATGGTTCCGTCGAGGTCCCGCTCCTTGCCCAGCGATTCCATCACCAGTTGCTGCAAGTAACGGGAAAAGAGCGCCAGCCGGTCCTTGTAAGGGATCACCACCATGTCCTTGCGCCCCCGGCCCTCGCCGAGGTGATGCCACATCAGGGCCAGTTGGGCGGCGGGATTGCGGGCGAAATCGCGCGCGCGCGTGACCTGATCGCAGGCCGCCGCGCCGGCCAGCAACGCGTCAATGTCCACCCCTTGGAGCGCCGCCGGCAGCAGGCCCACGGCGGCCGTTTCGCTGGTGCGACCGCCCACCCACTCCCACATCGGGAACCGCGCCAGCCAGCCGGCGGCCTCCGCCTCCTGGTCCAGCCGGCTGCCCGCCATGGTGATGGCCACCGTGTGCCGGGCGAAATCCAGGCCCGCCCGTTCCCAGGCCGCGCGGGCCTCCTTCATGCCGTTGGCGGTTTCCTTCGTGCCGCCGGATTTCGAGATCACCACCACCAGGGTGCGGCCCAATTCGTCCGCCAATCCGGCCAGCACCCGGTCCATGCCGTCGGGATCGGTGTTGTCGAAGAAGTGGAGCCGCACCGGCGCGCCCACGGGCCGGCCGAGCGCTTCGTTGACGAATTGCGGTCCCAGCGCCGAGCCGCCGATGCCGATGATCAGCGCGTGCCGGAACGGGCCGGCCTGGCCCGCCACCTCGCCCGCGTGCACCCGGGCGACGAACTGGTGGATTTGCCGGAGCGCCGCGCGGATGGCCGCGGCGATTTCCGGGGTCGGGGCCAGCTCGGCGTTGCGCAGCCAGTAATGGCCCACCTGCCGGTTTTCGTCCGGGTTGGCGATGGCGCCCGCTTCAAGGGCCGCCATTTCGTCAAAGGCCCGGTTCAACAGGTCCGCCCGTTGCTCGGGCAGATCCTCCGGGAAATCCACGCGGGTCAGATCCACGCTCAATTTCAATTCGGGGAAACCGGTCACCCGGCTCTGGCAGCGCTGCCAGAGCATTTGCGCCGTTTGGATTGGGTCGGGAGTCCTCTCCGATTGCGATTCCATGGGCCAAGGGGAACAAAGCCCCGGCCCGGGCGCAAAACATTTTGGAGGCTTTTCCGCCTGCCCCCCCGGCGGATGCCCCGCGGGACCCTTTCCCGTTCCCGCCCTTCGGAGCCCGTCGGAAAACGCCGGGTTGGAGAACCCGGCCTGTGAGGTCCGTTCCCCCGGGTGCCGCCCGGACCGGCCGGATATCACTCCCCCGGCGCGAAGAATTTTGGATTTCGGGATTCGGATTTCCCCCGGTCTTCGGTCCCTCGGTTCTTCGGCCCTTGCCCCCTTCGCTTCGTGTCCTTTGCGCCCTTCGTGGTGAAATCGAGCGGGGAGAGATCCCGGACGCCCCGCGGCGGACCACGCCGCGATACGGGGAGGCCGCTTCCGTCTCCTCGCCTCGGCGGCTCGGGGAGTGTTCAGGTCCTTTTTTTGGGGGGGAAGTTTCAAGTTTCAAGGGGGCAGTTCCCCGGGCGTTTTCCGCGCTCTTTACGGCCCGGCCCGCTC
>CAZRPT010000132.1:0-5529 GCA_964601985.1 uncultured Verrucomicrobiota bacterium
CGCTCCGCCCCCCGCCGCCGCCGAACCGGTCTTTCTGACCGACCCCGTCCGCCGTCGTCCCATCTATCCGCGTCTGGTGCAACTGCGCCTCAAGCGCTACCTCGAACTCGCCGGACTCGATCCCTCCCTCACCCCGCACAAGCTCCGCCACAGCTTTGCCACCCACCTGCTTGACGCCGGCGCCGACTTGCGCAGCGTGCAGGAACTCCTCGGCCACGCACACCTCGTGACCACCCAGGTGTACACCCACGTCACCACCGACCGCCTCAAACAGGCCTACGACCAATCCCACCCCCGCGCCCGCTGAACGTCTCCCCGCCGAAGACCGGACACGGGAAAACTCACGAACCGAAAAGCCCAAGCGTTGCTATCCACCGCTTCGGCTTTGAGCCGGCCGGAGAACGCCGGGGCGGGGAATCCGGTCGGTCGCCGGGAGGCGTTTGTGCCTTTTCCGTCGGCCGCATGCCCGCGCGCGGCGGGAGATGCCATTTTTCAGGCGGGTTCTGAGCGCCCCCGCTTTCCGTTCCGCCGAAACCGGGGGGGGTGGGGGAGGATTACCGGTCTCCGTCGGGGGCCGGAACGGATTCCAGGTTTCGCGCGGTGGCGGCGAGGTAGGCTTCGTAGGCGCGGGCGTGTTCGATGCGGGCCAGGACCAGATTGCCGGCGGTGCGGATGGCGTCGGTCTGGACCTCGTTCAGGCGGGTCAGGGAGGCGAGGCCGCTGTCGTACTCGCGGCGCACGATGTCGCGAATCTCGGCGGCCATGGCCGCGATTTGCCGCTGGTCCTCCAGCGCGGCCCGGGTGGTGTGAAAGGCGTTGAGGGCGTCGCGGACTTCGCGGGCCACCTGGTTGCGGGTGTCGAGCCGCTGCCAGTCGAGCGCGTCGGCTTCCGCCCGGACCTGGGCCACCGCCGCCTTCCGGCTGCCGCCGGTGAACAGGTCCCACGAGGCCTCCACGCCCACGTAGGTTTCGGTGTCTTCGTCGGCGGGAAAGACGCGGCTGTTTTCGATGCGGTTCAGGCCCGCGCCCGCCACGAAGCCGATGGTGGGCCAGTAGGCGCCTTTTCGTGACTTGGCCAAAGCGCGTCCGGCGCGGACGAACTGGTCGAGCTGTTCCAGATCAGGCCGGTGCGCCCACGCGTAGGTCAGCGCCTCCTCGGCGTCGGGCAGGGCGGGGTCATCCAGCGTGGCGGCGTTCGGATCGAGGGGGCGGTTCAGGTTGGCGCGCTGGAGGCCCAGCAACCGGGACAAGGCGGTCAGGGCGTTCTGGTAATCCAGCTCGATCACGCGTCGCGCGTTGCGGGCGCCCATCGCCCGCATGCGGAAGTTGAGCACGTCGCTGCGCGAAGCCGTCCCGGCGGCGTGGCGTTTCTCGGTTTCCCGGAGCAGGTCCTCGTTGAACTGCTCGTCCTGCTTCGCGATCCGCGCCCGTTCCGCCGCCAGCAGGGCGGCGTAGTAACCGTCGGCCACCGCCTGCACCAGCAACCGTTGAGCCTCGCGGCGCGCCGCTTCCGAGGCCGCGTTGCCGTACTTGGCCGCGAGCAGGGTGAAGCGGCGGGAAAAGCCGTCGAAGATCAGCCAGCGCACCTGGGCCATGGCGGTGTACTGCTGGATGGGATCGCCGCCGCCGAGCATGGCGGGCACGTCCTGGGTGTGCCGGGCGCCGGCGCGAATGCCGAGGATGGGGTAATAAGCGGCCTTGGTCTGGCGGATGACGGCGGTGGCGGCTTTCACCCGCGCGGTGGCGGCCCGCAGGCCGGGGTTGCCCTCCAGCGCGATGCGCTTGGCCTCGGCCAGGGTCAGCAGGTTGGTGCTGGCCGGCGTCGGCGTCACCGCGGGGGCGTTGGTGGCGGCCGGCTGGGTCACGCCGCGCGGCGCGGCCAGTCCCAGACCGCCCAGGAGCAGCAGGCCGAGCTTGACCGCCGGGCCGCCCGCCGCCGCGCCCGGCTTCCGCCGCCGGGTGAACAGGGCGTAAAGCACCGGCACCACGAGCATGGTGAGGAGGCCGGACACCAGAATGCCGCCCGCCGAGCCCACGCCCACGCCGTTGCGCAATTCGGCCCCGATGCCCCGGCCCAGGGCCAGCGGCAGCATGCCCAGCACGGCGGCCACGGTGATCATGGTGATGGGCCGGAACTTGTCCGCCGCGGCCTGGATCATGGCGCGGTGGGACGACTGGCCCTCCCGCACGAGAATGTTGAACTGGTCCATGATGAGGATGGCGTTGTTGACGACGATGCCGATCAGCATGACCGCGCCCATGATGACGAAGACGGAGAAGCTTTTGCCGAAGAGGAACAGCGCCACGATCATGCCGATCAATCCCAGCGGCAGGGTCACCAGAATCAGGGCCGGCTGGCGCCACGATTCGAGCACCGCCGCCAGGGTCAAAATCACCAGCACCAGCGCCGTGAGGGCGGCCTTGCCCAGCTCGCTCTGGGCCTCGGACATGAATTCGACGTCGCCCGCGAAGGAGTAGGCATACCCCGCCGGCATCCGCCCGTCCCGGATCAGGCCGGTGACCTGCTCGACCGCCAGGCCCAGCGGCAGGGTGGGGCGGAGGGTGGCGGTGAGCTGGGAGACGCGGCGTTTGTCCCGGCGCAAAATCTGGATGGGCGCGGCGGTTTCCTCGAGGTGGCCCAGGGTGTTGAGCAACACGGGCCGGCCCGGCAGGCCGGGAAAGAGGAACGCCCGCACCTGGTCGCGCCCTTCTTCCTCGGCGAACTGCACCACGATGTCGTAGTTGCGGTCGCCCTGTTTGTAGGTGCCGGCGGTGATGCCCTCGAGGTTGGCGCGCAGGGCCATGCCCAGCGAGGTGGCCGGCAGATGCAAATCCGCCAGCACGGCCCGCCGCGGGCGGATGCGCAGCTTGGGCTTGGCCTCGCGGACGGAGGTGTCGAGATCGAGGAAGCCGGGCCGGGTCTCGAGGTCGGCCTTCAATCCGAGGGCGAGCTGGTCCAGCTTCCCGAGGTCGGAGCCGGAGAGGTAAAGCTGGATGGGCGCGTTGATGCCGCCGATGACCGAGGGGATGAACACCCCCACCCGGCAGTCGCTCACGTCCGCCAGCCGCGCGCGGGTCAGGTCCAGCAGCTCGGGCAGGGAGATTTTCCGTTCGTCGCGCTCGCTGAACTTGAGCTGGATCTGGGCCAGATACACCCCCTCGGAGGCCTGCCCCGCGATGCCCTGCACCTTGCCGATGGTAACCAGCCGCGATTTGAGCTCCGGCAGGTCGGCCAGCCGGGCCTCGATTTCGTCCACCCGCCGCTCGGTCTTGGCGATGGCGTAGCTGGTGGGGAACTCCAGCCGCACGGTGATCTCGCCCTTGTCGATCTCGGGGAAAAAGCTGCCGCCCACCCGGCCGCCCAGCGAGAGCGAGCCGAGGAACAGCGCGCCCACGGCCAGCATCGCCAGCGTGGCCGCCCAGCGCCGTTGCTCGAAGAAATCCAGCAACGCGCGGTAACGGTCCACCACCCAGCGCAGCCCGCGGTTCCAGGCCGTCGTCCATCGCGCCCGCCCGCCGCGCGCGGCCAGGGATTCCCGCTGGAGCAGCAGCGCGCACAGCATCGGGGTGAGGGTGAACGAGATGAACAAGGACACCACGGTGAGGATGAGCATGGTCAGCACCAGCGGGCGCAGGAAGGGGCCGACCAGGCCGCCGATCATCGCGATGGGGAACAGCACCACCACGTTGGTGGCGGCGCTGGCCAGCACCGGAATCCACGCGTCCGCCGCGCCCCGCCGCGCCGCTTCCGCCGGGGAAAGGCCGGCGTCGAGCCGCGACACCACGGCCTCCAGCACGACGATCGAGTTGGTCACCAGGATGCCCACCGACATGCCGATCGCGATCAGCGTGGACATGTTCAGCGTGTAGCCGAGGAACTGCATGAAGAAGAGCCCGATGACGATGGTCAGCGGCATGGTGACCGACACCACCAGCGTCGAGCGGACGTTGTGGAGGAAGAGGAACAGGATCAGCGCGGTCAACAGCACCCCTTGCAGGATGTTGACCCAGGCGCTGTCCACCGAGGCCTCGATGAAGCGTCCGTCGTCCTGCACCCACACCAGTTGCATGCCGCCGGGCAGCCCGGCCTGGAGCCGCCGCATCGCCGCCCGCACCGAGCGGACCACGTCCACCGCGTTGGCCTCGGCTTTTTTGACGATCTCGATGGCCACGGCGGGCTGGCCGTCGAGGGTGGCCTTCTGGCGCAGCTCCTCGGTGCCCATCTCCGCCCGGCCCACGTCGCGCAGATAAATCCGCCGGCCGTCGCGGGCCACGATTTCGAGCCGGTTGAAGTCCTCCACCCGCGTGAAGTCGCCGTCGAACTCGACCGTGTATTCGCGCCCCCGATCCCGCACCCGGCCGGCGGGAATGACGCCCACCGATTGCCGCACCGCCTGGACCACGTCCATGCTGGAAAGGCCGCGGGCCGCCAGCCGGTCGCGGTCGAGCAGCACGTGCACCTCCCGTTTCGCGCCGCCGATCAAGCGCGCCTCCGCCACGCCGGGCAGGGTGGTCAGGTGGTCCTTCAACGTGTTGTCCGCGTAGTCGAACAGCACGTCCAACGGCACGTCGCCGGTCAACGCCAGCCGCACCACCGGCACCGCGTTCACGTCGAACTTCTCGACCACCGGATCCTCGACCGGGTCCGGAAAATCGCCCCGGATGAGGTCAATCTTCTCCCGCACGTCCATGGCGGCGATGTCCACGTCCACCCCCATGTGAAATTCCAGGAAGGTGAGGCACACGTTCTCCATGCAGGTCGAGTTGACGTGCTTGAGGCCGTCCAGCGCCACCACCTGATCCTCGATGCGCTTGGCCACGTCGGTCTCGATCTGCTCCGGGCTGGCGCCGGGATAGATCGTGGTGACGGTGATCATCGGGGCCTCCATCTTGGGCAGCAGCTCGAGCCCCATCTCGTTGACCGCCCGCAACCCCAGCAACGCCAGCCCGATGATCAGGCAGGACATGGCGATGGGCCGCCGAATGGATGCGTTCGATAAAAACATCTCAATCCCTCCCGCGATAAATGCCATCCCGCCGCGAACCCGGCGAAAACAGGGGAGCGCACGCGCCCCCGCGTGCCGGGTTCGGCGCCCCGCCGAACCCGAAAAAGCGTCCGATGCGGTAATGGGGCGCCAAAGTGAAAGAAAACGCGCGGACGTGCTGCGGGGGCGTCTGGGAGCATTCGTAACGGCCGCGTTGTCCGGACGCGGGAGCCGATGGGCGGGGGCGCCCATCGGAGCACGCGAAGGCGCGTGCGCCCCCCTTCCGTTGCTTTTCCCTGGGCCCCGTCACGCTCACGATTTCTCCTTCAGCACCTGCACCGCCGTGCCGTCGTCGAGCAGATACCGCCCTTCCGTGACGTCTTGGTCGCCCGGCGCGAGCCCCTCGGCGCGCACCTCCACCCAGCCGTCGTTTTCCCAGCCGGGCGTCACCGGGACCAGATGCGCCTTGCCGGCCCGGACTTGGTACACCACGCGCCGCGCGCCGCGCCGGCCCACCGCCTCGCGGGGCGCCGCCAGCCCCTCG
>CAZRPT010000133.1:0-18836 GCA_964601985.1 uncultured Verrucomicrobiota bacterium
GAGGCCATTGACACCGCGCTCAAGATCCTGCGCGGCGAAACCGTGCCCAAGGAAATCACCCTCGGCTCCCGCCTGTTCACCCCGGAAAACGTGGACCAAGGCGGCGAACCCCTGCCGTAAAAATTCCTCCGAGGTGGGAAGGAACGCGGCTTTTTTTGATCGCCGCATTGCGCGGGCGGGCGGAGGAATCCGAAATCCGAATCCCGAAAGCAAGGCGTCCCCCGTAGCCGCTGAGGTGAGGTGGAGACTCCCCACCCGTAGCGCCGGCTTCCAGCCGGCCCGGCGGGCGAGGAAAAGCGGCCGCTGCGTAACGGGGAATGCTTGGCCGACTGGAAGTCGGCGCTACGGCAGGCTGGAAGTCTGCGCTACGGAGGGGAGCGCGCGCCGAGGGACGCCCCCGCCCCTCGGTCCCCCGTGACCGGTTTCCGCGGCCGCGCCGATTCCGCCCCTTCAGGATCAGCCGGAAAACGATGCGTTTCATATTGTTCGCCCACAAGGGCATCGCGCGGATTCACGCCACGCGGAAGGCGGGATGAACTACAGCAAGCCCCGTTCTTCCAGGTCGGCCTCCGTCAGGCCGAGATAATGGCCGAGTTCGTGGAGGTAGGTGGCGCGGACTTCGCCGCGAAAGAGGTCTTCATCGGCTTCCGCGAAATCCCAGAGGTTTTCGAGATAGAGGATGATCTGGGAGGGCACGTCCAGCACCGCGCCCTCCGGATCGCCCAGTTCCGGTCCCACGAACAGGCCGAGCGTGTCCGGGGCGATCCCGTCTTCCCCGGCCTCCGCCGGGGGCGCGGCTTCGAAGGTGACCGGCAACGAGTCGGCGTGGGCGCGCAAATCATCGGGCAGGGCGCGGATGGTCTTCACCACGACGTTTTCCGCCCAGCGCTGGAGCTGGAGCAAATCCGGATCATTCATGACGGCGGGGAGCAACGGCGCGGGCGGACCGGGCGCGGCGGCGGAGCGAATCCGACGAAGCCCGGCGACGGGGCGGTTGGGTTGCGGCGTGGGACCATGGTTGCGCAGGGATGGTAAGCACGTTTTCCCGGGTCGGCGCAAGCCCGCGAAAAAGGGCGGTCGGCGGGGACATGGGAAGGGGGAAGGCGGATTCTTTTTGACAGCGCTTCGGGGAAACCGCGAGGGTGGCCGGGACTCATTGATCGCGGATGACAAATCGCGCCCCCAGAAACGAATCGAGCGCCCGGCGCCCCGGCGGTGAAAACGTCGCGGGCCGCCGGCACGATCTGGACGCCCTGCGGGCCGGCGCGATGCTGCTGGGCATCGTGTACCACGCGGCCCTGTCGTTCGCCGCCGGGCTGGGCTGGATGGTGCAGGACCGCGCGCAAAGCCTCGGTTATTACGTGTTCCAGTTCTGGTCGCACGGGTTTCGGATGCAGCTCTTTTTCCTGATCAGCGGTTTTTTCACCGCCATGCTCTGGCGGAAACGCGGTTTGCGGGCGCTGTTGTGGCATCGGTTCCGGCGGATTTTTCTCCCCTGCATGCTGGGCTTGATCACGGTGGTGCCCGCGATGAAATGGGCTGTCGAGGTGGCCGGCGAATTCCGGCAAAAGCGTCAGGCGACACTTCTCGCGCAACAGACCGAGGCGGGCGACGTCTGGACGGCGATCAAGAACGGCGACTCCGCCGGGTTCGCGCGTTGGCTGGAGCAAAGCACGAACGTGGACCTCCGGCACCCGCGGTTCGGCGTCACCCCGCTCACGTGGGCGGCCCTGGCGGGACGGGAGGGCTTCGCGCGCACGCTGCTCGAACACGGGGCGGACGTGAACGCGCGCAACCGGGACGGCGGAGGGGCGCTGCACGCGGCCGCTTTTCTGGGGCGCACGAACGTCGTCGCCCTCCTGCTCGAACACGGCGCGGACCTCAACGCCCGGAACCGCCGGGGCGAAACCGCCTTGAACAGCGCCCGCGCCGGCTGGCCGGTCACCCGATACATCGCCGGTCTGCTGGGATTGGAAGTGGACCGGCAACGGGTGGAACGCGGACGGGAGGCCTTGATCGCCCAACTGCGCGCCCTCGGCGCCGTGGAAAAACCGGCCGCGGCCCGGGGCAAAAAGGGCGGCTGGCAGTATCCGGACTGGTTGCTGAAACTGATGTACCAGCCGGTGTTCATCCTCATCTGGTTCCTCTGGTTTCTGGTCTGGCTGGTGACCGGCTTCGCGGTTTACGCCGCGCTGGCCGACCGGTTCGGCTGGAAATCTCCGCCGCGCCGGCTGCTGCTTTCGCCGGGGAACCTCCTCTGGCTGGTGCCCCTGACGCTGATTCCGCAATGGTTCATGGGCGAATCCAACGGCGGGTTCGGCCCGGACATCTCGATGGGGATCATCCCCATCCCGCACATCCTCTTTTACTACGCGCTCTTTTTCGGCTTTGGCGCGCTTTATTTCGACTGTGACGACCAGGAAGGCCGGCTGGGACGCGGGTGGCGGATTTTGCTGCCGCTGGCCACGTTGGTGGTGTTCCCGCTGGCGTTGGAACTGGCCACCGGCCGGCTGGGCTTTCGCGATCACCTGCTCCCGGCGGCCTGGCGCCGGCCCGTCTCGCTGGTCCTGCAAGCGGGTTACGCCTGGATGATGGCCTTCGGTCTGCTGGGCCTGTTTCGCGACCTGCTGCCGCGGGAAAACAAAACCATCCGCTACATCTCGGACTCCTCCTACTGGCTGTATCTGGCCCACCTCCCGTTGACCATCGTCCTGCAAGCCTGGATGCAGGACTGGCCGCTGCCCGCCGGGATCAAGCTGGCCCTGATTTGCGGAGTGCTGACGGCGGTCCTGCTGTTCAGCTACGAGAAGCTGGTGCGTTACACCTGGCTGGGCGCGCTGCTCAACGGCCCGCGCGTCCGCCCCCAAACCCGCCCCGCGCTGCCGCCCGCGTCGGCGCCGGTCATCCGCCTCGGCGAGTGATCCAGAGCAAGCCTGAAAAGGCGGCCCGCGGACGCGCAAATTCGAGGGAACGACGAGCCGGAGAGGCCGAAGGAAATCCGAATTCCGAAAGAAAGGCGTTCCCCGGCGCCGCCGGGGTGATGAAACGCCCCCTCCCCCGCCGGCTGAGGGCAGCCGGCCTACAGGGGGACGACACGCGGCCACCCTTGTAGGCCGGGTCGCCCGACCCGGCGGGGCTCCCCCCTTCCGCTTCGTGCCCTTCGGGATGAAATCCCGCGGCGGGAGAAAATGAACGCCCCGCAGCGTGCCACGCTGCGATACGGCAGGCTGCCAGCCTGCGCTACGCGGGGAGCGCACGCGCCTCGCGTGTCCCGGGGGGCGCCTCCGCCCCTCGGTCCCCCGTGACCGATTTTCACGGCCGCGCCGATCCCGCCCCTCCAGGGTTGTTCGGAAAACGCCGGGTCGGGAGACCCGGCCTACAAGGGGCGCGACCCGTTTCCTTGGCCGTTGCCCGGGCTTGCCGGACATTACGCCCCCGGCGCGGAAAATTTCGGATTTCGGTTTTCGGGATTCGGATTTCGGATTCCTCCGCCCGCCCGCGCAATGCGGCGATCAAAAAAAACCGCGTTCCTTCCCACCTCGGAGGAATTTTTTACGGCAGGGGTTCGCCGCCCTGGTCCACGTTTTCCGGGGTGAACAGGCGGGAGCCGAGGGTGATTTCCTTGGGCACGGTTTCGCCGCGCAGGATCTTGAGCGCGGTGTCAATGGCCTCCGCGCCGCCGGTGGGATATTGGAAGGTGGCGTCCAGGATGCCCTGCTTCACGTACACCACGCCTTCCTGCGGCAGGGCGTCAATGCCCACGAACCGCATCTCCTTTTCCCGGCCCGCCGCCTTGGCCGCCAGCCACGCGCCGTGCGCGCCGGGGTCGTTGTGGGCGTACACCAGGTCAATGTGATCGAAACGCGACAGGGCGGATTCCATCTCCTTGCGGGCCTCGGGTTCGAGCCACTTCATGTCCGCCTCGAAGATCACTTCGATGTCCGTGCCGGCGATGGCCTCGCGAAAGCCGTTGTGCCGGTCCTGGCCGGGGGTCGAGGTCATCAGCCCCTTCAATTCGACCACCTTGCCCTTGCCGCCGAGGGTTTTCACGATCCACTCCCCGGCCGCCCGCCCGATCTTCACGTTGTCCGCCCCGATGAAGCAGGTGTAGCGATCGCCCAGCAGGCGGCGGTCCAGCACGATGACCGGGATGCCGGCGTCCATGGCGCGGGCCACCGGTTCGGTGAGCGGCTGGGCCTCCTTGGGGCTGATGATGAGCAGGTCCACGCCCGCGCTGACGAATTCCTCGACGTGCGCCCGCTGTTTCAGGGTGTCGTTCTGGGCGTCCTTGAAGATGAGCTCCAGCTCGGGATGTTTCGCGGCGGCGGCCTTGAGGTCGGCGTTCATCTGCACCCGCCACGGCTCGTTCAAGTTGCACTGGCTCATCCCGATGGTGTAGCGGGCCGGGCCGGAAGCGGTGGAGGACGATTCGCCTCCCGAACCCGCCCGCGGACCGCACCCCGTCGTCCACCACAGCGCCAGTGTGGCTCCCCCCAGCGTCGCGCCTCGTAAAACCGCCGAAATGAACTGGTGTCGCATGGCACGAAGCTGGCGTGCCGACGCCCCAAACGCAACGCTTTTCCCGTCCGGCGCGAAGTCGCGGCGGGTTGGAACAGGCAACGACTTCCCCGCCGCGAACGCCGCGAAGCAGGCGAAACGCGACTCGGATCCCGGCGAAAAATGCCGGGTTGGGGAAACCGGCCGCCACCCGGGGGCCCTCCCCGCGGGCCGCGCGCGCCGGAGGGGCCGTCCGGCTTCCAAGGAGCGCCTTTTTCCGTCCGTTTCACGCCGGAGGTCACTTTTTTTCGCGTTCGTCGCCGGCAAGCGGTTGCCCTTTGCGCCCGCATCTGGCACAACCGCTCCCCTTTGGACATGAAAAAACCATCCGCCACCCGAAAAACCCCGGAAACCCAGTTGCTGGAGCTGCTCAAGCAGGTCCTTCCCGAGGCCGCGCCCGATCCCGACCTGGCCGGACGCATCTACCAGGCCGTCGAAAACGCCCTCAGCGACCGCGCCCGAATGGCCGCGTTCGAGAAATTCTGCGCCCAAGTGGCCCTGCCCGATCTGGAACCCGCCCGCCTCGCCGAGGTGCGCGAACAGTTCGAGGCCTCCTTCGGCGACGGCGAGGTGCGTCTGGAACCCGATCCCGCGGCCAACCGGCTGGCGGTGGAAGTGACCCTGCCCGACGGCCGCGAACTTTCCAGCGCGATCCCGGTCAATCCCGACGCCGTCACCGAGGAAGAAGCCGCGCCGCGTCTGCAATTCGTGCCGTTTCCGGTGGCCCTGGCCGGTGATCCGGAGCTGATCTGGCTGTTGGGCCGCGAGGAAAACCTCACCGCCGACGAGGCCGGCGTGGCCCTCCACACCCTGGAAGGCGATTTCTGGGCCTCGAAAAGCGGTCAACGCCTGCTGCGCCAGCGGGTGGAGCGGAGTTTCCCCGAATTCATCGCCCGGGTTCCGGCCAAGCTGCTCCGCGAAGCGGGGCTGAAACGTCACTACAAGGAACCCGAGCCCGTCAAAATCCACCAGCCGGATATCGGTCTCTAAAGCCCGCCGGAAAACATCGGGTTGGAAAATCCGGTCCGCCGTTCCGGGATGTTTCACGCCCTTCCCGCGGGAAATTCGAAATTTTCCGGGGCGATGCCCGGCGGGCGGACCACGCCCCCGTTTTCCCCGCCCTGAAGGGGCGGGAACACGGAACGGCCGCGGAAATCGGTCGCGGGAAACGAGGGGCGGAAACGCCCCTCGGCGCACGCGAGGCGCGTGCGCTTCTCCGTGGCGCGGATTTCCCATCTGCCGGGCTTTTCCTTTTACGCGGCTGCCGCTTTTCGTCCTCCGCCGGGCCGGCTGGAAGCCGGCGCAACAGCAGACTGGAAGTCCGCGCCACTGAAACGCGTGCTTTTCCTGTCGGATTTCGGGATTCGGGTTTCTCCGCTTGGTCGCGCCGTTTTCTCCGTTCTTTCGTTCAGGGACGGGTGCGGAGGCGGTAGTAGCGCGCTTCGTCGAAGGCGGGCAGGCGGGCGATGACGACGTTGCCCACGAAGTAGGGGCGGAACTCGGTGATTCGCCAGTCGGAGGGCGCGAGTTGGGGGGTGGCTTCGAGCAGCCAGTTGCCGTAGGTCCGCGGCCAGCGCAGCTCGATCTGGCCGGTTTCCGGGCCGGGGTGGATTTCCAAGCGCGGACGGTCGCTCAGGAGCAGTTCCACCCGGGTCGGGCCGCGCAGGCGCAGGATCAGCCGTCCGGTGGCGGCGTCGAACTGATGCGGCGCGCCCAGCGGGGTGTCCCGGCCGTTGAGCCGCAAGCGGGGCGTTTCGCGCAGGCCGTTGAGGAACACGCTGACCGGGGTGTCGAGCCAGGGCGTGAACCGGAACGCCACCGTGTCCGGCGTTTCGCTCGAATCGCTCACGACGCCCGGGGCGTGCAGGCGCAGCCCGGACGCGCGAAACACGCGAAAGGCGTACGGCGCGGGTGCGCCGTAGTAACGCAGGGCCGGGGCCAGCGTGGTGGAGGGGTTGATGGCCGGACCACTGCGGAATTGCGCGCTCAGCCGGAAGAAGTCCGGGAGCAGGCCGAGCCGCTCGGGATCGTCCGCCGGCCAGGTTTGCTGCACGCCCGAGGCGGCGATGCCGTCGGCCAGCGCGCGCCACGGTCCGTCGGGATCGCAGGGCGCGAGCCGGTTCAGGGCGTCGGCGTACACCAGGCCACACCATTGCACCGGCCGTCCGAACCACGAGCCCACCCAGCCGGTGGCGCCGTACACCGGGATGGTGGCGTAGAGCCCGATGTCGCCCGGCGTCGGCGGGTGGAGATAGACGAACGGCACGCCGGTCCACGCCCAGTAACGCGCCTGGGCGAGGTAATCCGGATCGCCGGTCAGGGCGTAGCCGAGGGTGTAGCAGCGCACCAGCCACGCCGCCGCCAGGATGTCCGGCGTGTGGAGCGGGATTTCCCACGTCTGCGCGCCGCGCGGCACGGTGTTCCGGAATTGGTCCATGACGCGCAACTTGTCGAGGGCCTCGCGGATCAGCGTTTCGTCGCCGGCGAAGACCGCCGCTTCCAGCAGGCTTTTGACCACCTGGGCCGTGTGGCCGCTGGCGTCCGGCGCGAAATGGGTCGAGCCGTAATCAATCCCGTCGGCGGGCGGATGGTAAAAGAGCCGCCCGTCCGGCTCGAACCGGGTGAGCAACGAACGCGCCGTGGCCGCCGCCCGGTCGGCGTTGCCGGGCACCTGGTTGAAAATCAGGGACGGCAGCGGATAACGAACGTGCCCGATTTGTTGCGCGTCGTAACGGGTCGGATCGCCCACCGCCGTGAGGGCTTCCCGGGCGGCGGTGGTCAGGCGGGCCGGGAGGTCCGGGGCGTTCACCCGGCCGGCCAGCCATTGCATCCAGACCGCCGCGTCGCTGGCGGGCATCGGATCGAAGCCCGGCCACCAGGCGTGCCGGTAGAGGTTGCCTTCGCGGAGGCGGGAATCGAGCCAGCCGTGCGCCGCCAGGGCGAAGTAATCGTCCGCCGCCGGGACCGCTTCCGGCGGCGCGGGCCAGCCGGCGCGGGACAGGTAATGTTGCAGGGCGGGCACGACGCTTTCCCCCCGCCCGCCGAGCACCGTGGCCCGGACCGTCCACGTCCGGCCCGCCGCCAACCGCAGCGGGCGGTACGGCACCAGGCTGCCTTCGTCGCGATTGAAGCCGTCCGAGCCGGGCGCGATCAGCCCCATCAAGTGGCCGCCGCCGTGGAACTGGCGGTCCGGCGAATCGAACACCGCGCACCATTCGGGCGCGGGTTGCCAGCTCAGGCCGAGGTAGCGTTCCTCGGCGGCGAGGGCCATGAACGGCAGGGTGATCTTGCGGGCGTCCGGCGCCAGCCGTCGCGCGCCGTCGCCGCGAATGTCGGCCTCCGAGCTGCTGGGTTCGTTGGCGAGGTATTCGAGGCCGCTGAAAAGCGCCTGCGTCTTGTTCGTACCGAACGAGCCCGCGCCGGGCAGCAGGGTGAACAGCGGCAGATACAGCACCTCCCGGTCGCGGTCCACACTCACGCGGGTTTCCACCGCCAACGCGCCCTCGCCATCGGGCGCGAAGCGCTGCTCGACCCGCCAGTGCGCGCCGCCGGGATCGGTCATCGTGGCCCGCATCCGCAACGCGCCGTTTTCGAGGTCGCCGGTTGCCGCGCCGGCCCAGGCGGTCCAGACCGGTTGTTCGCCCTCCACGTAACCGAGCAACCCGTTGGGCAGTCCCACGGCCAGGGGCTCGCCCGCCACGCGGACTTCAAACGCGCCGAGCCGGTCGCGCGCGTGGCGCAACACCACCTCGCCCGCTTCGAGCACGAACGGGTCCGCGCCCAGGTCCGGCGGTTCCGGGGAAGGCCAGTTTGGCGGCGGGTAGGCGACCCGTTCCTCGAACCAGAGCCGTTCCAGCAGGCACGCGCCCGCGCGCCCCGGCGGATCGAGCCGGAGCCGCCAGTTCCGTCCCAACGCCGGCACCGGCGCGATGGCTTCATGCCACTGCCCGCCGGGCACGAAAAAATGCACCGAATTTTCCTCGGTGGGATGGTCGGGAAAGAAGAAAAGCTGCGCGGCGCCGGCCTGCTCGGATTTCACCCGCAAATGCATCCAGAGCTTCTGGCCGACGGGATAATCGCGCGCCGGCCCAACGGTGTAGGGATCCGGGCCGCTGATCTCGACGACCAGCCCTTCGGGCGTGGGCGTAAGCGCGGCAATGTCGTGGGTGGGTTCCCAGTCGGTGGCATCGGGCAAGGTGCGGAAATCGAACTCCGGCAACGGCCCGCGCGTCTCGGCGCGGAGGGACTTGAGCACGCACCGCCCGCTCGTCCCGGGCGGGTCAATGCGGAGGTGATAACCGGCGCCCAATGCCGGAACCGGCACCCGGCCCGTCACCCATTGGCCCGCCGGCACGACAAAGCGGACCGATTGTCCCTCGCTCGGCGAAGTCCGGTAGTAGAAAAGCTGGCACGGTCCCGCCGTCTCCGAATACAGCTCCAGCCGCAGCCACAAGGGCTGCCCGGCCGGATAATCCGCCGCCGGCCCCAGCAGGGAGGGATCGCGTCCCGCCAGCGTCAGTTCCAGCCCCTCCGCCGTCGGGACCGCCGAGGCGACGTAATCGTTCGGCGTCCAGCGGGCCGCTTCGGCGGGATCGGTGAAATCGAAGGCCGGCAGCCCCGCCGACACCGCCCGCAGGCTCAGGTCGCGGAAGCGGATTTCCGCCCGGTTGATGCCCGGCACCTCCCAGCCCAGGATGAAGCTGCTGAGGCGGTAGTCGCCCTCGTTTTGCGAGCCGCGCAGGTAGCCTTTCGCCCACGCCGTCCGCAGTCCCGCCCGCAGATGCGGCAGCAGGTCCACCGACAAATCCACCCATTCGCCGCTCCACAGGCTCTGATCGGTGTAGGCCTTCAGGCCGGGATTGTAGATCAACTTGGCCGACGGATCGGCGGTGTCCTGGGCCACGTGCGGCGGCGGAAACGGCCAGCGGTCGTCGAACAACGGCACCTGAAACCAGAAAAAATCCCCGAAGCCGGGCGAGGCGGGATTGCGGTTTTGCACGATCAACACCAGCGGGCATTGCGCGCAATGCAGTCCCCGGTCGTAGCCCGCGCCCTTGAAGACCTCGCTCCGCGTCACCCGCGCCCGCAAACGCAGCGGCATCGCCCGCAGCGCGTCCAAGGGCGGACAGTCCCGGATGTCCTGCTGGACCAGCAGATGCGGCCACGGCTCGCCCGGCCGGCGGTAGTGGTCGTATTCCGGACGGCTGTCCACGCCCAAGACCAGCTCGGCGTCCGGCTGGCCGGGCGCGCGGACGCGCAGCGTCTTGGCGACGTTGGTCAGCGACCAGACGTCATCCGGGCCGTGGCGAAGCGGCGCGTCCGCCAGCGAAAACCGGCTGTGCCACTGGGCCAACTGCCACACCGGCGCGTCCGCGGTCGCGGCGAACCGCACCTGCCGGACGACCACCTTTTTGCCGGGCGCCGGCGAGAGCAGGTTGAAGCCCCGCGCGAATCCGCGATCGCGCAACAGCTCCTGTTCCGCCGCCGAGGCGACCGGTCCCCAGACGCCCCCACCGGCCAGCCCCCACGCACCCAAAATCAACCAACCCCAGACACGCATCATGCCGCCAGTCTAACACCTCGGTGTCCGTTTTGCGCTTCCGAACTCCGGCGCCCCCACCGCCCCGCGCCCGGAGCGCGCCCGTTTTTTCCGCTCCGTCTCCGCGCCCGGGACCCGGGGCGGGCGAAAAAAACCGGCCGGCGTGACGCCCGCGCGGGGGAGGATTTTCGTCGCCGTTTCACGGCGCGCCGGAGGTCGTCTTCGCGGGGGATGAAGGAGCGTTCGGCGCGGCGAAGGGCGCGCTTGACTCGCCCACCGGGGAGGCGGATGGTGCGGGCTGGGTTGCGGAAGAAGCGGGGGGACGCGGTTCCGGAGGACCGACACGGCGGTCAAACGGATCGCGCGGCCCACTGAAAAAGCGCCGGACCGCGCCCGTTCCCTGGAGGAAGCCACATGAAACGCGAGGATGGAATGCGGGGGATGGAATTCGAACTGGCCTATCTGGCCTTGTTGACGCAGCGCGGCCTCAAGCCGCTGAGCCGCTGGGAGGGGCCCTGGGATGCCCCGGCGCGGGAAATGTTGCGCGCCTTGGGCCTGCGCACCCGGGTGGTCCGCCGCGCCACCCGCCACGGCGGGGAAGTCTCCGAACTGCTGTTCAGTCCCTCCGAGCGCTGTCTGGATCTTTACGCCCGCCATTTCGCGGATCGTCCCCTCCGCCGGACCCGGGAGGACGTCCGGCGGACGGGGCGCCTGTTCGGTTATCCCTCCTGCTGCGTGGAGCATTTCGCCCGGCGGGGTTACGCGCCCAACGCGCTGGCTCCCGAGGAACAGCGCCTGCTGTTTCACTGGGCCTGCCCGCGGTGCGCGTTGACGCCCCTGTTGCTGCCCCATTACCGGCGCGCTCATGAGGATTGCCGCCGCTGGCGGGAAACCGGCCGGTTGCCCGCGCCTCCCGCCGGGGAAACGCGTCCGGCGCGACGCGGCGGAAGCCGGCTCGCGCTGGCGGCCGCGTGGTTGCTGGCCATTGGGGGGAGCCCGGCGGGCGCGCTGGCGGGCGTCGTGCCGCCGGAACCTCACTGGTTGCCGTTGGAAGCGTGGCAGGATGCCGACCACGATTTCCTGACGGCGGACGAGGAACGCAGTCTCGGGCTGGACCCGGCCAATCCGGACGAAAATCACAACCATCGCCCGGACGGGGCGGATCGCGCGTTGGCGTTGCTGGCGCAATTGGACGCCCTTCCCGCGAAGCCGAACCCGGACGGCCCCTACGTGGAGCATCACGAAGTCAAGGGGCTGGAGCGCTGCGAAATTTGCGGGAAGAGGGTCAACATGGGCCACCTCACGGTGATCAATCCGCGGGAACATCTCCGGCTGGAAGTGCCCTACATCGCGCGGCATTTTCTGGCGCACGGCGGCTTTTCCTACCACGGCACGGAACACGAGGGGCGGGTGAACGTCGCCCTGCTCAACGTGGTTTTGAACGGCAAGGGCGACAGCCACTGGCTCCCGGTGTCACCGGACCCGGACCACGATTTTCTCACCGACGCCGAGGAGGCGGCGTTGAAGAGCGATCCCGCGGACCCGGACGAAGACCGCAATCACGTGCCGGACGGAGTGGACCGGGCCCGCGCCTGGGCCGCGGAACTGGAGGCGCTGCCCACCGAGCCCCAGGGCCGGGCGGTGTACCGGCGCGAGTTCCTGCTGCGCGGTTTGGAACGCTGCGACCTCTGCGGAACCACGGTCAACATGGGGCACGTCACCGTCGTGAACCCCCGTGCGGGCCTTTACGCCAGGCTGCCCTATCTGGCTCTCCACGCGATGGAGCACGGCAGTTTTTCCTTTGCCGGCGACGTGCATGGCCGGGGACGCGCGGCGCTGTGGCTGTTGGACCAGACCCTGCACGCCGACGGCCCCAGTCATCTGCGTCCGTTGGAACCCTGGGAGGACAGCGACCAGGACGGGCTCAAGGATCACGAAGAGGCCCGTTTCGGCAGGGATCCCCGTCGCGCGGACAGCAATCAGGACGGCGTGCCGGACGGGTTTGCCGTGGCGCGCGCCTTGGGCGCGGCGGTGGAGGCCCTGCCCGCGACGCCCAACGCAACGTGTTACGCGGTGGACCACCGCCTGCGCGGACTGGTGCCCTGTGACATTTGCGGCGAAATGGTGAACCGGGGCTGGCGGGAGGTGATCAACCCCCGCGAGCGCCTCCAAGTGCGCGTGCCCTACCTGGCCCTGCACGCCCTGCGCCACGGCAGTCTGGCCTATACCAAAAGCGACCGGATAAATCCCTGCCGGCTGGACGTCGCGCTGCACGGCGACGGCGCCTCGCATCTGGTGCTCACGGAAAACGACACCGACCAGGACGGCCTGCTCGACTTCGAGGAAGCCCATTTCGGGACCGATCCCGGGCAGGCGGACAGCCGCGGCGACGGCGTGTTGGACGGAGTCCGGCTGGCGCGGGAGATGTACGAACGCATCGCCGCCCTGCCCACTCGTTCCCGCCCCGGCGGGACGTGGGTCGAATACATCTGGGCGGATTGCGACGCGCCCTGTCCCGTTTGCGGCGAACGGGTGAACTGCGGCATGGTCGAACTCACCAACGACTGGGCCGGCCTGAAAATGTCCTTTTCCTGTCTGGCCCTCCATTACCTGCAACACGGCAGTTTCGCCCACACCCCGAAACGCCGGGTGGATCCCCTGCGTCTGGAAACCCTCCTGCAACCCGCCGTCCTGATCCATTGCGCGGCGGGCCGGGCCACCCTGCGCTGGATGAGCCGGGTCGGGCGCGCCTACGAGCTGCACGTCGCGCCGGACCTCAACGGCCCGTGGACCCGGGAACGAAGCTGGAAGGGCACCGGGCGCGAAATCGAATACCAGGATCCCCTGCCCGCCGGCGGGCGCCGGCGCTTTTACAAGGTCGTCGTCCGGTGAACCGCCGCGCTTCAACTCGGCGGGGCGGACGTTGACCCCGGCTTCCGCCGGGGGGAAGGGACGGGAGAAGCGGGGGACGCGGCGGGAGCGATGAGAACCACGAATTCGCCCTTGCGGCGGCGTTGGGCAAGCCGGGCGGCCAGCTCCGCCGGGGCGCCCCGCAGAAATTCCTCGAACTTCTTGGTCAGCTCGCGCGCCAGGACCACGTGCCGGTCCGGCATGAGCTCGACCAGCTCGGCCACCAGTTTTTCGAGCCGGTGCGGGGATTCATACAGCACCAGAACGCCGGGCAGGACGGCCAGACGTTCCAGCTCGCGCCGGCGGCGACCGGATTTGGGCGGCAGAAAACCGACGAAGTGGAACTCGTCAGTGGGCAGGCCGCTTGCGGTCAGCGCCGCCACCAGGGCGCAGGGGCCGGGCACGGCCTCGACCCGGTGCCCGGCGGCCAGGGCGGCGGCCACCACCCGCTGGCCGGGATCGCTGATGCCCGGCGTGCCGGCATCGGTCACCAGGGCCACCCGCTCGCCCGCGGCCAGCCGGGCCAGGATTTGTTCGCCGCGCCGGGCCTCGTTGAACTTGAAGTAGCTCAGCAGCGGCTTGCGCAGCCCGAAATGCCGGAGCAGCCGCCCGGTGCGCCGGGTGTCCTCCGCCGCCACCACGTCGCAGTCGCGCAGCACCCGCAACGCCCGCAGGGTGATGTCCTCGAGGTTGCCGATCGGCGTGGCCACGAGATACAGCGTGCCCGGCGTCAACGGCGGCGGGGCGGAGGCGCCCCCCGCTCCCGTCGTCCCCGGGAACGGCGCGGCGGATGATTCAGGCGGCTCGGCGGCGGATTCCGACATCCCCCCAGCGTGCCAAAACCCGTCCCGGACGCAAGCGCGCGTCCTGTCCGAGGCGGTTTTATCAGTCTTTGTGAAAAGAGCGCGCACCCGGAATTCACCCGGCGGTTCCCCGGGCAGCGCAGGCTCCCTGCCTGCTGTGTCGCGGATTTTCAATCCGCGCAGCTTTTCCTTCTGCGTGGCAAACTTCCTGCCCGCCTGGCCGGCTGGAAGCCGGCGCTACCGAAACACGCGCGCTTTTCCTTCGGATTTCAGGATTCGGATTTCCTTCGGCCCTTCGTTTCCCCGGCTTTCGGCGTTTTCGCGCCGGCGGGCCGGCCGGAGGCCGAATGGCGCTCGTCGAGGGGAGCGCCATTCGGCGGTTTTCCGGAAGCAAACGGCCCCGCCGCGCATGGGTGCGCGACGGGGCGTTTTGTCCGCGGGGAGGCCGGAGGCCGGCTTTACCCGGCGTCTTCGGCGGTGGGCAGGGGTTCGGTGTCGAACACCAGTCCGCCGTCGCGGAAGTCCACCGTGACGCGGCTGTGGTCGGTGATGTCGCCGGCCAGCAGCTTGCGCGACAGGGCGGTTTCCAGTTGCCGTTGCAGGAACCGCTTGAGCGGCCGGGCGCCATAGACCGGGTCGTAGCCTTCGCGGGCCACGTGTTCCTTGGCGGCCTCGGTGAGCTCCAGCTCGATGTGCCGGTCGGCCAGGCGCTCGCGCAGGAGCTTGAGTTGCAGCTCCACGATCCGCTTGATCTCGGCCAGCGTGAGCGGCTTGAACAGGACGATTTCGTCCACGCGGTTGAGGAACTCGGGCCGGAAGTTGGCCCGCAGCTCGCCCATGACCTTGCGGCGGACGTCCTCGGCGATTTCGCCCGATTCGCTGGCGTTTTCGATCAGGTGCGGGCTGCCGATGTTGCTGGTCATGATGATCAGCGTGTTCTTGAAATCCACCGTGCGGCCCTGGCTGTCGGTGAGCCGGCCGTCGTCGAGGATTTGCAGCAGCACGTTGAACACGTCGTGGTGCGCCTTTTCGATCTCGTCGAACAGGATCACGCAGTAGGGCTTGCGCCGCACCGCCTCGGTGAGCTGGCCGCCTTCCTCGTAGCCCACGTAGCCGGGGGGCGCGCCGATGAGCCGGGCCACCGCGTGCTTCTCCATGTATTCGCTCATGTCGATGCGCACGATGTTGTCCTCGGTGTCGAACAACGACTCGGCCAGTGCCCGGGCCAGCTCGGTCTTGCCCACGCCGGTGGGGCCGAGGAAGATGAACGACCCGATCGGCCGCTTGGGATCCTTCAACCCGCTGCGGGCGCGGATGACCGCGTCGGCCACGGCCTGCACGGCCTCGTCCTGGCCGATGACCCGTTCATGCAGGATTTCGTCGAGGCGGAGCAGTTTTTCCTTCTCGCCTTCGAGCAGGCGCGCCACCGGGATGCCGGTCCAGCGGGAAATGATCTCGGCCACTTCCTCGGCGGTGACTTCCTCCTGCAGGAGGCGCGTGCCGCCGGAACCGTCCGCCGCCTTGGCTTCGAGTTCCTGAAGCTGTTTCTCCAGCGTGGGAATCTTGCCGTATTGGTACTCGGCCACCCGCGAGAGGTCGTTTTCGCGCCGGGCCTTCTCCATTTCGTTGCGGGCCAGCTCGATGGCCTCGCGCAGTTTTTGGATGTCGTCCACGACGCTCTTCTCGGCGTCCCACTGGGCCTTGAGGGCGTCGCGCTGGCTCCGGAGGTTGGCCAGCTCCTTTTCGAGGTGGGCCAGGCGCTCCTTGCTGGCGCGGTCCTTCTCCTTGCGCAGCGCCTCGCGCTCGATCTCGAGCTGCATGATGCGGCGTTCGAGCTGTTCGAGCTCCTCGGGCATGGACTCCATCTCGGTCCGCAGCTTGGCGGCGGCCTCGTCCACGAGGTCAATCGCCTTGTCCGGCAGGAAGCGGTCCGAGATGTAGCGGTGCGACAATTGCGCCGCCGCCACGAGGGCGGAGTCCTGGATGCGCACCTTGTGGTGCAGCTCGTAGCGCTCGCGCAGGCCGCGCAGGATCGAGATGGTGTCCTCGACGCTGGGCTCGTTCACCAGCACCGGCTGGAACCGGCGCTCCAGCGCGGCGTCCTTCTCGATGTGCTTGCGGTATTCGTCGAGCGTGGTGGCGCCGATGCAGTGCAGCTCGCCCCGGGCCAGCATGGGCTTGAGCATGTTGCCCGCGTCCATGGCGCCCTCGGCCTTGCCCGCGCCGACCATGGTGTGGATCTCGTCAATGAACAGGATGATCCGCCCCTCGGCCTTGGTGACCTCCTGGAGCACGGCCTTGAGGCGTTCCTCGAACTCGCCGCGGTACTTCGCGCCCGCGATCAACGCGCCCAAATCGAGCGCCACGATGCGCTTGTCTTTCAGGCTGTCGGGCACGTCGCCGGCCACGATGCGCCGGGCCAGCCCCTCGACGATGGCGGTCTTGCCCACGCCCGGTTCGCCGATGAGCACGGGATTGTTCTTCGTGCGGCGCGAAAGCACCTGAATGGCGCGGCGAATCTCCGCGTCGCGGCCGATGACCGGGTCCAGCTTGTTCTGGGCGGCCAGCTTGGTGAGGTCGCGACCGTATTTCTCGAGGGCCTCATAGGTGGCCTCGGGATTGGCGCTGGTCACGCGCTGATTGCCGCGCACCTCGGTGAGCGCCTTGAGGAAGTCGTTTCGTTTGAGACCAAGCGCCTGGAAGATCCGGCCCACGCCGGTGTCCGCCGGCTCGTCGAACATGGCCAGCACGAGGTGCTCCACCGAGACGTATTCGTCCTTCAGCTTTTTGGCCTCGTCCTGGGCGGTGACCAGCAGCTTGTTGAGGCGCTGGGTGACGTACACCCCCTGCCCGGTCGTGGCGCTGCCGGAAACTTGCGGAAGGCGGCCCAGCTCCTCCTCGACCTTGGTCTTGAGCAGGTCGGGCGCGACGTTCGCCTTCTCGAACAGACGCGGCACCAACCCGCCGTCCTGCTCCAGCAGGGCGAGCAGCAAATGCTCCACGTCCACCGCCTGATGCTGCTGGCGGGTGGCAATGTTTTGGGCCTCCATCAGAGCGCCCTGTGATTTTTCCGTAAATTTGTTCAGATCCATGAAATTGTTTTCCTTTCGTTGCGTTTCGCCGCGCCGCCATTTCGCGCGAGTTCAGCATGGCGCCCGGGGCGGGTCTTTGCGCTCCCGAGCGCACTTCATCCCGCGTTGATCAGAGAACCATGCTTTTCCGCGTTCCTCCCTTTGCACGGGCGGCGAACCGGTTGTTCCGTCCGTCCCTCATGCCGCAATCCCCATGCCAACCGAACAACAATCCACAAAATGCTTGAAACAAAGAAGTTGCAAAATTCCAATAAAACCGAAAGAGACAAAAAGTCCCCATTAAGCCGCCCGAAACCGGGAACCGGAAGCGACACAATGTCTCCATCATCCGATATGCCTTGCGGTCGCGCTGTACCTTTGCGTTTTCATTCCGGGGTTGGTGATTTGGCGTGCCGGCGGGGGAGGGGGCGGGTAGCATGGCGGACGCGAACCTTTAATCGGCAAGACAACCATGGACAAAGTACGCATTGGCATCATCGGACTGGGCAACATCGGCAAGTATCACGCCGGCTACCTGCGCGAGGGCAAGGTGCGACGGGCGGAGTTGACCGCCGTGGCGGACGCCTTCGCGCCGCTGGATTCCTGGGCGGAGCAGGGACTCAAGACCTTCGACGACGGCGAGGCCCTGATGAAATCGGGCGAGATTGACGCGGTCATCATCGCCACGCCGCATTACCAGCACACCACCCTGGGCATCGCCGCCTTCGAGGCGGGGCTGCATGTCATGGTCGAGAAACCCATCTCCGTCCACAAGGCGGACGCCGAACGGCTCATCGCCGCCCACGAACAACATGCGGACCGGGTCTTCGCCGCCATGTTCCAGCTCCGCACCGAGCCGCGTTACGTGAAGATCAAGAAGCTCATCGAAGACGGCGAGCTGGGCGAGATCGTCCGGGTGAACTGGATCAACACCGACTGGTTCCGCACCGAGATCTACTACGCCAGCGGTGGCTGGCGGGCCACCTGGAAGGGCGAGGGCGGCGGCGTGCTGTTGAACCAGTGCCCGCACAACCTCGACATCCTGCAATGGCTCTGCGGCATGCCGCGGCGGGTGCGCGGCTTCTGCCAGATCGGGCGCTACCACCACATCGAGGTCGAGGACAACGTGACCGCCTACCTCGAATGGGCCAGCCAGGCCACCGGCGTCTTCATCACCTCCACCGGCGAGGCGCCCGGGACGAACCGGCTCGAAATCTGCGGCACCCGCGGCAAGCTCCTGCTGGAGCACGACCGCCTCACCTTCACCCGCAATGAGACCGACATGCTCACCTTCAGCCGCGAGGCCAAGGTGGGCTTCGCGCGGCCGGACGTGTGGCACGTCGAGGTGCCGTTCGAAAACGCCCCCGCCCAGCACGCCACGCTGATGCAGAACTTCGTGGACGCCATCCTTGACGGCGCGCCGCTGATTGCGCCAGGGGCCGAGGGCATCCACTCCATCGAGCTGGCCAACGCCGCCCTCTACTCCTCGCTCACGGACCAGCCGATCGAGCTGCCGCTGGACGCCGCCGCCTACGAGGCCAAGCTCCAGCAGCTCATCGCCGAATCAAAGTTCGAGAAGAAGGTCGTCGAGGCGCAGGACGAGGACTTCACCAAGTCCTTCGTGCGCTGAGCGGTTTTCACGCCGGCTCGAAAAGGAGCTCAGGGCCGCTTCGTCGCGCGGGTCGGGACGATTTTCGCAACCCGGATACCGGCACGGCATGAACCGATGAAAGAGGGACATGCCGAGCCGGTTCAGGACCGTGACCATGAAGGCCCAACAGCCTTCCTCCTTCCGGAAAAGCCGCCGGGAACGCCCCAAGCCAACCCGACCGGCCGCGAAACCGCGGCCGGGGGATATTTGCGCCCTTCCTGCAGACCGCGTGTCCCCACCCGACGGCACGGCCCACTTTCCCGACAGGCTCTAAAGGGGAATTTGCTTGCTGGGGGTGGCGCCCG
>CAZRPT010000134.1:0-26706 GCA_964601985.1 uncultured Verrucomicrobiota bacterium
ACGGCCCGCTGGGAGGACCTGAAACTCACCGGCGCCCACCGCGTGCGCGACCTCTGGCGGCAGAAGGATCTCGGTCGCTACACCGGCTCCTTTTCCAGCCAAGTCCCGCCCCACGGCGTGCGCCTGGTGCGGATTTGGTAAACCGCCGGAGCGGAAATCCGAGGGAGCCAAGGGCCGAAGGGAATCCGAAGGCCGGAATCCCGAAATCCGTCTCCGTTCTTCACCCCGGCGGCTGTGGGCGGGGTCAACCCAGGACGCCGGCGGTGGTGCCGCCGCCTTGGCGTTCCCGGGCCACGCGGGCGCGATAGCCGGCCCGGCGGTAGGCGGCGATGGGATCAATCGCCCCGCCCGCGCGGCGGCGGACCTCCGCGAGGATCGGTTCCACGTCCGTTTCGTAGGCCTGCTTGAGGGTCCGCTCGGCCATGACCACGTCGTTGCTTTGCTGATATCCGTTCAGCGCCTTGCGATCCACCAGCAACGCCTTGACGTAGGCCCGGTGGATTTCGCCCGCCGACTGGATGAGGTCCTCGATGGGATCCTTCAAATTGTGCGACTGGTCAATCATGTAGGCCGGATCGAACTTCGGCCGCGCCCGGCGGATTTCGCGGTCCTGGGCGGCGTCCACCAGCTCGTTGAAGATCAGGAAGAGCTGGTAGGGCTTCAGCGAACCGGCGGAGAGGTCGTCATCGGCGAACTTCGAGTCGTTGAAATGGAACCCGCCCAGCCGGTGCACGGTGATCAGGCGGGCGACGACCTGCTCGATGTTGCAGTTGGGCAGGTGATGGCCGAGGTCCACGAGGCAGGCGGCCTGGGGACCGAGCTCCTGGGCGATGAGCCATGAGGTGCCCCAGTCCTGCACCACCGTCGAATAGAAGCCCGGCTCGAACGGTTTGTGTTCGGTGAACAGGCGCCACCGTTTGGGGAGGGCGTTGTAGATGTTTTCGAGCGAGTCAATCACCCGTTCCAAGGAGCGGCGCAGGTGCATCTGGCCGGGGAAGGAGCCGCCGTCCGCCAGCCACACGGTGAGCGCCTTGGAGCCCAGTTTCTGGCCGATCTCGATGCATTCGAGGTTGTGCTCGATGGCCTGTCGGCGCACCGCCGGATCGGTGTGACAGAGCGAGCCGAATTTGTAGGAATGCGGCTGGCCGGGCTGGTCCTGGAAGGTGTTCGAATTCATCGCGTCGAACCCCAGTCCCAGCGCCCTGGCCGTGCGTTTGAGGGCGCGCGGGTTTTCCGGCTTGTCCCACGGGATGTGCAATGACACCCGCGGCGTGATCCGGGTCAACTGCTGCACCACCGCCGCGTCCTGGAGTTTTTCCTCGATGGTCCGGGGTTCGCCCGCGATCGGAAACCGCCCGAAGCGGGTGCCGCCCTGGGCGAAGCCCCACGAGGGCACCGCGACCTCCAGCTTGGCGGCCTGGGTGAGCACCTTGTCGAGGGCCGCTCCACGGGCCGCCAGTTGCTCGCCCAAGGCGGCCAGCGCCCGCTCCTGTTCCGCTGCCGAGGCGGCGTTGGCCGCTTCAATGACCTCCGGGGAAATGGGTGGTTCGTTCATAGCTTCGCGTCCGCCCAACCTACCGCCGGGCGGGCGCTGAATCCACGCAAAAACCGCCGAAACCGGCGGGCGGGCCGGCTATTTCCGGCGGTAGGCCCGGCCGGTTTCCACGAAGGCGCGGACGTTTTCCACGGGGGTTTCCTGGGGCAGGTCGCAGCCGGTGCTGAGGATGAAGTCGGGGCAGGACTCCATTTGGCGGAGCAGCGTGTTGACCTCCGCGGCCACGGCGGCGGGATCGCCGTTCAAGATGACGCCGGTGGGGTTGAGGTTGCCCATGAGGGCGACCTGGGGAGGGAGGCGACGGGCCACGGCGGGGAGGTCAATGCCGACCTCCGGCGAATCCAGGCTGAGGGCGTCCACGCCGGTTTCCGCCATTTTTTCCACGAGCGGCATGGTGTTGCCGCAGGTGTGGTACACCGCCGCCACGCCGGCATAACGGCAGCTTTGCACGATGTGCCGCACGTAGCGGGCGGAAAAATCCGCGAACTGGTCGGGCCCCAGCATCACGGCGCTGGGCTCCAGCACGCAGATGACCTGCGCGCCCGCGGCGATCAGCAGCCGGGTGTAGCTCTGGATTTTTTCCGTGGTGAACTGGCAAAGCTCGCGCAGATCGTCCGGGTGCAGCACCGTGGCCATGGCGGCTTCGTCCGCGCCCATGAGGAGGGCCGCCAGGGTGTAGGGCCCCGTCACGTAGGCGCCCTTGAGCACCGATTCCGGCAGTCCGATGGCCATCAATTTCACCGTTTCGACGTAGCCCATGAGGCGGGTGTCGAAGGAGATGTTGATCTCGCGCAGCCGGTCCAGCTCATCGAGCGAAAACTGCTCCTTGACCACCGTGGCGGAGTCTTCCGTGGGAAAAACCGTGTAACGGCCCAGCGCGTTCGCTTCCACGGAGAGGTCCATCAGGGGGAACATCACGTCCGGGGCGACCGCCTGGGCGATGGCCTTCAGCACCTTGAAATGCTCGCCATAGTTTTGCTGGGCGAGCTTGATCGAGCAGCGGGTCAGGTTGAGGCCGGGGAATCCCACCAACGGCGCCACCACGCGCCGGCCTTCTTCGCGGGCCTGGCGCAGCTTTTCACGAAACACGTTTTGAATCATCGGTTGTGTTCTGGTGCGGGCCGGGGAAAAACGTCCGGCCCTCCGCCTCTCATTGAGGAGGCGCTTGCCCTTTTTGCCACAAAGAGCCCGCGCGCGAAAGTCATTCCGGTTCTTTTGCTCCTGCGCGAATTGCCTCGTAACACCATTTCCAGTTTAGCTCTGTCCTTTTCTCTTGGAGAGAAAATCCGAGGGAGCAAAGGCCTGAGGGAAATCCGAATCCCGAAAAAAAGCGCGTTCCTCCCGTAGTGCCGTCTCGTCACTTCGGTGGCCGCGGAAGGGAATCGAACGCCGCGTAGCGTGCCACGCTGGGATACGAGGGGCGTCCCGCTCCTCGATTCCCCACGACCGATTTTCGCGGCTGCTTCCACGGCATCATGCGCGTCGGAGCAACCGGGATGACGAGGAACGCGTAGTCGGACCAAAGAACCCTGCTCCCGCGCGTCAGAGAGCCGGGCGGGACGCCCGCCTCGACCCGCGAGCCGCGGGCGCTACCCGGCGCCGGTTGGAGGGCAGTAGGCCTGCAGGCGGAAACGTGCCCGTGTTCGCTCTTACGGGCCCGCCTCCCTCCACTGGCACATTGAGGGGCGCTGCGTTCCGCGCTCCGCGGATCAAACCGGCGTGCGGATGACAAGGTTGCGAATCTCGGTCATGTCCTCGATGGCGTAGCGGATGCCCTCCCGGCCCAGACCGCTGTCCTTGACGCCGCCGTAGGGCATGTGATCCACCCGCCAGGAGGGCACGTCGCCGATGATCACGCCGCCCACCTCCAACTGGTCCCACGCCTGGAGCATCCGCTGGAGGTCGCGCGTGAAGACGCCGGCTTGCAGGCCGAAGACGCTGTCGTTGACCTCGCGCAGGGCGTCCTCGAATCGCGTGAACCGGCTCAGCACGGCCACCGGCCCGAAGGCCTCCCGGGCGTAGAGGGGCTGGTCGCGGGGCACGTCTTCGAGCAGGGTGGCCTCCAGCAACGCCCCTTCGCGGCGGCCGCCGCACAGCAGTTTGCCGCCCGCGGCCACGGCGGATTGGATCCATTCCTCCAGCCGCCGGGCCTCGTTTTCGGAGATCAACGGTCCGAGGAAGGTGGCTTCATCCTTCGGATCGCCCATCCGCAGGGCGCGCGCGGCCGCCACCAACCGTTCCTTCAGGGCGTCATGGACCGCTTCGTGGACGATGATCCGCTGCACGCTGATGCAGCTCTGACCGCTCTGGTAAAAGGCGCCGATGATCAGCCGTTGCACGGCGTCGTCCAGGTCGGCGTCGGCGTCCACCACGCAGGCGGCGTTGCCGCCCAGTTCGAGCACCACCTTTTTTTTGCCGGCCCGGGCCTTGAGCGCCCAGCCCACCTCGGGCGAGCCGGTGAAACTGAGCAGCTTCAGCCGCTCGTCGGTGGTGAACAAGTCCGCCCCGTCGCGGCGGCAGGGCAGGAGGGAAAACGCGCCGGGGGGCAGGTCGGTCTCGGCCAGCACCTCGCCGATAAGCAGCGCGCCGACGGGCGTGAGGCTGGCGGGCTTGAGCACGAACGGACAGCCCGCCGCGATGGCCGGGGCGACCTTGTGGGCGGCCAGGTTGAGCGGAAAATTGAACGGCGAGATGAACGAGCACGGGCCGACCGGCACCCGTTGGTACATCCCGCGATAGCCCCGGGCGCGCGGGCTGATTTCGAGGTTTTGCACCACGCCGTCAATCCGCACCGCCTCCTCGGCGGCGATGCGGAAGGTGTCAATCAGGCGGGCCACCTCGCCCCGGCTGTCCTTGATGGGCTTGCCGGCCTCGATGCAGAGGGCCTGGGCCAGTTCCCCGGCGCGTTCGGTGAACCGGGCGACGCAGTGGTTGAGGACGGCCTGGCGCTGGTAGGGCGGCAGGGCGGCCATCGCCGGCGCGGCCGCCGCCGCGGCGCCGATCGCGCGGTCAATGGTCGCGGCGTCGGCCAGGGCCACCCGGGTGGCGGGCCGGCCGGTGTATTTGTCGGTGACCACCAGGTCGGCGTTGGGTTGCTCCGGCCGGTTGGCGAGGTAGAGGGGATAAGTTTCAGCAAGCATGACGACGGATGATCAAAATGACACGGCCCAGTGTGGGGGGATGAATTTCCGGATTCAAGGCCGGGGGAGCGGCGGCTTCTTTGGGGCGTGGTTTATCCACCTTTTTCAGGATGGGGCGGTCTTCTGCTTTCCGGCCTTGGCCGCGATGTTCCCCGGCGCGGGAGGGTCCCGCCCGAGAACCGGACTTTCCCGTCCGCCTCTCGAAGCGCCCGGCTTGGGGCTAATTATTTGCGGACAATTCAATTCATTATGTGAGGGCATTATTTTTTTCGCGCCGGCGGCTGCGAGGGGCGGGAAAACGTCACGATACCGTGACTGACTTGGGGATTTCGGGATTCGGATTCCGGATCTTATTTTCCCCGTGATGCCCGTTGTGTCTTGGATGCCGGATGTCACCCGAGGAGGACAATGATTTCGCCCCGGCCGTCGCACCACGGGCAGATGTGGCCCAGTATTTCCCCGCCGCCGCCGCACCGGGGACAGAGCGCTCGCACGGGGCGGGGCGGGCGCCTGGTCCCGCCCGTCGGCGCGGCGAAGGGTTCGGGACGGGCGCGGCGCGGGATCAGCGGTTCGGCCCGGCTTTTTCGGGGGGCGCGCCGGGCGGTCGGACGCTGTTTTCGAGCCTTTCGCTGCCGGTCGTATTTCCGGCGGCGTTCGGGGTCGGACAAGACATCGTAGGCCTCCTGCACTTCCTGAAACGGTCCGCGCTCCAATCCGCTGCGGTCGGGGTGCAATTCGAGCGCCCGGCGGCGAAACGCCGCCTTGATCTCCTCACCCGTGGCGTGGCTGGGGACGCCCAAGATCCCGTAGTAATCCTTGGCCATAAGGGTCGCGCCGCTGAAGGGCCGGACACGTCGAGAACGGCGTGCCCGGCCCCGCGAGGCTTCGCGTGTCACCCCGCGAAGCCCGTCTGAAAGAGCCGGGTTGGGGAACCCGGCCTGCCGCCGAGGGGCATTTACATCCTTCCTGCAGGCCGCGTGCCCCCGCGCGGCGGGAGGTCCCGTTTTTCCCGACCGGCTCTTAGGTGATGGCGATTTCCCGCGCGCTGCTTTTCGCCTCTTCCCGCCGCGGCAACGTGATGGTCAGCACGCCGTTGCGGAATTTGGCGTCCAGCTTTTCCTGGTCGGCGTCCGCCGGCAGCGAGATCAGCCGTCGGAACGCGCCGTAGCTGCGTTCCACGCAGTGGTAGCCGCCTTCGTTGGCCTCCTGCTCCTGTTTCTTTTCGCCGCTGATGACCAGCGTGTCGTCCTCCAAGGTCAGGTGGATGTCCTCCCGCTCCACGCCGGGGATCTCGACGCGGATGGTGTAGCCCTTGCGGTTTTCCGAGATGTCCACGCTGGGCCGCAGCCAGCCGCTTTCGAGGCTCCACTCCGGTCCGACGGGGCCGGCGAAGCCGCGCCAGAAAGGCGCCAGCAGGCGATCCAGCTCGGCGTGCAACGCCGCCCACGGATGGGTTTCATACTCGCCGCGCCGCACGGGCAGGGCGGAGGCCGCGGCGGCTTGTTCCTTTTTGAACCAGTTCCAAGGTTTCAGCTTGTTCCAATTCATGATCTTCATCTCCTTTCACCAAAGGGAAAAAGCCGTTCCCGGGAAAAGCGGGCCGCGTGTCCCGGCGCGACCCGCTCCGTTCCAATCGGTCAGCGTCGTTTGCGTTCCGTGATGACCAGATAATGGACGCCGCCCTGGCTCCAGACCCGGAGCAGCATGCGGTTGCCTTTCGCCTCGTTGCTCAGGCGGATGGCCTCGTCGGCGTCGGCCACGGGCCGGCGGTTGATGCTCAGGATCACGTCGCCCGGGCGCAAACCGGCGGCCGCGGCGGCGCTGCCCGGTTCCACGTTCACCACCAGCGCGCCTTCGCGCAGGTTGCGGGGGATGTCGAACTGCTGGCGCAGCCGGGTGGTCAGGTCGGCCACTTCCACCCCGTCGAGCAGGTCGCTCTTGCCGCTCCAGCGCCGCAGGCCGCGTTCGCCCGCCTTGGCCAGCCCGGCCTCATCCAGCTTGTCCAGCTTGGCGGTCAGGGTGCGGGACTTGCCGTCGCGGATGATCTTGAAGGTGACCTTGGTGCCCGGCCGGGTCTGGGCCACCATCAGGCGCAGGTGACGGCTGTCCTTGACCGGTTTGCCGTCCATCTCGACGATCACGTCGCCTTCCTTGAAGCCGGCTTCATCCGCCGGCGAATCGGGCGTGACCTGCGACACCAGCGCGCCGGTGTCCTCCTTCAGATCGAATTCCTTGGCCAGCTCCGGCGTGACCGCCTGGATATAAACACCGAGGTAGCCGCGGGTGACTTCGCCGTCGGTGATGAGCCGTTCCATGATGTAACGAGCCAGATTGACCGGCACGGCAAAGCCCACGCCGTTGTTGCCGCCGGTGCGGCTGAGGATGGCGGTGTTGATGCCGACGAGCCGGCCCTTGACATCCACCAGCGCGCCGCCGGAGTTGCCGGGGTTGATCGAGGCATCGGTCTGGATGAAGTCTTCATAGTCCACGATGCCCATGCCGCCGCGGCCCTTGGCGCTGACGATGCCGCTGGTCACGGTCTGCCCCACGCCGAAGGGATTGCCGATGGCCAGCACCACGTCGCCCACCTCCACCTGGTCGCTGTCGGCGAGGGTGATGGCGGGCAGATTTTTGGCGTCTATTTTGATCACGGCGATGTCGGTCTGGGGATCGGTGCCGATGACTTCCGCGTCATAGATGGTTTTGTCGTCCGCCAGCGAGACCTTGATTTCATCGGCATTTTCCACCACGTGATTGTTGGTCAGGATATAACCATCCGAGCTGACAATCACGCCGGAGCCCAGCGCCCGCTCGCGGCGTTCCTTGGGGATGTTTTGAAACGGGCCGCCGAAAAACTGGCGGAAAAAGGGGTCCATCAGCAAGGGCACGGGGGCGTTCTGTCGAATGGTCTTGGTGGTATAGATATTGACCACGCTCGGCGCCACGCGTTTCACCACCGGGGCGAAACTGGCGGCGTTCACCCCTTCGCGCACGATGGGCGTGGTGTCCTCCTTGAGCCTGGGCATTTCGCCCGCGTGCATCCAGGTGTTGAAGGGGAGCTGGGACAGCAGCGCCAGCGTCGCGGCGCCTCCCAGCAGAAACACGGTTGTTTGCCAAAGTTTCCTCAACGGATTTTTCATCATTTTCTTCTCCAATTCGGTAATTTTTTATTCATGCCGGGATTTCCACCTCCGCGCGAAGTCCCGGCAACTTCGTGGGCCATATAAACAAAGGCAGGAGTGAACTCAGGACAGCCACCATTCATCCCGCCACCGGCGGTGGCGTTGCTTGAACCGCCGGTACTTCCATGCGACGCCCAAAAGCAGCACTCCGTTCAAAAATAAAAATCCGCCCGCCAGCCAGGCCAGCAGTTCGGGGAACAGAATGATCAGGAGTCCCAGGAGAATGAAGTTCAGTCCCAGGGCCAGAAAGAGCCCCCAGGGCGAGGTCACCTCGCTCGTGTAATGGTCGTAAAATCGAAGTTCGCGAAACATGATGGGTGTTCAAAAAAAGCGCCCTGACCGGCGCTCCCACTTTTTTTCCTCCGTAGATAGGGATGTTCGTTCGCGGGTTGCCCCGCAGCGCGCCGGGGCCGGAGTTTCACCAACCCCACTTCCCTCGCCGGGCCCCGTGCGGCGGGAGGATCACCCCCTCCCTTCCGCGGTTCGCGGAAAGGTCCCGGTTCATCCTCCGGCCGTCGGGGAAACCGGCGGGGCCCTGGCGGGAATCACACGCCGTCTGCGGCAGGTGACTCCGGCTCGCCCGGGCGCGCCCCGTCGCGAGTCGCGGCTTAGTTGACCTTCACTTCGATCTGTTTCGGCCGCGCTTTCTCGCTCTTGGCCAGATGCACCCGCAACACGCCATCCTTGAACTCCGCCTTGACGTTGTCGTCTTCGGCGTCCTCCGGGATGGTGAAGCTGCGCGCGAACCGGCCATAGACCCGTTCGATGCGGTGGAACTTCCGGCCCTTCTCTTCCTTCTCGGCCTTGCGTTCACCCGTGATGGTGAGCGTGCCGTTTTCCACCGTCACCTTGACGTCGTCTTTCGACACCTCCGGAAGCTCGACCTTGATCAGGTATTCCTTGTCGTCTTCCGCGATGTCCACCAACGGCGCCCATTCGGGCGACGTGATGTTCTCCTCATCAGTGGTCAGATTCGCCCGCCGGAACGGGCTCCAATCCAGCAGCGTGGTCATCCTCCGCTGCATGTCCTCCAGTTCCCGAAACGGATTCCAACGAGTCAAAGCAGTCATATCTCAAATCTCCTTTCTTCCCGACAGCAGATTTTCCGCTCACCCCCACCGGCGCTGCCGGGGCCGCTTCAACCGGCGGAGGCGCAAGGGCGGGGCAATCGCTTCATTTCCTTCACAGCGGCCCTCAAACCCTTGCGCCTCCCCATATATGCATACCGGATGCCAATTGGCATGAAAATCACAACTGTTTGAAAACAAGCAATTTACAAAATACACCTCGCTTTGGTCATGAGTCAAAATAACTCACAATGACACGGCCGGCCGGATCAAGCATGAGCAAAATTGTCTCATCCGGTTGAAGGTCACGCCTTCGTGAGCGAGCATCAAGGTTTCTCTCCGTTGTTCCGTGCGTTGAGTAGGGACATTGCACGTTTCGCGCCCCTTGGCCGGGGATGGGGGATTGTTTTTCCCGGGGGGTTCGCTTAGTTTGGCAGGATGAGGGATGTTGAAATCCGACGAGGCAGACGACGGGCGGGATGGCGACTGATGGCGGGCGGGCTTTTGCTGGCGCTGGGGGCGGCCGGCCGGGCGCAGACGCCGGTGAGCGTGGTGCCGACCACCCTGCCCCGCGGATTCACCCTGCAGCGACCGGATTCCTCCTACGCGATCTCGCACAGCGTGCCGGTGGCGGATCAGCCGTTTTTCTACGCGCTGCGGGTGGATACCCGGAAACGGCCGAACCATTCGTGGAACATCCAGCTCAACGCGCGCACCACCGCGGCGGTACGGGCGGGCGACCGGTTGCACGCCTCGTTCTGGCTGCGTCGGATCCGCCCCGCCGACGGTGAAGCGTACGTCACGTTTGTTTTCGAGAAGGCCGCGCCGAATTGGGACAAGTCGGTGGTGCGGACGTTTGCCGTGGATACCGACGAATGGCGGCAGTTCAACGTGGCCTTCGAGGCCTCCTCCTCCCACGCCCCCGGGGACGCGCAGATCAACATCCCGCTTGGTTACGCGCCGCAGACCATCGAGATCGCGGCGGTGACGGTGACGAATTATTTCCGGACCGTGGCGTTGGAGGATCTGCCGGATGACCACACCTACGGCGGGCGCGATCCGGACGCGCCGTGGCGGGCGGAGGCGGCGGCCCGGATCGAGCAGTTGCGCAAGGCGGACTTGACCGTGCGCGTGGTGGACGCGGACGGTCAACCGGTGCCGAACGCCGTCGTGGCGGTCCACATGCAACGGCACGCCTTCGGGTTCGGCTCGGCGGTGAAGGCGCATTGGGTGCTGGGCACGGGCAGCGACGCGGGCCGCTACCGCAACGTGGTCACGCAGTGGTTCAACCGGGTGGTGATCGAGAACGACCTGAAATGGCCGCAATACGAGCAGGACCGCCAGCGCGCCCGCAACGTGGTGGCGTGGTTCAACGCCCGGGACATCCCCGTGCGCGGCCACAACCTGATCTGGCCCAGTTGGCGTTTCATGCCCGACGACGTGGAGGGGCTGGCCGGCCATCCCGCCGCGCTGCGGAAGCGGATCAACGACCACATTGACGAGGAAGCCGCCGATTTCGCGGGCCGGTTGCAGGACTGGGACGTGATCAACGAGCCCTACACCGAGCACGACGTGCAGGACATCCTGGGCGACGCCGAGATGGTGAAATGGTTCCAACGGGCGAAGGCCAGCGATGCGCACGCGCGGCTGTTTTTGAACGATTACGGCAACCTGGAGGGCGTGGGCCTGGGCACGCCGCATCAGGAGGGCACCTGGCGGATCATCGCCGACCTCATCGCCGCCGGGGCGCCGGTGGAAGGGGTGGGATTGCAGGGGCACTTCGGGAGTTACCTCAGCTCGCCGATGCAGTGTCTGGCGGTGTTCGACCGGTTCGCGGAGCTGGGACGGCCGTTGCTGGTGACGGAGTTCGACGTGAACACCGGCGACGAGGCGTTGCAGGCGGAATACACGCGGGACTTCCTGACGGCGGCCTTCAGCCATCCGGCGGTGGACGGGGTGCTGGCGTGGGGGTTTTGGGCGGGATCGCATTGGCGTCCCGAGGCGGCGATGTTCCGGCGCGACTGGACGCTCAAGCCGAACGGCGTCACGTGGAGCAACCTGGTGTTCAAGACGTGGTGGACGGACGCAAGCCTGGCGACGGACGCGGAGGGCGCGGCGAGGGTGCGCGCGTTCAAGGGGCGGCATCAAGTGCACGCCGCGCTGGGCTCGGTGACGGCGGAGCAGACGATCGAGCTGACCGACGCGGGTGAAGTGACGTTGACCCTGCCGCTGCGGCGGGTCGCCTTGAGCGCCCGCGTGGCCGGCGACCAGCTTGTGCTGACCTGGCCGGCCACGAGCGCGGAAGCGGAAACGCCCGAATGGACCGCCAGCCTGACGAACGCTTCCTGGCAACCGGTCGCCACTCCTCCGGAACGGATCGGCGGGGAGTGGCGGGTGACGGAGCCGCTTTCGGGGACGCGCCGTTTTTACCGGCTCCCGCCACCGTGAGCGGGAGCCGGCGGACGGGGGCTCAATCGTCGTCGTCCTCGACGCGGGTGATGGCCCATTCGGGATAGGGCGCCTGGCTGCCTTTCATGGCGTGCCAGAGGATGCGGTTGAGGGTGTCCTCCGGGCAGGCGTCCACCTCGGCGAAGTTCAGCGTGGCCGAGACCAGCGCGTTCCGGCGCAGGAGGGGATCCCGCAGCGCCTTGGGATCGGGGTTCATCTGGTCCAGCGGCACCTGGTTGGGCACGGCGGTGAACGGGGTGAGGTCCGGCGTGTCGGTGAAGCACTCGAACATCGGCCGGGCGCTGGCGTCGAACTGGTTCATCGGCGGGAGGCCGAGAATCTGTTCGATGGTGCGCAGGATGCTGGTGGTGTTGTAGCGGGTGCTGACCCGGACGCCCCGTTTCACGTACGGCCCGGCCACGTAGGCCGTGGTGCGGTAGCCGCTCACGTGGTCGAAGCCGTTCTGCGGATCGTCCTCGATGCCCAGAATGACCATCTCCTTCCAGAAGGGGCTGTGGCTGAGCGCCTCGATGATCCGTCCGATGGCGAGGTCGTTGTCCGCCACCGTGGCGTCGGGCGTGGGCGCGCCGTGGCGGGTGCCGCTGGTGTGATCGTTGGGCAGGCAGATCAGGACCAGTTGCGGAAACCCGCCCTTGGCTTCGTATTCCTTCAGCTCCCGGATGATGAAGTCCGCCCGGTACTGGTCCGGCACTTCCATGCTCCAGCCGACGTAGTTGGTGGGGGTGAAGGGGCGGATGGTTTCGATCATCGGCTTGCTGCAAAACACCACCTGGTTGGTGGCGTCCAGTTCGAGCCCTTCGGAGAGGTGTTTCCACATCCGGTAACTGGCCGTCCAATCGGGGCTGCCCCGGCGGTGGGGATCGCGCCAGTGCACGGTCGGCCCCACGAACTCGCCGTAGTTTCGGAGGGAGATGCCGTGGCGGAGGGCGTTGTCCCAGATGAAGCCGGAGGGGGCGTAGGCCAGCGCGTCCGCGTCGTCCTCGCCCATGCCGTCGGGATAACTGCGGGGCCAGCCGGCGAAGGAGCGTTCGAGGTAATCGGTGCCGAAGGCGGTGGTGCTCCACTGGTGGCCGTCGGCGCTGAGGATGCCGGCGCAATAGGTGTTGTCGAGCAGGACGAACTCACGCGCCAGCTTGTGCTGGTTGGGCGTGACCCGCTCGCCGAAGATGCAGAGCCGGGGATCACCGTTCCCTTCGGGCATGTCACCCAGCACCTGGTCGTAGGTGCGGTTTTCCTTGATGATGTACACCACGTGCTTGATGAGGCTGGGCTCGCCGATGCGCTCCGGCACGGCGCGCGGCGCCCGGCCGGGCCGGGGCGGCCGGGCGGCTTCCTCGATGCGGGACCGGCGCAGGTTGTCGTACACGGTCTGCGAGAGCCGGGGCAAATCCTCCGGTTTCGGCAGGGGCACGAGGGAGAACGAGCCGTGGTAGTGGTGGGTGTTGAAGCCCTTCGCGTCGGGCGCGGCGGCGGCGTGGCGGTACGGCTTCGGCGTCAGGGGCAGCCCCTTGATGTTGGCCACGCAAAGCTGCCGGCGGCGGGCGTCGAACACCACCGCGCCGGGAAACCAGCCCACCGGAATCAGCCCCTCCAGCTCGGAGGCGCGATCCTCCGGCTCGAACTCGATCACCGCGATGGCGTTCTGGGTGCCGTTGGCCACGTAGAGGGTTTCGCCGTCGGGGGAAAACGCCAGCGCGTTGGGCGAGGCGCCGAGCAGGTCCGCCGGGTTGGCGCGGGTCCAGATGGTCTCCACGATCCACAGCGTGCGGGTGTCAATGACGCTCAGGTTGTCGCTCGCGGCGTTGGCGCACACCACGTAGCGCCCGTCCGGCGACACGGCCAGGGCGGAGGCGTGCAGGCCGGTGAGGATTTCCTTCACCACCGCCCGCTCCGCCGGCAGGCCCGGATCAATCACGGTCACCGAGCCCTCGCTGGCCACGTGACGCACCGGGTCCACCCGCACCCGGGTGCCGCGCCCGGCGGGACCGGTCAGATCGTCCGGCCCGGGCCGGCGCCCGCCCCAGTTGCTCACGAAGACGCGCCCGCCCGTCAACACCACGTCGAACGGCGCCACGCCCACGGGAAAGGTCCGCCGGACGTCGCCGGTTTCCAGGTCAATCTCCAGCAGCCGGTTCGAGAGGTTGCCGCAGACATAGAGGGTTTTGCCGTCCGGAGTGACGGCCAGCCCGGCGGGGATTTCCGCCCGGCGGCGCGGCGCGTTGGCCGGCGGCAGGGGAATGGAGTGCGAGGGGCGCACCGTGCCGTCCGCGGCCACCGTGAACACCTTGATCGAGCCGTTCACGTTGCTGAGGTAAATCCGGCGGCCGTCGGGCGAGAACTTCAGGCCGGTGTAACTGAGCAGCCCCTTGGTGTCGGGCTCGAGGATGTTCGCCGAGACCGGCGCGGGCGTGGGGGTGTTTTGCCGGTCGGAGGGCAATTTCACCCGCTGCCGGATGGAACCGTCGTCCGGGTCGAGGATGAGCAACTCGCTGCTCTTGCCCGAGACCGCCAGCAGTTCGCCGTCCGGCGAGAGGGCGGCGGCTTGGGGACGCAGGCCGGGCAGTTGGATGAATTGGCCGACCGGAGTGAGGAGCTGGTTGACCGGCAGGATGGCCCGCCCCGCCCCCTGCTGGCCCACCTGTTGGGTGTCCGCGGGGCGCGTGGAGCGGACGGGAAGTCGAGACGGGGACGACGGAGCGGGACGGGCAGCGCCGGCCCAGAGCGAAACGCTCAGCAAGGCTCCGGCCAGCGCCCGGCGCCCCCAACAAAGATGCCGCGAAAGGGAGTTCATCATCATTGCCGAAAAGGCTGAACCGCCGATCTGTTTTGCGCAACCGCAAACCTTGCCGGGGAAAGACGGCCCCCCGGCGAAAGGGACCGTCGTCGGACGCGGTTTCCGTCGCCGCTGGCACGGCCCACCGGGCGGACGGATTGAGGGGGGGCGTCCGTCAGTCGTCGGCGACGTGGAGCCGGAAGAACTGGCGGGACGCCGATTGCGTGAAGCGGAACTGGAGCCGCACGAGGCCGTCGTCGAGCGGGGTGGCGTCGAAGAAGACCAGCGGAGAGGAGGACCAGTGTCGCAGGTCCGGCGAGGCCAGGGGCCGGAAGCGCACGTCGTCCGGCAACGTGGAGACGGTGAAGCCGAAAACGGGAACCTTCGTGGATTGATCTTCCCCGGGCGGGGCGAGCCATTCGAGGGTGACTTCCGGGCGACTGGCGGCGTCCAGCGGGTTGGCGCCGGCCAGGTATTCGACCTGGTTGGCGGCGCCGTCGCCGTCCGCGTCGGCGTGCGGATCGGCCAGCTCCGGCCGCTCGGCGGCCCACGTCACGTAGTTGGTGTGCCCGTGCCGGCCCGCCTGCCGGGTAAGGGCGGGAGTGAGCCGGGAAACCACGTCCGGATGCTCCGCGTGAATGTCCTCGCGCTCGTAGGGATCCCGGGAAAGGTCGTAGAGGTCGTTTCCGCTGTCGCAGTGGATCAGGCGCCATTGAAGGCTGCGCACGGTGGTGACGGCGCCCCAGCGCGAGTAGGCCGCGTCCTTGCCCGGGGCGAAGGGGTTGCGGAGCAGCGGCACGAAGGATTCGCCGAAAATGCCGGCGGGCGGAGTCACGCCGCACAGCTCGGCGAGGGTGGGATAGAGGTCAATCGTTTCGACGATGCCGTTGGCCGGCACGCCGGCGAAGGGGTCGCCGCCGAGGCTTCGCGGCAGGCGCACGATGAGCGGCGCGTGCACGACCCGCTCGAGCACGACGTGTTTGCCGAGCAGGCCGTAATCGTCCAGGCACCAGCCGTGGTCGCCCCACAGCACGACGAGGGTGTTGTCGGCCAGCCCGAGCGCGTCCAGCGCGTCGAGCACCTTGCCGATTTGCGCGTCCACGTAGGAAACGCAGGCGAAGTAGGCGCGGCGCAGCCGGGCGCGGTCTCCGAGCGCCGTGTAGGCATTGGGCTCGCCGGAGGGGATGGTGGTGGCGTATTCGGCGCCGACCGGACGGGTGGCGGGATCGGGTCCCGGCAGGGCGGCCGGATCGTAGAGGTCGTAGTAGGCCTTGGGCGCGTTGAACGGCAGATGCGGCTTGAAGAAGCCCACCGCCAGGCAGAACGGGACGCCGTCATCGGCGAATTCACGGAGTTTCTCGACGGCGGCGGCGGCGATCCGGCCGTCGGGATAGGCGTCGTCGGGGAGCGAATCGCCGCGGGCATCCACGCCGATTTCGTAGGCGGGGGAGGTGTTCCGGACGCGGCCGGTGCCGTCGGCGTAGGCGAAGAGCGGATAGCGTTGCGCGCCCCATTTGCCGTGGTCAAAGAGGATTTCGTCCCACGAGAAACGCATGTCGGGGTAGGTGGCGTAGCGCCGCCCGAGGTCGTACGTCGTGGGGTAGTTCCAGCGGAAGCCGTCGGGTTCGTGGGTGACCTTGCCCAGCGAGACGGTGTGCCAACCGTTGCGGCGCAGCAGGTCCACCCAGCTTTCCGGGCGGGCGGGCCTCTGCTTGGGCATGTGGTCGAAGGCGGCGTTGTCGTCGGTGGCGGCGGTGGGCCGCAAGCTGGTCATCAGCGCGTAACGGGAGGCGCCGCAGGTGGGCACGGCCACATAGTGGTGGAGGAAGAGCCGCCCTTCCGAAGCGAGCCGGTCCATGTGCGGCGTGTGCATGTGAGCCGCGCCGTAGCAGTGGAGTTCCGGGCGCAAATCGTCCACGGCGATGAACAGGACGTTGGGTTTGGCCGCGCGGGCCGAAACCGCGGCGGCGAAGAGCAGGGCGCCGATCCGGCCCAGTTCGCGGCTCCGCCGGAGCAACGCGCGCGCCGGGCCGCAAGCAGCGGCGAGGGCTGGGGGGAGAAAGGTCATGGGGCGGGGGCTTGAAAGAGTTCGAATCCGTTGAGAAACAGAAAAGCGTTGTCGCCGTTGGCGTCCAGGGCGCGCAGTTCGAGGGTCAGCGGTCCCGCGCCGTCATGGTGAAACGAAGCCACGAGCGCGGGGATTTGCGAATCGTCAATGAACGTGGTGCCGAGTCCCGCGGCCCCCAGCGCGGTGGGGTGGACCCGGCCCAGCGACCGGTCGCCGAGGCGGAGTTCGATCCGGTTCGGGGTGGTGGGGGTGGCGCCCTGGGCAAAGCCGAGCGCCGCCTGGGTGAACGGCTCGAGATGAAACGAGCGGAAGACGTAATCGCCCGCCGGCAGGCCGGTGATCGTGATCTCCAGCCGTCCGCCCCGCGTGCCGATGAAGTCGGCCACGAGGAAGGAGCGCGAGGTGTCGCCGCCGGGGATGGCGCGGGAGGAATCCCCGTTGGCTCCCCGGAACTCGAGGTTTTCCCCGTCAGGCCGGCGGATGGCGACCCGCCAGGGGCCGATCTTCTTGGCATAACGGGGCTGATTGGCCGTCTGATCGGCCGCCGAGCCCGCGATTACCCGGAAGCATGACTGGCTGGGCGCGCCCGGTTGGTCGTTGCGGTTGAAGTCAATGCCGAACAGCCGCTCGCCGAGAAGACTGCCCGGGTCGTCCGGATCGGTGGGATCGGTGCCGCGGGCCACTTCCGCGCCGTCCTGGAGGCCGTCGCCGTCCGTGTCGGCGAGGAGGGGATCGGTGCCGGTGTCGTCGGCGCCCACGAAGACGCCGGTGCGGGTTTCCACGCCGTCGAGCAATCCGTCGCCGTCGGTGTCGGCGTTCTGGGGATCGGTGCCGCGCCGGAATTCCTCGAGATTGCTCAACCCGTCCGGTCCTCCCTGGCTGTCCGCGTCCAGCGCCGAATCGTCCTCGCCCACGATCAACCCGTGCGCGCGTTCCCAATCGTCATCCATGCCGTCGCCGTCACTGTCCACGGAGCCGACCTCCACGGTCACGTGGGAATAAGCGGCGCGGGTTCCGTTCAAATTGCCGCCCATGAGGAAGGCGACCGTGTCAAAGGTGTACGGGTAACCGGCGGGCGGCGCCCAATCCGCGAGGGTCGCCGCGGTTTGGTAGAGGTCGCCGTCGGTGAAGGCGGCCTCCACGGTGAGCGTGTCGCCTTGTCGGGTGATTTTCAGCCGAAAGTCGAGCGGATCACGGGCCGGGGGAGTGACGGCGGGGCTGGACATCGCGCCCAACACCACGGCCGCCGAGGCGGAAAAGGGGTTGGCGGCCGAGCCGTTGCCGAATTTCACGTGGCCGCTTCGTCCCGCCACGCCGGCGCCGGCGTAAAAACCGACGAACCCGTGGCCGTTGCCGGGGGTCACGGGCGGGTCGCCGGCGAACAGTCCGATGCGGAAATCATTCCATTTGAGCGGGACATCCAGCGTGACCGAACCGGTCAGCAGGATGAAATCGCCCGGCGCCAGCGTGACGGGCGCGTCGAGGTTGGCCGCGATGGTGTCGGCGTCGGCGCTGGTGGTGACGGGCGAATCAGTGGTCTCGCTGCCGTCAGCAAAGCCCGCGTCCCCGTTGGTGGTGGCCCAATCGCGAACCGGCCCGGCTTCCGCCGCGGAAGCCAGGCCGGCGAGAAAAAGGCCGTACAGAACGGCTTGAAGTCGCATTTCGGTTCCGGATCAACGCCGCCGCCGGAGGAACAGCATCAGGAAGCCGAGCAGGCCGAGCTGGGTGACCGACGGCTCGGGCACCACCGTGCCGGTCACGGCAAAGCCCGCGTCGCCCGTGGTGGGGCTGAAGTTCAGCGTCATTTCCCCGTCCGCGTAGCCGCTGGGCGCGATCTCGTACTGCGGCGCGAAGATGAAGGTCGTGCTTCCGGCCTCCTCGCTGATTCCGGCGATCGTGAAGCTGCTCGTTCCCGCGGGGAGGAGCAGGCTGGAAGCGGCCAGGTTGAACTCCAGCCAGTTCCGGGGCTCGGTGCGGGGATTGGCGCCCACGCCGGTGGTAAGCCCGCTGACGGGAATGTCTTCGCTGAAATCCACCACGCCGTCGTTTCCGAGATCGAGGCTGAGCCGGATCACGCCGCTGACGCGGAAGTCGTTGTACGCGATGAACAGGGACTCCATCTCCACCGGATTGGCCAGGGTGAAGGTCTGCGTCATGGCTTCCACCGGGTCGCCGCTGGCGTCCACCGAGCCATCGAGCCCGAAACGCTGGTCGGTCACTTCGTAGCCGATGACGTAGTTCGGGGCGTCCACCGAGGGCAGGTAGGGGTTGGAGCCGCTGGTTTCGGGATGGTCAATCAAACTTACAGCCACGCCCGCGGTTGCCGTCGCGCTCAAGGCCGCCGCCACCACCGCCGTTTTGAGGATCGTTGCGTTCATAAGATCATTTGTGCGTTGCTTATTCTACGGTTGCTGATGGTCAACAGGGGACTTTTTAATCCGGTTTCAGGAAAAGTGTCCATCTTTTTTTGCCGATTTTGCTTGTTTTTACGACGAGCATGGCAGGGGCTCAGCGCGCGGTGAAGCCGGGACGGCTGCCGCCGGCGGCGCGCAGACGGGCCAGCTCGGCCCGCAGCCGTTTCACCACCTCCGGGCGCTCCGCCCAGAGGTTGCGGGTTTCGCCGGGATCGGAGACCAGGTCGTAGAGCTGGCCGGCGGGCTGGCCGGGCCGCGGGCGAAGCCGGCGGGGCGGGGAAAACCCGCCCGAGCCGAGGCCCTCGATGAGTTTCCAGCGTCCGTCACGAACGCTCATCATTCCGTTGCCGGAACGCAGCAGCAACGGTCCGCGGATGGGCTGCTCCTCCGGCTGCCGGCCCAGCCACACCGGCAGGAGATTGAAACTGTCCGGCGCGGCGTCGGGCGGCAGTTCCGCCTCCACGAGCGCCGCGAAGGTGGCCGGCAGGTCGGTGAAACAGATGGTCTGCCGGCTGACCGTGCCCGGTTTCACCCGGCCGGGCCAGCGGACGATGAACGGCATCCGGTGGCCCGCCTCCCAGGCGTCGCCCTTCATGCCGCGCCAGCCGCCCGCCGAGTCGTGGCCCCACCGTTCCACGTCGCGGTCGTACCAGACCGGGCCGTTGTCGGAGGTCAGGATGACCAGGGTCCGGTCCGCCTGGCCGGTTGCCGCGAGCGTTTCGAGGACGCGCCCGATCATGGCGTCCACCATCATCACGAAATCGCCGTAGAGCCCCGCGCCGCTGCGCCCGCGAAACTCCCGGGACGGCAGCCACGGGGTGTGGGGCGCGGGATAGGCCAGGTAAAGCAGCCAGGGCCGGGCCGGCGTTTGCGCGGCCCGCGCCCGGATGACCTGCTCCGCTTCCGTCGTGAACCGGGGCAGCACGTCCGCCAGCTTCAGCCCCGGCGCGATGCCGCCGGCGCGCCAGAAGGCGCCCTGGATGGACGACCACCCCTCGCTGTGGTGCGCCTCGATATGCTCCGTGGGCGGCGCCACCGCCCGGCGGTCGCGGATGTAGAAGTAGGGCGGGATGTCGGTCGAGGCGCGGATGCCGAAGAAGGAGTCGAAGCCCCGGTCCACCGGCCCGCCCCGCAACGGCTGGTCGTAGCCCCGTTCCGCGAAGCCGAGGTGCCATTTGCCGACCATCGCCGTGAAGTAGCCGTGGTCGCGCAACAGCGAGGCGAAGGTCATCTGCCCCTCCCGGATGAGCGGCTGGCGCCGCCAGTTTTCCACGTTGACGCGAAACGGAAAGCAGCCGGTGAGCAGGCCGTAACGGGACGGATGGCAGAGCGATCCGGCGGCGTGGGCGTCGGTGAATCGCAACCCTTCCCGGGCCAGCCGGTCCATGTGGGGCGTGGGAATTTTCGTTTGCGGGTTGTAGCAGCCGGGATCGCCGCAGCCCATGTCGTCCACCAGGATGAGGAGGATGTTGGGCGGCGGCGCCTTCGGGGCCGGCGCGGCGCGGGCGCCTCCGGCCAGAAACAGCGCGAGCGCCCAAGCGAGGCAACGCGGTGGGTGGTTCATGCCCGCGAGGGTGGCGGGCGGGCGCCGTTTTGCCAAGCGAAGAGAAAGGCCGGGAAGGCCCGCTCTCGGAGGCGGAGCCACGCCGGGCACGAACCAAAAGGAGCGCGGACGTCCCGCCCGACGCGACGGTCCGGCGCCCCCAAACGGCGGGCCGGGGAACCCGGCCTGCCCCGGCGGACGCGCGTCAGCGGCCGCAGCAGTGCTTGTATTTTTTGCCGCTGCCGCAGGGGCAGGGTTCGTTGCGCCCCACTTTTTTGGTCCGGGTGGTCGGGGCGGGCTGGGGCGGGGCGCCCGCCGCTTCGGTGGCCGCGGCGATGATGTCGTCCACCGGCGAGCCGGCCGCCGCCCCGGAGGGGGCTCCGCCGGCGGCGAGGGCGTCGGCCTGGGGATGCACGGTTTGTTGGGGGAGGTTCCGCAGGAAGTTCTCGAAGGCCATCATGCTCGAGGCGCTGCGAAAGACGTTGTGGCAAATCTCGGTCTTGATGTTGACCATCAGCTCGTCGAAGAGCTTGGAGGCCTCGACCTTGTATTCCACGAGGGGATCGCGCTGGCCGTACTGGCGGAGGCCGATGCTGTAGCGGAGACTGTCAATGTTGTAGAGGTGCTCCTGCCAGAGCCGGTCAATGGCGCTGAGGATGGTGTAGCGCTCGACGGTCTTGAGGGCCTCGGGATCCTCGTGCTGGACCTTGATGTGGTAGGCGTGGTGGATCTTTTCGATGAGGTGGCGCGCCACCGCGTACTGGGCGGGGCTCAGGCCCTCGAAGAGGGAATCTTTCGGCGGTTCCTCGGTGCCTTGTTCGCCCACGCGGACGATCTCCTCCTCGGCCATGCCGAGGGGGAAGTTGAGGTTGACCCAGTCGGAGAGGGGGCGTTTTTCCCATTCCGAGGGTTCGACGGTGGCGGAGGTGGTTTCGAGCACTTTTTCGACCACCACCTCCTCGATGATGTTCATCAACTGCTCGCGCACGTCGTCGGCGTGGATGATTTCGTTGCGGAAGCCGTACACGACTTCGCGCTGGCGGTTCATCACGTCGTCGTATTCGAGGGTGCGCTTGCGGATCTGGTAGTGGTGCTGCTCGACCCGTTTCTGGGCCTGGCCGATGGAGCGGTTCAGGAAGGGGTGCTCCAGTTCCTGGCCTTCTTCCAGACCGACCCGCTCCATGATCTTGACGATGCGGTCGGAGCCGAAGAGGCGCATCAGGTCGTCTTCGAGCGAGATGAAGAAGTGGGAGGAGCCGGGATCGCCCTGGCGGGCGCAGCGGCCGCGCAACTGCCGGTCAATGCGGCGGGATTCGTGACGGGAGGTGCCGAGCACGTGCAGGCCGCCCAGGTCGGCCACGCCGGGGCCGAGTTTGATGTCGGTGCCGCGGCCGGCCATGTTGGTGGCGATGGTCACCGCGCCCCGCTGGCCGGCGCGGGAGACGATCTCGGCCTCCTGCTGGTGGTATTTGGCGTTGAGCACGGAGTGGACGATGCCCACTTTCTTCAGCATGCGGGAGAGGTGCTCGCTGACTTCGACCGAGATGGTGCCCACCAGAATGGGGCGGCCCTGGGCGTGGATTTCCTGAATCTCCCGCACCACCGCCGCCCATTTTTCGCGCTGGGTCTTGTACACCGTGTCGTCGTAGTCCTTGCGGATGCAGGGTTTGTTGGTGGGAATGACGAGGACGCCCAGTTTGTAGATGTCCTGGAATTCGTGCGCCTCGGTCTCGGCGGTGCCGGTCATGCCCGCCAGCTTGGTGTACATCCGGAAGTAGTTCTGGATGGTGATGGTCGCCAGCGTCTGGGTTTCCTTCTCGATCTCGACCCCTTCCTTGGCCTCGACGGCCTGGTGGAGTCCGTCGCTCCAGCGCCGGCCGCTCATCAGGCGGCCGGTGTTCTCGTCCACGATGATGACCTTGCCGTTTTGCACCACGTATTGCACGTCGCGCTGGTAGATGCAGTAGGCCTTGACAAGCTGGGAGATGACGTGGATGCGGCGCGCCTTTTCCTCGAACTCCGCCTGCACCTTTTGCTTGGCTTCCATCCGCTTGACCGGATCGGGCTCGGGGCCGTTGTCAATCTCGTGGATGGCGGTGATCAGGTCCGGCAGCACGAAGGCGTCGGGATCCTCCGGGCTGAGGGCGTTGCGGCCCTTTTCCGTGAGGTCGGCTTCGTAGCCTTTTTCGTCAATGGCGAAAAACAGCTCCTCCTTCTCGGCGTAGAGCTGTTTTTTGGTCTGGTCGGCGTGGAGTTCCAGCTCCGAAGCCTGGGCCATCCGCTGGTTCTCGGGGTCCTCCATCAGGGCCAGAAACTCCGGCATCTTGGGCGACCCCATTTTGACGCGGTAGAGCAGGAGGCCGATTTCGCGCTCGAGGTCCGCCCGGTCCGGCGGGATGGAGCCGTCCTCGGGGTGGAGTTTTTTGAGCAGCTCCCTGGCTTCCGCGAGGAACCGGCGGCAGAGGCGCTCCTGCAACTGCACCAGGGAGGCCACCTTGGGCTTGAAGGTGAGGTAGAGCGAATTGTCGGTGTTGACCACCGCCGGGCCGCTGATGATGAGCGGGGTGCGGGCCTCGTCAATCAGGATCGAGTCCACCTCGTCCACGATGGCGTAGTAGTGCCCGCGCTGCACCTGGTCCTCGGCGCGCACCGCCATGCCGTTGTCGCGCAGGTAATCGAAGCCGAACTCCGCGTTGGTGCCATAGGTGATGTCGCAATGGTACTGTTCCCGGCGCACGGCGGGCGGCTGGTCATGGAGGATGCAGCCCACGGTCAATCCGAGGAAGCGGTAGATGGCCCCCATCCACTCGCTGTCCCGCTCGGCGAGGTAGTCGTTCACCGTCACCACGTGCACCCCCCGTCCGGTGAGGGCGTTCAGGTACACCGGCATGGTGGCCACGAGGGTTTTGCCCTCGCCGGTGGCCATTTCCGCGATCCGCCCGTTGTGCAGGGCCCACGCGCCGATGAGCTGCACGTCAAAGGGGATCATGTCCCAGACCATCTCGTGGCCGCGGACGATGATCTTCTCCTTCCGCTCGGCGAGCCGACGGCAGGCGTTTTTCACCACGGCGAACGCCTCGGGGAGGATTTCGTTGAGCCGCCGCTGGAGGGCGTCGTTGTCGGTGATCTCCTTCAACTCGGCCTGCCAGGCGGCGGTTTTCGCCCGCAATTCCTCGTCCGTCAGGGACTGAAACGACTCCTCCAACGCGTTGATCCGGGCGACGAGCGGTCGCAGCCGGCGCACTTCGCGCTGGTTTTTGGTGCCGATGACCTTCTTGATAATCCAGCCAAACATAAGAAAACCGTCAAACCACCCAACCTAAGGGAGAGGGAATGGAGCGTCAAAGCAATTGGCGGACCAATCGGGGAAGCCGGCGGCTCATGGGGACTTGCCCGCCCCCCCTCCAAGAGGGCCGCGAGCTGTCCGGCTTTCCCGGAAATCTTCCCGACGGAGGAGGGGGGAAAAGCCGGGGTGGTATTCCCAAGGGGCGTTCCGCGCGCCTCGCAAGCTGGAAAAAATCGGGGGTGGGTGACGGGGAACGCCCTCGGCGCGCGAATCGTACTGGATTTCGGCGGTGCGTTTCATGATCCGGGGAGCGCCCCCAAACGCCCGGCAACCTAAAAGCCCGCCCCCCGCCCGGCAAGACGAAACGCCGCGCGGGGCGGGCAAAAACCCGTGTAATTATGCTTGCATCGTTCGCCGAAATCCCCAATAAGGGCGGCGCACAGTCCGTTTAACTTGAGAACTCAAACGCTGACAAAACCATGGCAAAAGCACTGACGAAGGCGCAAATCGCCGCAACCCTCGCCGAGAAGGTTGACCTCACCAAGAAACAGTCCGCCCAGTTCCTCGAGGAACTGGCCACGCTCGCCTACAAGAACGCCAAGAACGGTTTTACCATCCCCGGGATCGGCAAGCTGGTTCTGGTGAACCGCAAGGCCCGCTGGGGCCGCAACCCCCGCACGGGCGAAAAGATCAAGATCCCCGCCAAGAAAGTGGTGAAGTTCCGCGTGTCCAAGGCCTGCAAGGACGCCATCATTCCGCCGAAGAAGAAGTAGCTTCCCGCGGCGCCGACTGATTGCCGGGCACTCTGAAAGGCTCAGAGTGCCTTTTTCTTGCGCGATGACGACTTCCGCCGCCGCTTCGCCAAAAGCTCCGAAGCCGTGGAAAATCGGCGTGGTGGGTTGCGGCGCCGTGGGCGGTTTCTACGGCGCCCGCCTGGCCCGCGCCGGGCATGAAACCCATTTCCTCCTCCGCGGCGATTATGACGCGGTGCGCCGCGAAGGGGTGCGCATCCACAGCGTGGACGGGGATTTCACCGCGCGTCCCCACGCCGCGAATCGTCCGGAGCAGATCGGCCCGTGCGACCTGGTGGTCATCGCGCTCAAGACCACGGCCAACCACGTCTTTCCCGCGCTGCTTCCCCCGTTGGTGGGACCGCGCACCCGGGTGCTCACCCTGCAAAACGGCCTCGGCAACGAGGCGGCGCTGGCGGCGGTGTTCGGGCCCGAACGCATCTTCGGCGGGCTCTGCTTCGTCTGCCTCAACCGCGTCGCGCCCGGCGTGATTCGACATCTGGCGCACGGTCGCATCGTGCTGGGCGAATACCAACGGCCCGCCGGCGCGGCCGCCCGGGAAATCGCCGCCGTGTTCGCCGACGCCGGCGTGCCGTGTCGCGTGGCGCCGGACCTCGAACGCGCCCATTGGGAAAAGCTCATCTGGAACATTCCCTTCAACGGCGTCGGCGTGGCGGGCCGGGTCGGCCGGGAAAACCTCCTCGCGGGCCGGGTGCCGGAGGTCCTGCCTCACGCGCGTTGCCTGCCCACCGACGTGCTGCTCGCCGACCCGGGTTGGGAGCGGCTGCTGCGCGCGCTCATGGCGGAGGTCATCCGCGCCGCCAACGCCCTCGGCCACGCCCTCCCGGCCGGGCTGGCGGAGGAAAACCTCGAACGCACCCGCTGCATGGGGGATTACCGCGCCTCGACGTTGCTGGATTTCGAGGCCGGGCGGCCGCTCGAACTCGACAGCCTCTTTCTCGAACCCCAACGCCTCGCCCATCAGGCCGGCGTGGCCACTCCCGTGCTGGACGCCTTGTGCGCCGTGCTGCGCGAGCTGGACGCGCGCCAGCGCCGGGCGGGCGCGCATTGAGCCGCCATGCGCCGGACGGCGGTCATCAACGTGGTCGGCCTCACGCCGCGCCTGCTCGGGGAGCACACGCCCCGGTTGAGCGCCTTCGCCCAGGCCGCCGCGCGCGCCGCCATCGAGCCCGCTTTTCCCGCCGTCACCTGCCCGGCGCAAACCGCCTACCTCACCGGCCGGCCGCCCGCGCAGCACGGCATCGTGGGCAACGGCTGGTACGACCGCGCCCTCGCCGAGGTGCATTTCTGGAAGCAATCGAACCACCTCGTCCAGGCCCCGCGCCTGTGGCATCGCCTGCGCGCCGGGCACCCCGACTTCACCTGCGCCAAGCTGTTTTGGTGGTTCAACATGTACGCCGACGTGGAATGGTCGGTCACGCCGCGCCCGATGTACCCCGCCGACGGGCGCAAGGTGTTCGACATCTACGCCTGGCCCTACGCCCTGCGCCCCGCCCTCAAGCGCGACCTGGGCGAGTTTCCCTTTCCCGCCTTCTGGGGGCCGGCGGCGGGCGTGGACAGTCCCGTCGGCCCGCCGGACGCCGCTTCCCGTTGGATCGCCGCCGCCGCCCGATGGATCGAGCGCCATCACCGGCCCACGCTGAATCTCGTTTACCTGCCCCACCTGGATTACAACCTCCAGCGGCTCGGCCCGGACCATCCCGCAATCGCCGCCGACCTGCGGCGCATTGACGACTTGGCGGGCGGACTCGTCGCCTTCTTTCAAGAACGCGACGTGCGGGTGGTCGTGCTGTCCGAATACGGCCTCGTGCCGGTCCGGCGACCGGTCCACCTCAACCGCGTGTTGCGCCGGGCCGGCTGGCTGGTGGTGAAGGAGGAACTCGGACGCGAGCGGCTCGACGCCGGCGCGTCCGAGGCCTTCGCGGTGGCGGATCATCAAGTCGCCCACCTCTATCTCAAGCGGCCCGACCTCGCGGACGCCGTGCGGGAAACCGTGACGGCGCTCCCCGGCGTGGCCCGCGTGCTCGACGCGGAGGAAAAACGCGCCCGCGGACTCGACCACCCCCGCGCCGGCGACCTGATCGCCGTGGCCGAACCGGACGCGTGGTTCACTTACTATTACTGGGAGGACGACGCCCGCGCGCCGGATTTCGCGCGCACGGTGGACATCCACCGCAAGCCCGGCTACGACCCCGTGGAGCTGTTCGCCCGGCCCGACTGGTCGCCCCTGCGCTTGAAAGCGCACATCGCCCGGCGGCTGCTCCAGAAACGGCTCGGTTTCCGCATGTTGATGGACGTCATCCCGCTCGACGCCACCCTCGTCCGCGGCTCTCACGGCGCCCCGCCCGCCGCCTCCGACGACTGGCCCCTCCTCCTTACCGACACCCCGGACGCCCT
>CAZRPT010000135.1:0-4934 GCA_964601985.1 uncultured Verrucomicrobiota bacterium
GAGTTCGGAATCCCTTCGGCCCCCGGTCCTTCGGTCCTTCGGATTTTCCCCGGGCCGCGGGGCTTACCGGCCGGCGTTCTGCTCCGGCGGCGGGGCCGCGGGTCCGGCGGAAGCCAGCGCCACGATTTGACGGCAGATGTCCGCCAGCGCCTCGGAGAGGGCGGCCGCTTCGGGGGCGGTGTCCGCGGCCTCCAGGTCGAAACGGCGGCTGGCGGTGAGCATCTGTTGTTTCCGCGTTTCGCGGCTTTGATGGTCCACAATGCGACACAGCGCCTTCACCCGCGCTTCGCCTTCGGAGAAGAGATCGAATTGAAGGATGCTGACCCGGATTTCTTCCACCGGCCGTTTGCCGGGATTGACGCCGGCGAAGAAGCGCCCGGAGCCGAGCAGGCGCAGGAAGTTTTCCTTGAGCACCCGGTCGAGGGCGGGTTGGAGGGGTTCCGCCCATTGGGTGAAATGCGCGTAAGCGACGTGGTTGGGCGCCCGCCGCCAGACCAGTTCGGAGCGCTGGAGATAGTCCGCCACTTCCACGCGGCCCAGCATGAGCAGCGGCGCGGAAGCGGCGGCGGTTTGTTGGGGCCGCGGCGCGCAGCGGGGCGTCAGCACGTAAAAGCGCGTGGGGTCGCTGGCGGGTTGGAGGTTGAAGCAGCCGGTGAGGCCCGACAAGGCGAGCGCCGCGCCGGCCAGCAGGGGGAGGGAGACGGAAGCGTTCATGGGGTGACTTTTTGAAACTGGCGTCCGGTGATGAGGGCCTGCGGCGTGCGGCGCAGGGAGTCCGCGAACAGGCGCAGGGAATTGGCGGCCCGGGAGAGTTCCCGCAGGCTTTCGTTGAAATTCATGATGAGCCGGGAATCCGGCTGAATCAGGGAATCGAGGTCGTTCGCCAGCTCTTCGATCCGGGACACGGTGACCGTGAGGCGGTCGAGGGAGTTGGTGGCCGCGCCGGCCAGCGGCGAAACCTGTTCCCGCAGATCGGCGATCAGCCGGTGGGCTTCCTCGATCGTTCGGTTCAATGTCGGCACCAGGTTGGTGGCGCCGGGGGCCTGCACGAGGGCGTTCACGCCGTCGAGTGTTGCCTCGAGTTTCTGCTGCATGCGTCCCAGATCCAGGCCTTTCAGGGCGTTGTCCACCTTGCCCAGGATGTCGTCCGCTTTTTTGGCCAGCGCCGCGACGTTGACCTCTTCGATCGAACGGAGGAACTCCTTCAGGCCGGTGGTTTCCACCGGGATTTCCACGCACTCGGCCTCGGTGAGCAGGCGCGGCGGCGGCTTGGCGTTGCTTTTCATGTCGAGGGAGATGTAAAGCTGGCCGGTCACGAAGCTTTCCAGCTCCAGCGTGGCCCGGAGCCCCTGCATGACCAGCTCGGGCAGGTAGAGGGTTTCGCCCGGGGTGCGGTCCGCGCCGGTGCTTTCCATGAGCCGCTGGGGATTGATCTCGGCGTAAATCTGGATGTTGGCCGGCTGGCCGTTGGTGTTCAGGCCGATGACCAGGCGGCGCACCTCGCCCACCGGCACGCCCTTGAACTTCACCGGCGCCCCCTCGCGCAGGCCGTTGATCGAGTCCTGCACGACCATGACGAAGGGGATGGGTTTTTCGAACAGGCGTCCGGAACCGAAGACGACGAGCCCCGTGACGACGAGGCCGAGACCGGCCACGACGAAGGCTCCCAAAAGGGTGGGATTGACTTTGGTTTTCATGCCGCTTGCGGGGAAACCGCCGCCGCCGGAGCGTCCGCGGGGGGGGCGCCCCGGTTGAGAAACTCCCGCACCACCGGTTCGGGCGAGTGGTCCCGCAGCTCCCGCGGCGGGCCCAGCCCCTTGACGGTGCGGGTTTCGGCGTCGAGAAAGAGGGCGCGGTCCGCGATGCTGAAGATGCTCTCCAGCTCGTGGGTGACGATCACCACGGTGGTGCCGAGCACTTCGCGCAACCGCAAGATCAATTCGTCCAGCCGCCGGGAACTCAGCGGGTCCAGGCCGGCGGAGGGTTCGTCGAAAAACAGAATGTCCGGGTCCAGCGCCATCGCCCGGGCCAGTCCCGCCCGCTTCATCATGCCGCCGGAGATTTCCGCCGGATAGTAATCCTCGAACCCCCGGAGCCCCACCAGGGCCAGTTTCACCCGGGCCACCCGGCGGATTTCGGCGGCGTTCAGGCGGGTGTATTGCTCCAGCGGCAGGGCGATGTTTTCCGCCAGGGTCATCGAGCTCCAGAGGGCGCCGCCTTGGAACAACACGCCAAACTGCCGGGCGGCCTCCGCCGGTGACTCTTCGGCCAGCACGCGGGGCCGGCCGTCGAACAACACCGTGCCGCGGGTCGGCGGCTGGAGGCCGATCATCGCCCGCAACAGGGTGCTCTTGCCGCAGCCGCTGCCGCCGATGATGGTGAAGATCTCCCCCGCTTGGATGGAGACATTGATGTCCCGCATGACCACGAACGAGCCGTAGGCCAGCTCCACGTCGCGCAATTCAATTTTGGCCGGGGCGTCGCTCATGGTTCAGAGGTGCAGCTTGTTGGCCAGCACGGCGAACAGCGCGTCCGCCACGATCAACGCGGTGATGCCGCTCACCACCGCCCGGGTGGTGGCCAGCCCCACGGCCTGGGCGTTGCGCCCGCAACGGATGCCCTGGTAGCAACCGCACAAGGCCACCAGCGCCCCGAACACGAAACTCTTGCCCACGCCCAGCAGAAAATGCGTGACCGACGCGGCCTCCACCGTCTCGGTCCAGTAGGCCCGCAGCGAAATGTCCATCATCGCCGTGGACACGATCAACCCGCCCAGGATGCCCACCAGATCGGCGAACACCGTCAGCAACGGCATCATCAGCACCAGCGCCACCACCCGCGGCAGCACCAGGAAATCCATCGGCGGGATGGCAAACGAGCGGAAGGCGTCAATCTCCTCGTTGGCCTGCATGGTGCCCAGTTGCGCGGCGAAGGCCGCCCCGGTCCGGCCGGCCAGGATGATGCCGGTCATCAGGCAGCCCATCTCGCGCAGCACCGCCAGCGCCACCAGATCCGCCACGAAAATGGCCGCGCCGAACTTGGCCAGTTGCACCACCCCGACAAACGCCAGGATCATCCCCACCAGCACGTTGATCAGCAGCACGATGGGCAGGGCGTCCGCGCCGCACTGCTGCATCAGCAGCCAGAGATCCCGCAACCGCATCCGGGCCCGGCCGGTGAGCATCCGGACCAGCGCGAGGGTGATTTCGCCGAGAAACTCGAGCGTGGTGAGCATGCCCGTCGTTGCGCTCCGCCACCCTTCCCCCAAAAGCGTCCACACGTCCTTGGCCTGACCCGCTCGCTGCGCGTCGCTCTTGTCCGGCACCGACAGTGCCAGCTCCATCAACCGCCGGGCCCCCTCCGGCAAACCGCCGAGGTCCAGCGCGATGCCGCGCCGTTCCAAAAACTCGGCCGCTTCCAGCAGAAACGCCGTCAGGCCGGTGTCCCACTCCGCGAGCCCCCCGTCCTCGATCCGCGCGGCGGCGGGCGCGGCCTCCGCCGGAAACTCCCCCGCGAAATCCGCCCACCGCGGCAATCCCCGATGCAATCGCCAGTCGCCCGACAGGCGAACAAACACCGTGTCTTCCCGCGGGCGGATGATTTCCACATGAGCCTGGTTGGGGGACGCCATTGGCCGGGCAGTTTACGGGAGAGACACGAATTGCGCAAGAGGGCCCGCCCGACTTCCTCCCGGCAGGCACAAGCGGAGAGGCGAATGGAGGGGGGCGCGGACTTTTCTCTCCGGCCAAAGAAGGCTCTGTTTCCCTCGGAAATCCTTGTTCCGCGAGGTGCGGGCGACACGTGCGCCGCGGCCACCGCGCCCCGGCGGTTTTTCCCCGGATACCCGGCAGACGGTTTCCGAAAGCCGGTCTGCGAAGTGCGGCCTCCCGCCGCGGGGGAGCCCGCCGCCTGCCGGAAGGGCGCAGAAACGTCCTCCTTGCCGCAGGTCGGGTTCCCCCCCCCGGCGCCTTCCGACCGGCACCATCCCCCCGGCAAATCGCCTCATGTCGTGTCCGGAGAAGGGGCGCCCTGCTGGTTGCGCGGTGGCGAAGAAGGAATAACTTTCCGCATAAGCGAGCGAAAGGTTCCGTATGAAAAAGAACAAAGCATTGGAAGGAGATCCGCAACCGCAACCCGTCACCCCGGGCATCACCAAGGCCATGGTGCGCGAGCACGCCTACCGCCTCTACCGCGACCGGCTCCCCGACCGCCCGTTGACCCTTGAAGACTGGGTGTTGGCGGAAAAAGACCTCGTGGCCCGCACCCAGGCCGAACCCGAACAGGCGGCGGTGGATTGATCCTCCGTAGCCGCCGACGTGAGAAGGCAGAACACTCCCCTGCTCACGGCGTGTTGAGAGGGCGGGACAGCGGTTTGAATCCCGGCTGAATGCGCCAGCCCGGAGGGGCGGCGCGGCCATCGGTTTCGTACGCGCCGACGTCGAAGGGCGGCTGGCGGCGCGTGTGGTTGAAGTCGAATTCCGGCGTGAAGGCGGGATCGGCGTGGCCGATGAGCGGGGAATTCCGGCCGGGCCGGAAATCATGGCCGGCGGCATCACGGAACGCCGCGGCGACGGAACCGCCGTCCAAAAAGCGAACCCCGTCCCGCGTCATCCCCACCAGGCGTCCCGTTGCATAATTGGCGCGAAACAGTGCCCCGGCTGATAGCGGTCCGTCCACGGCGATGCCCTTCGGGCAATAGACGGCATTGTTGGCGAAACGCAGGTGACTTCCCTTGTCCCACCGCAACCGCACCCCGCAAGGCGAAGCGACGATGGTGTTGTTCACGAGGAGCACGTTTTTCAGCTTCGGCACCGCCGCGTGAGGAGCGGCGGTGATGCCGGTATAAAGACAGTCAAAGATGAGGTTGTTGCGCACCACCGCGTCGGAGACCACCTGAATTCCTTCCCCGGCGCGCCAGATGACATTGCCCTCCA
>CAZRPT010000136.1:0-13666 GCA_964601985.1 uncultured Verrucomicrobiota bacterium
AGGGCCTTGCAGGCCTGGGTGCCCGAGTAATCGAATTCGCAGGCCTGCCCGATGATGATCGGGCCCGCCCCGATGATGAGGACCGAATGAATGTCTGTGCGTTTTGGCATGGTGCGCGCCGAGCCGGCGTTTCAAAGGAACGCCCGCCGTGGCCGCCGGCGAAGCGCCCGTTTTCGCAACCGGACGCCGGTCGCGGGGAGTGAACGAAATCCCGCGCCCGGTGTCAGCTCAATTCGGCCACTTTGCGCAAAAAGGCGTCGTCTCCCCGCCCGGTTTCGTCGCCGGCTTCGCCTTTCCGCGCGAAAGGGGAGCGGCGCGCCGGCGGGCGCTCACTTGAGCGTCCGTTTGAGGAAACGCAGCCCCTTGCGGGCGATGTCCTCGCCGGAGGGCTCGATCTGCCGCCAGATGGCCGCCGCGCGGGCAATCGCCTTCACGTCCTGGGTGAAGGATTCGATGACCACGTCGCCCTGGTAACGAATCGCCTTGAGGGCCTTGGCGATGCCGGGCCAGTCAATGTGGTCCTTGCCCGGCGTGCCGCGATCGCATCCGCAGGCGTGGAGGTGCCCCAGATGCCTGCCCGCCTTGCGGATGGCCTTGGGCTGGTTCTTTTCCTCGATGTTCATGTGGAACGTGTCGAGGTGCAGCTTGAGGGCCGGGCTGCCCACGTCGTGGATCATTTTCAGGCCCTGTTCGCAGGTGTTGATGAAATCGGTTTCGAAACGGTTGAGCGGCTCCAGGCAAATTTGTTTCTCCCTCTTCTCCGCGTAACGGCAGACCTTTTTGAGGTTGGACACCACCCGCTTCCACTGTTTGGCGTATTCCCTGGGCGGCACCGCCTCGGCGCGGCCCACCGCCGAATACACCGGCCCGATGAAGGAGGGGCAATCCAGAACGACCATCTGATCGAGGCACGCCTTCATGTAATTGATCGAGGTCTTTTGCGCCGCGGCGTCACCCCGCAGGTCGCGGTCGGGACCAAAAATGCCGCAGACGCTGCCGCACACGAGCCCCGCCGCGTCGAGTTCCGCCTTGATGTGGGCGGGGTCAATGGCGTCGGGGTCGTCAATGGCGATTTCCACCGTGTCGAACCCCCATTTTTTGAAGGTCTTGAACCACGTGGTGCTCTCGTTGCGGAACGGGAAGGTGAACAGAAAGGAATTGATGCCGAATCTCATGGTTTTTGGTCAGGTTTCAGCGGCCGAGCCTAAAAGCTCCCCCCCGCAAGTCAAACTCAAATCGGGCGTCGAACTTTTCCGGGCCGTGGAGGGAGAATCCGCTTCGCTGCGTCGGCCGGCCGGCATGAAGGCGGTTTGTCAAAAGGCCTTGTTTTTCCCCGGTGTCGCCCGTTTCTCCCCGCCATTTTTTTGCCGGCGCGGCAAAAGGGAGGGGAAGCGCGTCTCCGTCCGGACGATCCGGGCGTCCAAACGCCAACGTCTCCCTTCACCCGTCGCGCGTCCGCGGCCGGGCAAAGGGAGACGGTCGTTGCCACCGTGACGGCCCGCCGCCCCTGTCGGGCGCCACGGCGAAGCGGGAGGGGTCAGAACCGCTTGGTGAGGGTCAGGGTGATGGTGTGCCCCTGCGGACGATCCTGGGAATCGATTTCGTAGTTGTACCGCAGGGAGGTGAACAGCATGAGTTTGGGGCAGACGATGTTGATTTCCGGCCCGATGGCCACCACGTAGTCAAGGGCATCGGTGGCGCCGGAGCCGGAATCCTCGGTCGTTTGTTGCTGCCAGTAGCCGGCCACGCCGATCTCGTAGGTCTTGTTGAGCGCCTTGCTGATGCCCCATTCCAACGAGAGGGTGTTGCCCGGAGTGATGCCGAGGTCGTCGTTCTCATGGTTGATTTCGTAGCGGGTCAACACGCTGAACGACCAGGTTTTCTCGGCGTCGGCGTACAGCGTGCCGCCCACCGTGGCCATGTGCCCCCAGAACCCCAGACCGGTGTTGTCGAGCTGGCGGGGATCATAATCCCCGCTGGGCGCCCAAAACCCGTATCCCACGCCGAAATCCGCCTGCTTCCAATGCCAGGACAACGTGATGGGTTCCACGAAGATGTCGCCCAGGTTGAACTGGGAATCGCTCTTCCCCACCGCCTTGAGCTTGACGTCCTTGTACACCAGCGGCACCAGCACATCCATGCCGTAGAAGCCGCCCAAAACTTTTTTGGACGTGATCCAGACGGGGCGGATGGCGTTGGCGTAGCCGAAGGCCTCGAAATCCACCGGCACCTCATCACCGTGTCGGTCGTTCAACCGATGGGAGATGTAGAACAGGTTGTAATCCCGCAGGTAAAAACCCGGTGGAGGCAGCGTGCCCCCCTTGACCCCTTCCACCCCAATGGGGTAGTGGCCGGTGAATTGGGCCTGGGTGGAAAAGGCGCAGCCGAGCAGCAGTCCGCCCAGCAGGCACCGCCGCATGATCGAGGTAGGTTGTGTTGTTTTCATGGTCCGCGCGGCATTACGCAGGAAAAAGACGGCGCGGTCAAGTCCGCAACCCGGGAAGCCCCCGGCCCGGCGCAATCGCGGCCCAAACGAAACGCCCCCCGCGATTCGCCGCCCTCCCGCCGGACCGAATCCGCGCCCGGAGACGCCCGCCGAAAGCCCCGGCAAAATTCCGCGCTTGCGCCCGCCGCGCAACCCGGAAACACTGGCTGTCGTAATCAGCAACGCCAATCATCACATCGAACCATGAAACCGCTTTCCTTCTTTCACCTCCTCCGAACGGGCCTCGTTTTGAGTCTGGGATGCGGGCTGATCGGGCTGCTGCCGGCCGGCGGACACGCCGCCGCGCCGCCTCCCAAACCGGTCATCCTCGACACGGACATCGGCGACGACATTGACGACACCTGGGCGCTGGGCCTGCTGCTGCAATCGCCCGAGTTTGACGTGCGCCTGGTGGTGGGCGATCAGGGGAAAAACCTCTATCGCGCCAAGTTGATCGCCAAATTCCTCGAACGCGCCGGCCGGACCGACATCCCCGTCGGCATGGGGCTGGACGTCAACGTCACCGGCGACGGACGCCAGGCCGCGTGGGTGAAGGATTACAACCTGAACCGTTATCCGGGCCGGGTCTATCCGGACGGCGTGCAGGCGATGATTGACCTCATCATGAGTTCGCCCGAGCCGGTGACCGTGATCGGCATCGGCCCGCTGCCCAACGTGGCCGAGGCCCTGCGCCGCCAGCCGGCCATCGCCCAAAAGGCCCGGTTCGTGGGCATGCACGGCAGCGTGTACCGCGGCTACGGCAACAAACCCAAACCGGACGCCGAATACAACGTCCACGCCGACGTCCCCGCCTGCCGGGCGGTCCTCTCCGCCGCTTGGCCGGTCACCATCACCCCGCTGGACACCTGCGGGCTGGTGTTTCTCACGGGCGAGGATTACGCCCGCGTCCGGGACGCCCGGAACCCCATCTGCCGGGCGATCATGGAAAACTACCGAATCTGGCTGGGGTCCAAGCACCAGGACCAGGCCGAACGCCAGTCCAGCACCCTGTTTGACACGGTGGCGGTCTATCTCGGCTTCAGCGAGGAACTGCTCGAAATGAAGACCCTGCCCCTCCGCGTGAACGACAAGGGCTTCACCGTGGTCGAGCCGGGCGCCAAAAAAATCTCGGCGGCCATTCGCTGGCGCGACCTGCGGGCCTTCGACCGCTTCCTGGCCGACCGGCTCACGAAGCCGCGGCCGTAGCGGGTCCCGCCGGAAACAACCGCGCCCAGATCACCGGCACGGTGGGGGCGAAATCCTCCGGGCGCTCCGCCAGCCAGCGGGAAACCTCCGCCGGCGCGAACCAGCCGCCCCCGCTGATTTCCTCCACGCACAGGGCAAACGGCCCGTCGTGCGCGGCCCGATAGACCCACACAAACTCCTGCCCCGTGGCCGCGCCGGCGTCGAGCCGGAACAGCCGCTCGGGCGGCCGGTCGAGCCTCACGCCCAGCTCCTCCGTCACCTCGCGCCGGGCCGCCGCGTCGTAATCCTCGCCCACCCGCAAATGCCCGGAGGCCGAGGAATCCCACCGGTTCGGATGACAGTCCTTCCGGGCCGATCGCTTTTGCAGAAAGACCCGCCCCCGCCGGTCGAAAATCATCACGTGCACCGCGCGATGGCGCAGCCCGCGCCGGTGCACCTCACGGCGCGGCGCCTGCCCGATCACCTCGTCGCGTTCGTTCACGACGTCAAACAGTTCTTCACTCATGAAACCGCAGGGCAAAACAGCCGGGGAAACCTTATGGGAAAAGTGAGGCATGCGCATTGCGGAAAAACGGAACGGGAACGGCCACGCCGCTTCCCCGGCGCCGTCCGCCCCGGCCGGAGGGGGAGAAATCCGGGAGCCGGGGGAGCGGGGACCCGAGGAAAATCCGAATCCCGAAATCCGAAAAGGAGCTTCCGCCTCGCGCCAGCAGTCTTGGACTGCAGCAGTCCCCTGCCGCTTTTTCCCGGCCTTTCCTCCCGCCGCCGAAACTCAGAAGGAGCGGAGGCTTTTGCCCCCGTTCCGTTTCCTTGATTGGCGTTAAATGGTTTTATCTGGCGGCTCAGTCGTTGCGCAGGGCGGCGAGGAGGTTGCCCTTGAGGGCGGCCAGGGTGGCCAGCCAGGTCCAGAGGACGCCGTTGGCCAGCACCGCCAGCAGGGTCAGTCCGAGCGACCCCCACGGCACGGGCAGGCCGGTGCGGAGGACGGTGGGCAGCACCGCCGCGGCCGCCGCGAGCACGCCGATGCCCAGCCCGCCCAGCAGCAGGGCCAGATGTTCGCGCAGCAGCAGGATCTGCAATTCGCGCGGGGTGAAGCCCACCGCCTGCATGAGCGCGAGTTCGCCCCGCCGTTCCAGCACGTTGCGCAACACCACCGCGCCGAGGCCGAAACTCCCCAGCAACAGGCCCAGCCCGCCCACGATCTGGAAGGTGCCGAGGTAGGTGTTCTGGATGGCGTTGAACCGGGCCAGCCGGGCCACGGTGGGCGTGGTCTCGAAGCCCAGGTCCTCGAGGGCGCGGGTCAGTCCCGCCGCCACTTCCTCCTGCCGCGCCGGCGGGGCGTCAATCAGGAACCAGCGGTAGCCGGCTTCGTCGGGAAAGCGCCGGACGAAATCGTCCGCGGCAATGATGAGGCCGCCCTGCAACAGGGAATGGGCCACTGCCCCGACGATCCGCAGCTTGAACGGGTGGCCCCGGCTGTCGGTGTAGGGCAGGCTCGCGCCCACTTTCGTGCCCAGCGCGTATTGGATGGATTCATGGTCGCCGATGGCCGGGACTTCGTCGGGCGCCAGTTCGAGGCCCGCGGCGGCGCAGCGTTTCCGGTCCAGCGCGTTCCAGCCCAGGTCGGCGGGCAGCGGCGCGGCCAGGCGGGCGAACCGGAACGCGCCGCGTCGCGCCAGCGCCTCCGGGGTCACCCCCATCACGCGCGGCACCTGCGGGCGGTTGAGGTTCAGGCAACTGGCGTCCTCGCCGTCGCGCACCCGGAAGGAGACCACCGACACGCCGGCCATCAGTTTGTCCGACAACGCGTAGGCGTCGCGGCCTTCCGGGGTGTTCAAATCGTAAAGCACCGGCTGGGTGGAGGAACCCACCAGCAGGAAGCCGCCGGTGCCGGAATCGCGCCGGGTCGCGTCCGCCGGCGTTTCCAGCCGAAACACGCCGATCGAGGCCACGAGGAAGCAGCCGCAGGCCAGCAGCGCCAGCGTGGCCACGCTGCGCCGGCGCCGCCGGGTCAGGCCGCGCAGGGCCAGGGCGTTCGCGGTGAGCCGTTCCGTGGCGGCGCGCGCGCCCAGCCGGCGCAAAATCAGCGCCGCGCCCGCGAGGCCCGCCGTCAGCAGCAACGCGCCCGCGCCGAAGAACAGGCCCGCCGCCGCGCCGCGTTCGGCCACGAAGGCCGCCCCCACCAGTCCGAGCGCGCCCAGCCCGGACCCCGCCGCCACCCAGCCGCTCACGCCCCGGCCGGATCGTTCCGCGGGCAGCGGCTCGATCATGCCCTCGCTCATCAGCTCGCGGGCGGGCCGGGCGGCCTGCTTGCGCAACGCCAGCCAGAGCGTGACCACCGCCACGCCCCACGCCGCCAGCGCGCCGTAAACCAGCGTTTCCGTCTGCACGTGACAGCTCAACGGCGTGCCGCCGATGGCCTCGCGCCAGATGGTGGAGAGGCCGTGAACCATCGCCCGCGCGTAGCCGACGCCCGCGCCCAGACCGAGCAGCGTCCCCAGCAGCGCCAGCGCCGCGCCTTCGCCCAGCAGCAAGCGCCGCACCTGTCGCACGGTGAAGCCCAGCGCCAGCAGCGTGCCGACCTCGCCCGCCCGTTGCTCGATGGCGAACTGGAACAGCATTGCCATCAACAACAGCGCGGCGGTGATGAGGAAGAAGCTGAACCCGATGAACAGGCCGGCGAAATCCTGTCCCTGCGCGCTGGCCGCCAGCGCCTGTTGCCGCACCGGCTGAAGCCGGAGCCCCAGCGCCGCCGGGTCCATGCCCCGGCTGAGGAGCATGGACAACATGCTGCGTTGCGCCGCGAGCGTTCGTTGGATGGCCGCGCGTTGGGCGGCGGAACGGAGCGGCGGCAGCGGCCGCGACACGTTGGGGGCGAAACGAATGGCCGTCAGGTTGCCGAAGCGATTGCTCCACAGCCGCTGGCCCGCGCGCAGATTGATCAGGGCCTTCGGCGTGCCGCGATACCGGTCCCAGTAGGCCTCGTCTTTGTCGCGGATGGCGCTGACGTCAATCGGCAGGCCGGTGTCCCAGTCGCGGCAGTTGGCGGCGGCGGTCATGCCCGGAAAGTCCGGCATCAGGGTCCGGTCCAGCCCCGGCGTGTTCATCGGGATGATGGCGCGCACCGTGAAGTGGTTCGTCCGCTCCTCCAGCTTCCGCGACAGCCCGATGACGTAGTAGCGCAGGGCGATGTCATCCCCCACCCGCGCCCGCAAATCGTCCGCCAGCCACTGCGTCAGCACGATTTCGTCATCGCCCAAACCGGCCGGAACCAGGGGCGGCCCGGCGGCGGTGACCATCGAGTAGGGCGTGCTCCGTTCGCCCGCGCGCAGCTCGTTCACGAAATAGGTCAGGATGCCCCGGGGCCGCAACGAGGGGAACCGCTGGCGGAGTTGCGCGGCGAGCCGGTTGGTGCCGGCGCGCAGCAGGAGATCGCTCAACGCGGGATCGAGAAACACCCGCGGCGAACGCAGCTCCAGCGCCCGCAAATCGGGCAGCTCGCGCCATTCGAGCTGGGCGTCGGCGGGCTGCCAGAACTGGCGCAGGATGTTTCGCGCCCGTTGCAGGTAGGAGCCCGGCTGGATGGCGCTCAGCGCGGCCACCAACGTGCGATTGGTGGCCGGGGGCCGCTCGCCCAGCAGGAGCAGGTTGGCCCGGCCGGGAGCCGCCACCTTTTCCTGCAAAACGCTCCGGCGCATGAAGGCGTTGAACGGCGCCACCTGGCCCGCGCGCAGGCTGAACGAGCCGAACTGCCGGGCGTCGAGCACCGCCGCCACCTTCAACCGCAGCGCCACGGTGGCGTCTTCGTCCGGCGTCAACGGCGCGTCCCGCGAGAGCGCCGCGGGTTTGGCCACGCGGAAGAGCACTTCCTCCCCCACCCCCACGCCGAGCTGCCGGGCCAGCGGGGCCCCCAACGCCACGCCGTCCGCCGGCAGGTCCGCCAGGGGCGGTTCGCCGGGCGCAAGCTGCCAGAAGTTGGGGTCCACCCCGATCAAGCGCGCCTGATTCGCGCGCGCCTGTCCGCCGCGGGCGCTGGCGACGGCCGGCAGGTCCAGGGCCGTCGCCACCGGGATCAGTCCCGCCCGACCGCGGGCGAGGGCGGAAAGCCCCATCTGCATCCGGCGCGCCAGGGTGTCGAGGAACAGCCGCTCGCCGGTGGCCATCGCCAGCTCCACCCGGCCCAGCCGTTGCAGCGCCAGATCGCGCAGGCTGCCCCGGACCGAATCGCCCACCACCAGCGCGCCCACCAGCACCGCCGCGCCCACCGCCGCGCCCAGCAACGTGCCGAGGTGCGCCCGCAGGTAAAACGTCACGCTGCGCCAGACCAGTTTCAATCCGCTCATGAGGACCGCTCCACCGGGTGCAGGGTTCCGTCGCGCAGTTCCAGAATCCGGCCCATCTGGTGGGCCAGCTCCAGCGAGTGGGTCACGGTGATGAGCGTGAGGCCCAGCTCCTGGTTCAGCTCGATGAGCAACCGGGCCAGCTGCTCCGCCGAGGCCCGGTCCAGCGCCCCCGTCGGTTCATCGGCCAGCAGCAGGGGCGGTTCATTGATCAGGGCGCGGACCACCGCCGCCCGCTGTCGTTCCCCGCCGGACAACTGGCCGGGGCGATGCCGCATCCGCTGCTCCAAGCCCACCCGTTTGAGCAGCCGCCGGGCCCGCTCGGGCGCGCCGTCGCGCAGCACCTCGTTCCGGCAGGCCAGCGTGGGCAGCAGCACGTTCTCCAGCACCGTGCACTGGGGCAGCAGGTGGTGCAGCTGAAAGATGAAGCCAATCCGGCGGTTGCGCACCTCGGCGAGTTCCTTCGGCGGGAGCGTGGTCAGCTCCCGGCCTTCGAGCCGGATCGTTCCCGCGTCCGGGCGGTCCAGCGTGCCGATGAGATTCAGCAGGGTGGTCTTGCCGCACCCCGACGGTCCCAGAATGGCCACCCGCTCCCCGCGGCGAACCTCGAGGTCGAGGTCGTTCAGCACCGGCGCGTCCTCCGCGCTCCCGGCGTCGGGGTAGCGTTTCGTGACATGGGCCAGACGCAGCATGGCTTCTTCCACGGTCATGCCCGCCAGCTTAAACCGCCGCCCCGCCCGCGCAATGTTCAAGTGCCCCCGGCGCGCGCGTCACGCCACGCCGGAAAAGCGTCGTCCACTTGACAACCGGCGGGGGGCTTCTACGGTGCGCCCGCGTTTTCCGCATGAGTCTGCGTCTGGAAATGTTGCAAGCCGCCCGGCGGGCCCCGCGACTGCTCGGGGAATCCACGCCGTTGGTGGCGCGTTTCTTCCGGAGCCGGCAAACGCCTTCCGGCCTGTTTCCGGACCGCCAGGGGCGGGGCGACTTGTACTACACCGTGTTCGGGCTCGAAGGATTGACGGCGCTTGCGTCCCCGCCGAACACCGCCGTCCTGCGAAACACCCTGCTCGAATGGCGCGACCATCCGCCCGCCGATCTGGTTCATCTCTGCTGTCTGGCGCGCGCGTGGGCGTGGGTGGAGGGGGGTGTTCCGGCGGAAACCGCCGCCGTCCTGAGTGCCCGGCTGGCGCGATATCGCGCGGCGGACGGCGGCTTCAGCCCGGAGCCCGGCGCGGCGCGCGGCACGGCGTATGGCTGCTACCTGGCGCTGGGCGCATATCAGGACCTGGGCCGACCGCTCCCCGAGGCCGAACGGCTGGCGGACGCGCTGGCCGCGTTGCGCCCGGCGGACGGCGGCTGGGCCAATTCAGCCGCCAGCCGCGCCGCCGGAAGCGCCACCAATCCCACCGCCGCCGCCCTGGCCGTGCTGCGCCAGCTGGGCCGGCCCCGGCCGCCGGAGGCCGCCGACTGGCTGCTCGCGCAGGCGCACCCGCAAGGCGGGTTTCGCGCCGCCCCCCAGGCGCCCCTGCCCGATCTGCTTTCCACCGCCACGGCCTTGCACGCCTTGGCGGGAATGAACGTCCCCCTTCCGTCTTCGCTCAAGGAGCGCTGCCTTGATTTCGTGGACAGCCTCTGGACAAACGCCGGCGGGTTTCACGGGCATTGGGCGGACGACGCCCTCGACTGCGAATACACCTGGTACGGCCTGCTGGCGCTCGGCCATTTGGACCGGTAATCCTCCTCGGCGCATGGGGAGCGCGAGGAACGGGCAGCGCCAGGCCCGATCCGCGGCCGCCCCCCTTTCGCCCCCTCCCCCAAAAAAAGCGCGCGGGGGAAGCCCCGCGCGCCGTCAGGCGGAAAACATCGCCGGAGGATCAAACATCCTCGGCCTTCGGGCAGACGAAGCCCGCGCGGTATTCGCGCCGGAGCAGCCGGTTCGCCGCCGCCGAATTGGTGAAGACCTCCCGCTCCGGATCAAACTCGAGGAACGGCCCCATCGAGATGGGGTATTTTTTGAGGTCCACCTCGTTGTCGGTGAGGTGGCGCAGGGTGCGTTCGAGCGTGGCCACGTTGTCGTCGTGGCTCTTGATCTTGGCCACCACGGCCTTGGCTTCTTCGGGGCTCACGTGGTTTTTCTCGCCCACGTAGTAGGAGATGTTGGCCAGGTGCGCCAGCGCGGCGGAGAGGTGGCCCTGGAAGGCGTCGGAGTGCAGGTCGCTGCGTTTGCGGCTGAAGCAGGCGCTGATGAAGTTGCCGAAGTGGTCCCCGCTGCCCTTGAACTCGCGGACCACCTTCATGTCCTTGTCGTACACGATGCAGTGGGAGTAGCTGCGCTGCACCAGGTAGCCCTTCGAACCGTAGAAGATGACGCCGATCTTGTTGCCGCGCGTGCTCTGGAAGAGCTTGTTGATCTCCTCGTCGGCGGAGTTGTCCACGGACAGGCCGCGGGTCTCGAAGACCAGCGTCTTGTCGCCGTAGTCGTAGATGCCCACCTCGGTGTTGGCGGTGTCGCCGGCGTCCACGTAGTTCGGATCGTGGCGCTCGGCCTGATAACCGAGCCGCCCGCCGTAAGTGATGACGCTGCGCGGGTGGGTGTTGACCCCGAGCCCCCAGCGGGCGATGTCGGTCTGGTGCGGCCCCTGGTTGCCGGAGTCGCCGTTGCCGTAATGCCGCTGCCAGTGCCAGTCGTAATGGAACCGCGGGCGGGTGAGCTTGGGATGGGTGTAGGGGGCCGGACCGGACCAGAGGCTGAAATCCACCTCCGGCGGGATGGGGTAATCGCCGAGCGGCCCGATGGATTTGCGGCGCTTGTAGCACAGGCCGCGGGCCAGCTTGACCTCGCCGATGCCGCCTTCGTGGAGGAACTGCATCGCCTCGATGATGGCGGGGTTGGAGCGGCACTGGGTGCCCACCTGGCACATCTTGTGGTATTTCTCCATCGCCGCGACCAGCGCCCGGCCTTCGGCGATTTCGTGCGAGATGGGTTTCTCGAGGTAGCAATCCTTGCCGGCCTGCATGGCCCAGACACCGGCCAGGGCGTGCCAGTGGTTCGGGGTGGCGGTGCTCAGGATGTCCACGTCCTTCGAATCGAGCGCCTCGCGCATGTCGCGCACCACCCTGGGTTTGCGGCCCTGTTTCTTGGCCACGGCGGCGGCCCGTTCGGCGGCCACTTTCGAGTCCACCTCGGCGATGAAGCGCACCTCGGTGCGGGGATCCCGGATGTAGGCGTCCAAGTGGCTTCCGCCCCGGCCGCGCACGCCGACCACCACCACGCCCAGAATCTGGTTCGGAGAGGCGGCCCGCAGGAAGGTGGGAACGGCCAGCGCGCCGGCGCCGGCGGCCAGCGAAGTTCCCAGGAAACGACGACGATTGATTTTGCTCATAACAGTCCTGTTCAAACAAGGTTGCGCGGATCCGGCCGTTGGCGCTCGGGGACTTCGAGGGGCCTCGGGGCCGCCGGCTGCCGCGATTGTTAGAATAGACGCAGCTTAGCGGTTTTTTCCTCAAACCGGCAATGGATTTTGCCCCTCGCCGCCGCGTCCGTTTTCGGCGGCGGGATTGTTCCCCGCCCGAGACGCGCGCGCTTCCTCCTCCCGCGCGCGCTCCCCGCGGCGCTTCTTCCCGGGCGGCCTCCACATCGGGAAGGCGCCTCCCGAACGCGCGCGGCCGGAAGCGCAACGAGTTTGGGCTTTAATTCGGCGGGGTTTGCGGCCAGCATCAGGGTTCCGTTTTTCCGGGAGGATGCGGGCGCCGGGCGGCGCGCGGGGCTTTCGGAGGGAACGGCTTTTCCGGGACGCCCGCGCCGTCCGCGGCGCGTCCGGTTGATCATGAAACGCACACATCACTGCAATGAACTGCGCCCGAATCACATCGGGCAGAGCGTGACGCTGACCGGCTGGGTCCATTCGAAACGGGACCTCGGCGGCGTGATTTTTATTGATGTCCGCGACCGCGAGGGCCGCACCCAGGTGGTGTTCGATCCCCAGGAAGTGCCGGCGGAACTCTGCGACCAGGCCGCCGCGCTGCACAGCGAAAGCGTGATCGAGGTCTCCGGCCGGGTCCGGCAGCGGCCCGAGGGCACGGACAATCCCAAAATCCCCACCGGCCAGGTCGAGGTGCTGGCGGCCGAACTCAAGCTGCTCAATCACGCCGACGTGCTGCCGTTCGTGATTGATGACCCCGAGATGGCGGCCAAGGTGAACGAGGAGATGCGGCTCAAATATCGCTACCTCGATTTGCGCCGTCCGGAAATGATGCGCAACCTCCGGCTCCGCTCGCAGGTGGCCACCGCCACCCGGGTGTTCATGGAGGAGCAGGGCTTCCTCGAAATCGAGACCCCCACCCTCTTCAAGTCCACCCCCGAGGGCGCGCGCGAGTTTCTGGTGCCGAACCGCCGCGAGCCGGGCACCTTTTACGCCCTGCCGCAGTCGCCCCAGCAGTTCAAGCAGATCCTCATGGTCGCCGGCGTGGAGCGTTATTTCCAACTGGCGCGCTGCTACCGCGACGAAGACCTCCGGGCCGACCGGCAGCCGGAGTTCACCCAGATCGACATCGAGATGTCGTTCATTGACCGGGAGGACATGTACGCCCTCATCGAAGGGCTGCTCCAGCGGGTGTGGAAGGTGGCCCTCGACCGCGACATCCCGACGCCGTTCCCGCGCCTCACGTTCGCCGAGGCGCTGAACCGGTTCGGCAGCGACAAACCGGACACCCGTTACGCGATGGAGCTGCAGGACTTCACCGAGGAGTTTCGCGCCAGCGCGTTCAAGGTGTTCAGCGGCGCGGTGGCCGACGGAGGCGTGGTCAAGGCGCTCAACGCCAAGGGCCTGGCCAACGTGACCCAGGGCCAGATGGAGACCATGACCCAGCTCGCCAAGAGCTTCGGCGCCAGGGGGCTGGCCTACATCAAGGTCGAGGACGGCACGTGGAAGTCGCCCATCGTGAAATTCTTCAGCGACGCCGAGCGGGCGGCGTTGCAGGAAAAACTGGCCGTCGAGGAGGGCGACTTGATCCTGTTCGCCGCCGGCCAATGGCTCACGGCCTGCGAGATTCTCGGCCGCATCCGGTTGTACGCGGCGGAGCTGTTGCAGAGCCAGGGACGGCTGACGGTGGATCCGAACCGGTTCGATTTTCTCTGGGTGGTGGAGTTTCCGCTGCTGAGCTTCGACAAGGAAAACAACCGCTGGTACTCGAGCCATCACCCCTTCACCGCGCCGGTGGAGGAGGACATCCCGTTGCTGACGAAAGAACCGAAGGCGGTGCGCGGTCAGCATTACGACATCGTGGTCAACGGCGTCGAACTGGGCGGCGGCTCGATTCGTATCCATCAGCGGGACGTGCAGAAGACCGTGTTCGAGGAGGTCCTGCAAATCCCGCCGGACGTGGCCCGGGCGCGCTTCGGCTACATGCTCGAAGCCTTCCGCTACGGCGCGCCCCCGCACGGCGGCATCGCGCTGGGCTTCGACCGCATGGTGGCGATGCTGTGCGGCACCAACAGCATCCGCGACGTGATCGCCTTCCCGAAGACCGCCAAAGGCGCCTGCCTGATGACCGATTCCCCCGCCCCGGCGGAACCGCGTCAGCTCCGCGAGCTGCACCTCGAAATCAAGGCGGCGAAAAAACCGGCCGGGCAGGG
>CAZRPT010000137.1:0-2946 GCA_964601985.1 uncultured Verrucomicrobiota bacterium
GGGTGGATCACATGCCCTACGGCGGCGTCAAGGACAGCGGTCTGGGCCGGGAGGGCATCCGCTACGCCATCGAGGACATGACCGAGATTCGCAACCTCGTCATCCGCACGCCGGTTTGAAGCGGGAGTGCGCCCCCCCGGCGAGATGCCCACCCCTCCTTCGTGCCCCTCGGAGTGAAATCACGCTGGAGGAAACCGAGCTTCCGCGCCGACAGCCCGGCCAAAGCCCCCACTTTCACATCAGACGCTCAATAGTTTTCGTTGATGGCATGAGGACACGACGCGGAACGTCATACGGGCGCCTCAGAACCCGTCCGAAAAGTGGGGTTTCCGCCGCGCGGGGGGCGCGCAGCCTGCCAAGAAGGGCGCAAAACGCCCCGGGTGGCGGACCGGATTTCCCGGCCCGGCGTGTCCCCACAGGCTCTCAGGCGCCTACAACAATTCCTTGCGCCCGGCCTGGTCCAGTTTGGCGACGAGTTGTTTGAGCTCCTGCGCCCGGTCGCGGGGCAGGACCAACGTGGCGTCGTCGGTGAGCACCAGGATGCAGTGGTTCAAACCGACGGTGGCGACCAGGCCGCGCTGTTTCGTCCGGGCGTCGAACACGATGTTGCCCGACGAATCCACCGACAGGAAATCCGCCACCGCGTGGTTGCCGTCCGCGTCGGGGGCCAGGTGCCGGGCCAGCGCGGTCCAGGTGCCCAGATCATCCCAGGCGAAATCCCCCGCGGCCATCAGCACGTTGTCGGCCTTTTCGAGCAGGGCGTAATCAATCGAGATCTTTTCCAGCGCGGGATAATCCCGCGCCAGCACCCGCGCCAGGCGGCGCGGCGCGGACGCCGCCCCGGTCCAGCGCGCGCAGGCCTCCGCCATCCCGGGCCGGTGCGCCGCCAGCCCGGCGGTGATCGTCGGGACCGACCACACGAACATGCCGGCGTTCCAGCGATAGCGGCCGCTCTTCAGGTAAGCCTTCGCCTTCGCCAAGGGCGGTTTTTCCACGAACCGCTCGACGACGTGGAACGGGGTTTTGAGCGTCCGCCCGCCGATGCGTTCCGGCAGTCGTTCGCCAAAGCGGATGTAGCCGTAGCCGGTGGCCGGTTCGGTGGGCTGGATGCCCAGCGTCACCAACGCCGGTTCCCGGGCGGCCACGTGGAAGGCGTCGCGCAACACCTTCTGAAACCGCGCGGGTTCCGGAATCACGTGGTCCGCCGGCAACACGGCCATCACCCCTTGGGGCGACCGCGCCGCCACCAGCGCCGCGCCCAGGGCCACCGCCGCGCAGGTGTCCCGTCCGCACGGCTCGCCCAGGATGTTGTCGGCGGGCAGCTCGGGAAGCTGCTGTCGCACGGCGCGCACCTGGGCGGCGTTGGTGATGACGAAGAGGTTTTCCGGCGGCGCCAACGGCGCGACCCGGTCCACCGCCTGCTGAAGGAAGGAGCGTTCGCCCAGCAGGGTGAGCAATTGTTTGGGTCGCCGCTGACGGCTGACCGGCCAGAAACGCTCGCCGCGCCCGCCCGCCATGATGATGACGTAACGGTGCCGGCGTCCCACGGGAGAAACGGTGTGCTGTTTCATGGTTGTTTGATTGCTTCGGCCAACGAACGCACAAAGGCGCTGACGCGGGGGACCATGTCCGGTTGTCGCCCCCCTTCGCCGATTCGGTGCACCACGGCGCTGCCCACCACCACGGCGTCGGCGTGTCGGGCCACTTCCCGTGCCTGTTCCGGCGTGGAGATGCCGAAGCCCACCGCCACCGGCAGGTCGGTGTGCCGCCGGATCAGGGCGGTCATCGGCCCGATGCTTTCCGAAAGCGTCTGCTGCATGCCGGTGACCCCTTCGCGCGAGACGTAGTAAATGAATCCGCGGGCCGGCCGGGCGATGAGCGCCACCCGTTCCTCCGGCGTGGTGGGCGCCACCAGGCAGATGGGACACAAGTCGGCGGCCTCCATCCGCGCGTAATGTTCCTCCGCCTCCTCGGGTGGCAGGTCGAGCACCAGCAGCCCGTCCACGCCGGCTTGGGCGGCGTCGGCGATGAACGCCTCCGGGCCGTGGTGATGGATCAGGTTGTAGTAGATGTAGAGGACGATCGGCAACGCGGAGTCGCGCCGGAGGGCCGCCACGGTTTCCAGCACCTTCTTCGGCGTGGTGCCGGAGGCCAAGCCCCGTTGCGCCGCGAGCTGGTTCACCACCCCGTCGGCCAGCGGATCGCTGAAGGGCACCCCCAGCTCGAGGACGTCCACACCCGCCTGATCGAAGGCCAGGGCCAGTTGCCGGGTGGCCTCGAGGTCCGGGTCGCCGGCCCCGATGTACACCACCAACCCCTTCCGGCCCGCCGCCCGCAGCCGGGTGAAACGCTCCACAATCCGATTCATCGCAGAGCGATGTACGCGCCCCCCCCTTGGGCTTCAAGCCCCAAGTACCCCCGGAAGCGGCGGTTCCCGGACGACGACGGCTTTTCCCCGCCCTTCGGAAGTCCCCGGCAGGCGGGCGCGGGGCGGCGTCAAATCAGCGCGCGGGGATGGGTGTCCGGCGCCGCGCGGTCGTGCGCCTCGGTGTTGAAGCCCACCATGAAGACCGGCTGCTCGCCGGCGTTTTCCACGGCATGCGCCACGCCGGGGGGAAAGGTGAACTGCCACACCTCGCCCGCCGGCACCTGATGGTCGCGGACTTCGCCCGCCGCCTCGACCCGCACCCGGGCCGGCCCGAGCACCGCCAGCACCTCCGTGCCCCGACGATGAAAGTGGTTGCCCCGCACCGTCCCGGGAAGGCTCAGCACGGCATGGACATTGCGGAAACGGCCCAGCGCCCCGCCCTCGAGCGGCTCAAACACCCAGCCGCGCGCGTCGCTTCGGAGCGGACGTTTTTCGATGTGCACCTGCATGGCCGCCCAGCATTCCGGCCGCCGTTCCGGCTGTCCAGCCCCGCGCGGGCCGCCGGCGGAAATGGCGGC
>CAZRPT010000138.1:0-2788 GCA_964601985.1 uncultured Verrucomicrobiota bacterium
AAACCGAAATCCGAAAGGGCTCCCCATAGTCGCCGTCGTATCGCAGCGTGGCACGCTGCGCGCCGTCCGATCTCGCTCCTCACGTGATTTCACCACGAAGAACACGAAGGGCATGAAGAGGAGGGAAAAACCCGCCCGGGTGGCGCCCGCCTCTGGCGGGTCGGCTTCGGCGTCCCGCCGAAGCCTTCCCCGCGTTCCTCGGAGAGGGAGCGCGCTTTCCGTAGCGCAGGCTTCCAGCCGACGGGTCGCGGATTTCCCATCCGCCAAGCTTCCCTTTCTACGCGGCGGCCGCTTTTCTTCGCCCGCCTGGCCGGCCGAAAACCGACGATTGGCTCGCGCGTGCCCACGCGCCCGGTCCCGCGGGCCTTCATCCTGCCGGACGAATCCCTTTCGCCGCTTCGTCTCCTCGGCGGCGACGGGAACGCTTTCGGAATTCGGAATTCGGATTTCCCCCGGGCCTTCGCTCCCTCGGTCCCTCGGATTTCCCCCGCCTTCCCGGCGGGAACGCGTTCCCATTTTCGTGGACGAACGGCTCAGAGCCGGCCGGAAAACGCCGGGTTGGGGAACCCGGCCTACAGCCCAGGGATGTTTTGCGCCTTTTCCGCAGGCCGCGCGCTTCCACGCGGCGGAACGCCCCACTTTTCCGAGCGGCTCTCAGCCCCGTTCCAGCGCCAGGGTGCGGGTGGGCGGGTCGCAGACCTCGGGCGGGCCGAAGTACTGCAGCGGGCCCGGATAGAGGAAGCGGTCCTCGGTCGCCCATTCGTCGCGATGCGCGGCGAATTCGGCGAACGGTTTGCCGTCCAAATCCACCAGCGCCTTGCGGATCACCGGTTTGTCGGCGCCGTGGCGGCGTTCGAGGTTCATCAAGGCGGTGATCGGAACGCCGCCGGGGGTCCATTCCGCCGCCGGCCGGTTCAACCCGCGCACGCTGGCCAGGTAGCCGGTCTTGTCCGCGCCCAGGAGGGCGGCGGCGGTGTAGCCCAGCGCGTAGCAGTAGTCGGCGTCGAAATTGCTCGGCGCGGCGCAACGTCCTTCGTAGCCGAAGAAGTGGCACTGGGCGGAGAACCTGCCGTTGTACCGGCCCTGATCCTTCAGCTCGCGCAGCCGGTCGGCCACCACGTCGGCCAGCAGTTTCTCGGTCTCGATGCGCGACACCTGCACGTTGCCGTGGGAGTCGCGATCCAGCAGCAACTGCAACTGAATGGCCCGCGGCAGGATGCTCAGGGACTTGCCGGCCTCGGCGGAGAGTTTGCTGAAGATGAACTGCCGCCGATCATCCTGCGAGGGGAGGTTTTTCAGGTAGTCCTGATGCGCGCCGAGGACGTCGTTCAGCTCCTGAATGAGTCGCTGCATGTCGGGCAGGAATTCGATGACCCCTTCCGGGATCAGGAACACGCCGAAGTTCTTCCCCTGGACGGCGCGTCGCACGACGATCTGCGCCAACTGATCCACCACCTGCTCCAATCCCACGCCCCGGGCGGCGATTTCCTCGCCGATGAGGCAGGCGTTGGGATGGGTCTGGAGGGCGCATTCGAGCGCGATGTGCGAGGCGCTCCGGCCCATGAGCTTGATGAAGTGGTAGTACTTCTTCGCCGAGTTGGCGTCCCGCAGGATGTTGCCGACCAGCTCGGAATAAACCTTGGTGGCGGTGTCGAAGCCGAAGGAGGTTTCGATGTACTGGTTCTTCAGGTCGCCATCAATGGTCTTCGGGCAGCCGATGACGTTCACGCCGGCCTTTTGCCGGGCGAAGTATTCGGCCAGCACGCAGGCGTTGGTGTTCGAGTCGTCGCCGCCGATGATGACCAGGGCGGTGATGCCCAGCGCCCGGCAATGTTCGAGGCCGCGCTCGAACTGCTCCGGCCGATCCAGCTTGGTGCGGCCCGAGCCGATGATGTCGAACCCGCCGGTGTTGCGGTAGGGGGCGAGGAATTCGGCGGTGATCTCGCGGTATTGATTTTCCACCAGGCCGTCCGGCCCGCCGAGGAAGCCGTACAGCCGGCTCTCCGGGTGCAGCGCCTTGAGGCCGTCGAACAGGCCGGCGATGACGTTGTGCCCGCCGGGGGCCTGCCCGCCGGAGAGGATCACGCCCACGTTGATCGGCCGGGGCGGCGTGGCGGCCGCGCCGGGCTCGAAGGTGATGACCGGCAGGCCGTAGGTGTGGGGAAACTGGGCCTGAAGCGCCTCCTGATCCGTGTCCGGAGTCAACGCCTCGCCCGCCACGCAATGGGTGGGGCCGCCGGCGGCGAACACGCCGGGCAGTTTCGGTGAGTAGGCGCTGCGCGCCTTTTGCAGAGGTGAGATGTCTTGTGCCATTTCCATCGAATAATTTGCGAAACCCGTCGGATTCCGGGTGCGCCCGCGCGGGAAAATCCATCAGGCAGGAACGCCGGACCACTCCCCTTCCGCCGACCGCCCTTTTGCTAAGCCAAACCCGCCCCGCTGTCCAGCCGTTTGGCGGCGGAAACCCAACCCCCTCCGCCTTTTTCGGGATTCGGATTTCGGATTTCCTCCCGGGTGGCGCCCGCCTCTGGCGGGTCGGCTTCGGCGTCCCGCCAAAGCCCTCCCCTGCGTCCCGCGCTCGCGGCCGCTTCAGCAACGTCACGCGCGTGGGAACGCCCGGGGCCATGAAGAACGCACGCCCGGAGCAAAGAAACCTTTTCCCGCGCGTCGGGGAGCCGGGCGGAACGCCCGGCTCGACCCACCAGAGGCGGGTGCCACCCGGGGAGGGACGTGAATCGGGGCGGCCGCGAAAATCGGTCGTGGGGAATCGATGGGCGGGGGCGCCCCT
>CAZRPT010000139.1:0-8083 GCA_964601985.1 uncultured Verrucomicrobiota bacterium
GGCGAGGACATCGCCCGCAAGGGGCTGCGTTGCCTCAAACGGACGCTCAAGTGAGCGCCCGCCGGCGCAGGGGCGGGACGGAACCGTCTTCCCCCGCCCTCAAAACAATTTTTTGACCCACTCGATCAGCTCGGAAAGACGGGATGGACCGAGGTAAAGGGTGCTCCGTTCCGCATCGAAACGAAGCCGGGTGCCGGGCGGCAGCAATTTCAAATACCGGTCCAGCACCTCGCCCGCGGTGACATCGGTGAATTCCATCGGGAACGTTCCCGGCGGCACGGTCGGAGGTTGGGCCACGGTCATTTTCACTTGCAGCACGCCCTCCAACCAGCGACGCATTTGGTAGTGCGCGCGAAAGCGCACGAACGGCACGCGGACTTCGAGGAGGTTGGGCACGCCCCTGTTCTCCTCCGGCAGGCCGGGCAGGCGTGGCAGATGGAACACCACGCGGTAATGGCGCGGCAGGCAGCGCAGACGCACCCGGGCGATGTCGGCCGGGGAAGCGTGCCACGTTCGGACCTTCAAGAGTCCGGAGCTGCTTCCGCCCCAGCCGGCCAGCGCCTTTCCGTCCGGTCCCAGCGCGTCGAGGAAGAACGGCGAAGGATGCGCGGTCGGTTGACAAAGAAAAAGCAGCGACACCGCCGGCTTTGGCCCGGAGCGAACAAATCCGAGAGTGGCGATTTCCCAACCATTGCGGGATTGAATGCTCCGGGTTTGTTCCCGGCCTTCCACCACCGCCGCCAATTCCACCATGCCGTCCGGAAAAGTCTGGCGGACGCCCGGTCGCGGGGGAAACGCGAACGTCCGGGCCGGTCCCGTGGCGAGGTCCAGCACCAGTTCAACCGGCGTGTCGTGCCAAAGCGCCACGGAACATTCAAACCGGCATCCCCCGCCCCGCGCGTCCTGGCTGTACCCTCCAATATCCACCGGCGCCCGGGTTCGGGCGTCGAACACCCGCAAACCGAGCAGGGCGCAATCTTTGATCCCGGTGAAGCGCAGTTCCCCCACCAGCACGGGCGCCCCCTCGCGAAACGAAAGTTCCCGGTCCTGCTTCGCCATCTTGAGCCGCCGCCAATCCGCCGGCGCGAACGGAGTCAAATCCGGGTGGAAAAACCGGGCCGGCACGCGGAACGATTCGTGATCCCCGTCCGTCGGGGCAGGACGCCCCCAACCCACGGCCACATACTCGAGGGCCACGCGGTTCGTGCCCAGACCGGCTCGGAGCCGCTCGTCGGCTTCCACCACCTGCCAGCGCAGACGGGGACCGGGGGAAGCAAAACGGCCGCGGCGGGTCAGGGTGACCCTTGTTTGTCGGCCGTTGGTGGCAAGGGTCAAACCTTGCAAAAGATTGGTGTCCGGCTGAAAGGGCGGGGGATCGGCGGGCGCCATCACCCGTGCCCGGGGCGACCATGATCGCACCATTCGGGCGCTGTTTTCCCAAGGATTCCGGCCACGCGCCCGGCGCAGCAGACCGCCCGCCACGCCGCCCGCCAACGCCAGAATCAGCAGCGTTCGCCAAGGAAAAAGCCGGGCTCGCATCGCGGCAACCTAGCGCGCGTGAACGACCCGGATCAAGATCGGAGGAAACGGCAAGAGGCTTCTTTTGGGGCAAGAGGAAGGCGGTGGGCCGGTTTCGCGCGATTGCGTTTCCGGGAGCCGCGTGTCACCTTTCGGAGCATGAGCGACGCGCCTTTGTTTGCCGCCGGCCGGTCGGGAATGATTTCCCTGCCCGCCGAAACCCAGTTTGCCCCGAACGGCATCGTCAGTCGGACGCTGTTGCAAACGGACACCCTGCGGGTGGTCCTGTTCGGCTTTGACGCCGGCCAGGAACTGACCGAACACACCGCCCCTTACCATGCCCTGGTGCAGATTTTGTCCGGGCAATGCCGGTTCATGCTGGAGGGGAAAACCCATGAACTGCGGGCGGGCGACGCCCTCTACATGGCGCCCGGCGCGCCGCACGCGGTGCGGGCCACCCGCCGTTTTTCCATGCTGCTGACACTCGGCAAGCCGGTTCCCGCAGCGCCGCCTCCCGCCGATTGATCCGGCCATCCGCCCGCATTTCTCCCGCTACTGTTGAAAACAACCGGTATTCGCCCGGACGGCGGCGATCTTTTCGCCCGAGCCCACGGAGAATTCCCGAGGAATACATTTTGGGGGACGAGTCCGCCCGATTTCCCGGCGCGCGGGAAACCGTTGAAGCGGCCGCAAGCAAAGAAGGCGGGAAAAGCTTCGGCGGAACGCCGCGGGCGATCCGTGAGACACAGGGGGGAGCCCGGCGAGATACCCTCGCCTCTTCACGCCCTTCGTGCCCTTCGCGGGGAAAATACGCAGGGAAAGAAACTTGGCCGACTGGAAGTCGGCGATACAGCAGGCGGACGGCCGGCGCTGCGGGGAGGGCGTCGCCTCCGTGCCCCGGCGGCCGCGGAAAGGACCTTCGGATTTCGGATTTCGGCCTTCGGATTTCCCTCGGTCCTTCGGTCCCCCGGATTTCCTTCGGTCCTTCGGTCCCTCGGATTTCGGCATTTCCCCCTCGCGGGCCGGCTACGAGCCGGTCAGGGTGAGGCGTAGCGTCTGGCCCGCGGTCAATTTCAGTGGCTCGGGGAAGGTCAGCACGGCGCGGGTTGGTTCGAGGGTGAGGCGGAGGGGCGTGTCGGTGCCGTCCACGGTCGCCCTCGCGCGGGCGGGCCGGAAGCGTTGTTCGAGGCCGAGGGCCAAGGTGCGCAGGTTCAGCGTGCCGTGTTTCAGGTTCACGGTGGCGGTCAGGCGGTCGGCGGCGGCCCGTTGGGCGTAGGTCCCCCACCCTTCCGCCGCCACGAAGGCGCAGCGGAAATCCTCCGGCGTCAGGCGCGGCGCGAATTCGAGCCGCCCCCGCGGGCCGTGGCAGTGGAACCCGCAGGCGGCCTGATACGCCCCGTAGCTGGCCATCGCCCGCGCGTAGTGATCCGAACACTCGATTTCGTTGTACGGGTTGCGCAGCCGGGCGTCGTAGCGGTCGTGAATGGCGCGCGCCACGGCCAGGCCGTGGCGCAGCAGATCGGGCTGGTCGCGGCCCTCCCAGATCATGTGCGCCGCCGCCTGCCATTCGAAGCCGGTCATGCACTCGTTGAAGTACATGTATTGCCAGTGATTCTTGAAGGCCGGGTTCTGGCCGCCCTTGGGCCAGGAACACATGATCAGGCCCGCGTCGCCGGCGGTGGCGTACCAGCGTCCGCGCGGGAAGGCTTCGCGGAAGCGCCCGATGTCCGGCACGAAGTTGTACCGCCACAAGGCCCGCAACGCGCTCAGTTGCCGCTCCCGGTCGAACAACCGGCCCAGCCCCACCCAGTGCGCCCAGGTCTGGCCGAAGATTTGGTCAATGTAACAGCCGGGCCCCACGCCGACCGCGTCCGGATGTTTCGGGTCTTCAAGCTGGATGAAGTATTCGCCGTTGTAGAGCGCGAGGATGGACTGCGCGCCCCGGCGCGCGATGGCGGCGCAGCGGTCGGCGAAGGCGGCGTCGCCCACCTCGCGCGCCATGACCTCGCCGGCCTTGAGCGTGGCCAGATAGAGCGAGGCGAGGAAGGAAATCTTCCCGTACCAGGAGGCGTCGAGCGTGTTGGGCTGGGCGCCTTCCACCATGCCGTCGGCGTTGCCGTCCTTGCGGATCAGGTATTCGATGGCCTGCTTCACCCGGGGCCAGAGCCGGCGCAGGAAGGCGTCGTCCGCGCTCATCTGATGCTCGCGCAACACGCCCAGGATGCGCCCGCACTGGCCGTCGTCCGCCGCGTGGTTCGAGCCGGTCAACCCCGCCCGCATGCCGATGCCGCCGTCCGCGTGGAACCCGACGCCGAAATCCACCCGCTCGCGCTGGAGCCGTTCCAGCTCGGGAAACAGGCGGCCCGGCGCCTGCGCGTAATGCCACACGTGGGTGCAGGTGCCCGCGCAGCAGCCGATGCCTTCCCACGCCCAGAACCGCCCGTCCCGAAACCGGTAGCAGGTGGTGGTGGCGAGGGTGGAGGTGTTGGCCATCGTGCGGTCGAGGAACCAGTACGGCAGGGTCGAGTCGTACCACGTCTCCACCCAACGCCGCGTGCCGCCCGCCAAACGAGCGAAGTGCGCGAACAAATACCGCGCCACGTCCGGGGCCGAAGCGAACCGGGCCGCGTAGTAATGCCCGACGAGCGCGTTGTCGCAGCCGCGACTGCGGAAGTTCGGAAAGTGCCACGTGAAGGCGAAATCCACCGTGACGGAGGCGCCCGGCGCGAGCCGGATCGTGCGGCCCAACCGGCCCACCGGCGCCGCCGGAAAATCGCGGACCGCCGTGGCGGGCGCTGCCGCCGCCGCGACATCGGCGGAGGCGGCGTCCGCCCGGCCCCGCAGGGCCAGCGTCATCGTGCCGAAGTCCGGCTGCTCCGACAACGGTCCCGACTCGGCGGGCCGGTCCGAGAAGACGATCTGGTCCACGCCGATGTTGCCCCAACCGCCGGTCCCGGCGTCCACGATCTCCAGGCGCGCGGTCCGGCCCTCGTAAGCGCCCACGGCGAGCGAACGCCGGCGCATCCGGTTGCGGTTGGCGCCCGTGACCGACGCCACGACGCGGCCGTCCACCACCACGTTGACGCAGGTCTGCTCCGGGTGGGCGCCGCCGCCCACGTCGAGGTTGATGAACCGCCGGCAAATCGTGAACTCGCGGCTGCGCAACCGCCCGGTCCGGGCGTCCTTCGCGGCCACCGAATCGCCCGGCGCGCTGGCGTGGCTGTTGACCACCCGGTCTCCCTGTCCGCCCACGTCGCCCTGGTAATCGGGGATGCGGTCGCGCTCGACGGGGCCGGCGCCGAACGCCTCCCCTTCCACCTGCCAGCCGGCGTAGGTCGCCTTTTCAAAATCCTCGAACACGATGTCCGGGCGCGCGGCCTCGACCGCCGCCGCTTCGGCGGAACAGACCAGCGCGGTCCAGCCGTCCTCGCGCGTGATCCGGTTGCGCGCCCGCCCGGCCTGGTTCGCGCGGCTGTGGAGGCAGACGGCGTTTTCCAGCTCGCCGGTCAACGTGGCTTCCACCGGCTGATCGGCGCGGTTGGTCAGCCGGAAACTCATCACCGTGGCCGGCAGCGAGGAGTCGTCCAGGTTCAGCGGAATGAAGGGGGAAAAGGCTTCGAGCCGGACCTCGACGGGACAGTCCGGATCGCGATACGTCACCCGCCCGAGCGGGTAACGCCCCTCGAAGGTCACCCGCCGGAACCCGGTGCGGTCGAGCGGACGCTCCCGGCCCGCCACCCGCAGCCGGAACCCCTGGCGAAACGGCTGGGTGAGCGGCGCGGGAAAGAGGTAGTTCAGGCCGCCGGAACGAAAGTTGCCGTGAAACCCGCCGGGCGGCTGCACCGTCCGCGGCAGGATGCCGAAGGGGTCGCCGTTGAAAACGTCCCACAACCAGAGCCGCCCGTCCCCCGCCAGGTAAACCGTCCCGGCAAAAAAGCCGCCCACCGGCATCCCGAGGTGATCCAGCGCCACCGGGTCGGAGTAAGCCGGCTTCTCGCCGCGCGCGAACAGCGAGCGCACCCACTCGGGACGCAGCTTCTTGTCCGCCGGAATGACCCGCAGATAGGGATTGTCCGTGAACGGCCCGGCCATCACGGGCATCCCGGTGAAGGCCAGCCCGCCCGTGGCGGCGGAGGTCAGTTTGAGGAAATCGCGGCGCGGCAGCCCGGAAGCGGAAGACGCGCCGGAGGAAGATTGCTTTTTCATGGGACGAAACGAGACCGGAGCGAAAGCCCGCGCGCCCGCGCGGGACAGGGCGTTACGGGCGGTTTTTCATGGCCCGGCGGAGCTGCTGTTCCGCCTCGGGGGTCCAGTAGCCGCAATCGAGCCGGAGGAAGACGGACGTGTAGGGCAGCGTCAGATCGGTCTTGAGCACCAGCACGCGGAAGGTTTTGCCCGCCTCGTCGAGCCGGGCGATCAGTTCCTCGTGCGGCAGCCGGACCACCTTCTGATCCGCCAGCAGCTTGGCCAGCTTTTCGCGGTAATGCCCGATCCCCTTCGCTTGAGCCTCGGGCACGTGGTCCAGTTCGGCGTCGAGATACACCACCGGCCCCACGTGCGGCGCGCGGTCCACCAGCTCCAGCACCTTTTCGATCACCGGCAGGGCCTTTTCGCCCGTGTAGATCACCTCCACGCCGGGGCTGATCTGGGCGGGATAGGCGGAGTCGGCGACGACGATCCAGTTCCGGTGCCCCAGCAGCGGCAATTCCTTTTCGACCCGCCGCTCCCAGGACACCGCGGCAGGCCGGTCCGCGGTTTGGCAAATGGTGGGCGTGCGGCACCCGGTGCTTCCCAGCAGCAACCCCATCCCCCACCCCGCCAGAACGGCGGAAACGGAAAGCCGGCGCCGGGGACGAGTTCCGGTCGTGTCAAACTTGGAACGCACGGGGCAAGGGTAAGGAGCGCCGTTCCCGCAACGCAATGACCAACTTTCCCCGCGGCCGCGCCGGGGAGCGCGCCCTCCCCGCGCATCCATCATTGACGCGCAAAGGGTTCGCCCGGAAAGTGCGCGCCTTTGAACCGGGACGCCGGGCGCCCCCCTCTTTCCCGCCGGGATGAAAAATCGCAAGCCATCATTGGTGATCATTTTCCTGACGGTCTTCATGGACCTGATCGGGTTCGGCATCGTGCTGCCGCTGCTGCCCCGCTACAGCGAACGATTTGGCGCGGAGGGGTTCATGATCGGGGTGATCATCGCGTCGTTTTCGGTGATGCAGTTTTTCCTGGCGCCCTTCTGGGGGCGGTTGTCGGACCGCATCGGGCGCCGGCCGGTGCTGCTGCTCAGCAACGCGGGCTCGACGATTTCCTACGCCCTGTTTGCCTGCGCGGCCACACCGGGCTGGAACGCCGGCGCGGCGCTCGCGTTGCTCGTCTTCTCGCGGGTGTTCGCCGGCGCCTGCGGGGCGAACATCTCGGTGGCGTCGGCCTACATCGCGGACGTAACGCCGCCGGAAAAACGGTCGAAAGGCATGGCCTTGATCGGGGTGGCGTTCGGGCTGGGATTCATCCTGGGGCCGGCCCTCGGCGCGTTGAGCGCGAGCCTGTTCGGGCTGGCCGGACCGGGCTGGGTGGCCGCCGGCCTGTGCGGGACGAACTTTCTCCTGGCCGGCAAGATTCTGGCCGAAAGCCGGCGGCCCGACGCCGCGCCCGCGCCGCGCCGCCCCGGGCTGGCCCAGTGGCGGCACGTGCTGGGCCGTCCCTGGACGGGGCTCCTGATCGGGCTCTATTTCCTGGCCACGTTTTGTTTCGCCTCCTTTGAAAGCACGCTGCCGCTGCTCGTGGGATCGCCCGCCGTGCGGCCGCGCGACCTCCCCGACCCGACGGCCCTGGCGCGGCAACTGGCGGCCGCGCCGGCGGAAGGAATCCCCGCGCAAGTGCGCCGGCATTTGTCGCCCTCCGCGCGCGCGTTGTGCGCCCACCCGGAAACGGCCGATCCCGCGCGTTTGCGGCGGGTGTTGGCGGCGGAACTCAACCGCCTGCTGCGCGCCGGGATCGGGAACGGGGAACCCGCCGCCACCGCCACCACCGCCGCCGCCGCCCCGGCCGCCGGGACGCCGGACGCCGCCCGGAACCGCCGCCTCCTCGCGGCGGCCTTTCCCGGACTCATCCGCCCTCCCCGCCTTTATTTCGACGAACGCCGGCTGGGCTATCTCTTTGCCTTCTGCGGCTTGATTTCCACGCTGCTCCAAGGCGGCGTGGGACGGCTGGTGAAACGGCTGGGCGAACCGCGGCTGATCGTTGGCAGCCTGGGCTTGTTCGCCGCCAGCCTGCTGATGCTGCCCTACATGACCACCCTGGCGGGGTTGCTGCTGGCGCTGGCCCTGATCTCCGGCGGCTCCGGCCTCAACCGCGCCCCCACGCTGGGGTTGCTGTCGCGGCTCACGCCGGCGGAGGAACAGGGCGGCACCCTCGGCGTGGCGCAAAGCGCCAGCACCCTGGGGCGGATTTTCGGCCCCGTGTTCGCCACCGCCCTCTACGGCTGGGACCCGCGCGCCACCTACCTGGCCGCCGCCGCGCTGGCGTTCGTGGCCGCCGGCCTGGCCTGGGCCCGGCTGCCCCGGCGGCT